>CAYWON010000171.1:0-14273 GCA_964459885.1 uncultured Archangium sp.
TCGGTGATGACTGAGGTGCCCTTCGCGGTGCACAGCAGCGCCATCAGCTGCGCCTGCATGTCGGTCGGGAAGCCCGGGTGCTCGCGCGTCTTGATGTCGACGCCGCGCAGGTTGCCCTTCGACACGCAGCGCACGCCGTCGCCTTCCACGGTGACGATGCAGCCGGCCTCGCGCAGCTTCTGGATCACGGGCTCGAGGTGCTCGGGCGCGGTGCGGGTGACGAGTACGTCACCGCCGGTGATGGCCGCGGCTACCAGCAGCGTGCCGGCCTCGATGCGGTCGGGGATGATCGCGTGATCGACGGGCTTCAGCTCGTCGACGCCGTCGACGGTGATGATGTCCGAGCCGGCGCCGGTGATCTTCGCGCCCATCTTGTTCAGCACGCGGGCGAGCTCTTCGATCTCGGGCTCGCGCGCGGCGTTCTCGATGGTGGTGCGGCCCTTCGCCAGCACGGCCGCCATCAAGACGTTCTCGGTGCCGGTGACGGTGATCATGTCGAAGGCCACGGTGCCGCCGCGCAGGCGCTTGGCGCGCGCTTCGACGTAGCCCTCGGTCAGCTCGATCTCGGCGCCGAGCGCCTGCAGGCCCTTCAAGTGTTGATCGATGGGGCGCGCGCCGATGGCGCAGCCACCGGGCATCGACACGCGCGCGCGGCCGTAGCGGGCGAGCAGGGGGCCCAGCACCAGCACCGACGCGCGCATGGTCTTCACCAGCTCGTACGGCGCCTCAGGCGTGACGCCCTTGCTCGGCACGGTGATGTCGACGACGTCGCTCTTCTTGCCGGTGTGGCGCACCGAGCTGCAGCCCATGGTGTCGAGCACCTGCAGCATGGTCTTCATGTCGGCCAGCTCGGGCACGTTGCGGAACGTGTGCGTGCCGTGCCCGAGCAGCGAGCTGGCGAGAATGGGCAGGCCGGCGTTCTTGGCGCCCGACGCGTAGGTCTCGCCTTTCAGCGGCCCGTTGCCTTTGACGACGATCGAGTCCATCGATGTACCTCTTTCTTTACGGAGCCCGCGCGAGCGCGAGCCGATCGTGACGCGCGAGATCCTTCTCGATGCGTACGTCGTGGCCACCGGCCCGCGTCAGGAGTTCTTTCACGGCGTTTCCCTGGTCCTCGCCGATCTCCATTGCAAGGAGCCCGCCTGACTTGAGCCGCGGCAGCGCCTCGGTGATCAGTCGGTCGATCAACCGCAGACCGTCGGCGCCGCCGTCGAGCGCTTCTTTCGGCTCGGCGCGCACTTCTTTCTGCAGCGTCGGAATGTCGCCGGCCTTCACGTACGGCGGGTTCGACACGATGACGTCGAACTTCGCGCCCTCGGGCAACGGGGCCAGCAGGTCTCCGGCGAAGAACGTGACGCGCCCGTCGACCTGCAGGGCCTCGGCGTTCTTCTTCGCGACCTCCATGGCGCCGGGCATCAGCTCGACGGCCCACACGCTGGCCTGTGGCCGTTCAGCCGCGATGCTGATGGCCACGCAGCCACTGCCGGTGCACACGTCCAACACGCGCGTCGGCGTCTCTTTGGGCACGTCGCGCAGCGCCGCCTCGACCAGCAGCTCGGTCTCGCTGCGGGGGATCAAGACGCGCGCGTCGACGAAGAACCGCCGGCCGTAGAACTCCTTGAAGCCGACGAGGTACTGCGTGGGCTCGCCGCCCAGGCGCCGCTGAATCAGCCCGCGGTACGTGGAGAGCTCGTCCTTGGAGAGAGGCCGATCGAGATCCATGTACAGCTTCACGCGCGCGACGTTGAGCACGTGGCCCAGGAGGATCTCGGAGGTCAGCCGTGGTTCGTCGACCTGCTGTTTCTCGAAGTGACCGCGCGTCCACTCGAGCACGCGGCGAATCGTCCAGACGTCGGCGCTCACGTGCCCGACTCCTGCTGCTTGAGGGCCTCGGCGCGGAAGAAGGTGCGCAGCGCGTTCAGCACGTCGTCGATGTCGCCGACCATCGCGCCGGGCAGGTTGTGGCGCGTGTAGCCGATGCGGTGATCGGTCATGCGGTCCTGCGGGAAGTTGTAGGTGCGGATCTTCTCGCTGCGATCGCCGCTGCCGACCTGGCCCTTGCGCATGGCGTCGCGCTCGTTGCGGATCTTCTCCTGCTCGATCTCATAGAGCCGCGCGCGCAGCATCTTCATGGCCATCGCGCGGTTCTTGAGCTGCGACTTTTCCTGCTGGCACTTCACGACGATGCCCGACGGCTTGTGAATGAGGCGCACCGCGGAGTCGGTGGTGTTGACGCTCTGGCCGCCCGCGCCCGTCGAGCGCATCACCTGCATCTCGATGTCGGCGGGGTTGATGGTGACGTCGGCTTCTTCAGCCTCGGGCATCACGGCGACGGTGATGGTCGAGGTGTGAATGCGGCCCTGCGTCTCGGTGGCCGGCACGCGCTGCACGCGGTGTACGCCTGATTCCCACTTGAGCGACGAGTAGACGGCGTCGCCGGCGAGGGTGACGGTGGCGTCTTTCACGCCGCCCTGGTTGCCACCCGAGAGGTCGACGATGTCGGCCTGCCAGCCGCGCCGCTGGGCGTAGCGCAGGTACATCTGCATGATCTCTTCAGCGAAGAGCGCCGCTTCGTCGCCGCCGGCCGCCGCGCGGATCTCGATGATGACGTTCTTCTCGTCGTTCGGATCCTTGGGGAGGAGCAGCATGCGCAGCTCCTCTTCCATCGCGGCCTTCTTCTCGCGCAGGGCGGGGAGCTCTTCGCGCGCCATGGCCTTGAAATCGGCGTCGCCGCTCTCGAGCAGCTCTTCGTTGCCCTTGAGCTCGGCGAGCAGGCGCTTGTAGGCCCTGTAGGTCTCGACGAGCTTTTCGATCGACGCGCGCTCGCGGGACACCTTCTGCAGCCGGGCGGAGTCAGCGAGGACCGCAGGGCTGGAGAGCTCGGCGGTGAGCCGCTCAAAGCGTTGTTCGACCTCGTCGAGCTTCTCGATCACGGCGGGCGGGCTGTACGCGCACAGGGTGCCTGTCGCAACCGCGATGTTGCCGCTTTGCGCGCACTCAGGTAGGCACGCCCGACAACACGCAGCACCACGGAGAATCCAGATGCCCGCCGTCAAGTCCAACCGGAGCAAGAAGAAGCTCTCGAACCGCGCGAAGACCAAGAAGGCGGCTCTCAAGCGCCGTCGCGTGCGCGCCCGCAAGGCCAAGGGCAAGTACTGAGCCTGAGCCGCTCTTGAAAGCGCTCCTTCTTCTGACGCTGCTGGTGACGCCGAGTGCGTTCGCCAGCAGCGTTCGTTTTTTCGGGCCCGCGGAGACCGGGGTCGTGAGCCAGCTCTCGAAGCCGAAGCTGGTCGAGATGCAGGTCGAGCTGCTCGAGCTGCAGAAGTTCTCGCTCGCCGGGCCGGTGTTCACGACGGTGGTGGGCGGGCTGACGGCGGTGACCGGCGCGTCGATGTTCATCGCGGGCATGTTCGTGCCGGGTGGGCTGGTGATCGTGGGCTTCGTGTTCTTGATGGCGGCGCTGGTGCCGGTGGGCATCGCGGTGGCGTGGTGGGTGGGGGCGTTGACGCACAACGAAGCGATCGACGCGCAGATCCGCGCCTTGAGACAGCCGGTGAGTCTGGTGGTGCCGCAAGGCGTTCGCCTCGCTGCGTTCTGAAGAGAGGGTCAGACGATGAAGCTGCTGCTGCTGGTGACGATGCTCGCGGGCTCGACGGCGATGGCCGCGCTCCCGGGGACGCAGGTCTCGAAGCTGACGTTGGGCGCTGACGAGCTGGCGGCGCCGCCGATCGCGCTGCCTCCGATGGCGGATCGTGGCAGTGACGCGGTGCTGGCCGCGCAGATCGAGCTGATGAAGTTGCAGTCGGTCTCGCTCGCGGGCCCCGTCTTCACGGTGGCGATCAGCGGCACGACGTTCATCGTCGGCGCTGGCATCTTCTTCATCTCGGCGTTTGGCGGTTCGTTCGCGTTCGTCGTGGGTCTGATGATGATGGGCGGCGCGGCGATTCCGCTCGCGGCGGGCATCGTGTGGTGGCTCACCAACGCCGCGCACAACGCGAAGGTCGAGACCGCGGTGCGCCGGTTTGAAGACGAGCGGAAGTCACTCGGAGGCGTCAGCCAGTTGCCCACGGGTGAGGCGAAGCTGTTCGAGCTCGCCGCGTTCTGAACTCAGATGGGCGCGTAGTACTCGACGTTGCGCAGAAGAATTCGCGTTCCCAGCGAGCGGTTCCACACCACGTCGATGCCGTGGTCTTCGAGCACGGGGATCACCGTCTCGTTCATCAGCGCCAGCACCTCTTTCTCGTAGCGCGCGCTGCGGCCGGCGTGGTCGAGCGCCTTCCATTCGCTCTCGGAGATGAAGGCGTCAGGGAAGGCGCCGTAGCCGATGTAGGTTTCGTTCGAATCGAGCAGTGAGTCGGTGTCCTGCGAGTGAAAGTACACGTAGCCGCGTGACGGGCGACCGGCGGGGCGCTCGTCCCAGATCTCTCCAGACGCGCAGTTGCCGCAGCAGCTGAAGTTCTGACGCGCGACGACACCGCGGCGCTCCAGTTCAGCGAACGCGTCAGAGAGCGACGTGGGGGCCAGTTCGCCGAACGACGCCTGTTGTCGCCGCCGAACTTCGACGACCGAAGCGAACACGGCGGTGGCGGTCTCCTCGTCGAGCAGCTCGTCGTCGGTCGCGGCGTCGACGAACTCGTCAGGGTCGATCACGCCGCGAAGCACGATGCCCCACGCGAGCTCGCGAAGTTGCTCTTCGGTCTCTTCGTCGAGCCCGAACGAGGCGTCGATGCGGAACCCTTCGGGCTGATCGTTCAGTGCACTCATGACGGGAACGCCCGCGCGATGATCGCGTCGAAGTCGGTCTTCGCGCCCAGCGTGCCGAACGCCGCCCCGTGCTGGCCGCCGAGGCGCGACTCGCAGAACGCGTCGCTCACCGCCGAGTTCCCCGCGCGAATCAGCAGCGACGCCTCGAGGCACAGCGCGATGCGCTCCACCAGCCCGCGCGCGCGCACCTCGACCGTCGACATGTCGGTGAACTCAGCGCTCAGCTTCGCCATCTCGGCGTCGAGGTGTTTGTTCTGACCTTCTGCCAGTTTCACCTCGCTGAAGACCGCCTGCAGTGACGCAGGCTCCTTCGTCGCGGCGCGCAGCACGTCGAGGCACTGGATGTTGCCGCTGCCTTCCCAGATCGAGTTGAGCGGCGCCTGGCGGTACAGCCGCGCGAGCGACGCTTCTTCGACGTAGCCCGCACCGCCGAGGCATTCCTGCGCTTCGTTGACGAACACCGCGCCGCGCTTGCACACCCAGTACTTGCCGATGGCCGTGCCCATGCGCGCGAACGCAGCTTCGACTTCATCGCCGCGCGTCGACCCGTCGACCGCCCGGGAGATGCGCGCCGTGAACGCCGTGTGCGCTTCCGATTCGAGCGCGAGATCGGCGAGCACGTTCTTCATCAGCGGCTGATCGACGAGCTTCTTGCCGAACGCCGAGCGGTGCCGCGTGTGGTGGATCGCCTGCACTAGGGCCTGACGCATCAATGACGCGCTGCCGATCATGCAGTCCTGGCGGGTCAGCGCCACCATCTCGAGGATCGTGGCGACGCCGCGGCCTTCTTCACCGACGCGCCACACCTGCGCGCCCTGGAACTCGACCTCGCTGCTGGCGTTCGACCAGTCGCCCAGCTTGTCCTTGAGACGCTGAATGCGGATCGCGTTGCGCGAACCGTCGGGGCGCCAGCGCGGCAGCAGGAAGCAGGTGATGCCCTTCTCGGCCTGCGCCAGCACGAGGAACGCGTCGCACATCGGCGCCGAGAAGAACCACTTGTGGCCGACCAGCTCGTACGAGTCGCCGTTCGCGTACGCCTTCGTCGTGTTGCTGCGCACGTCGGAGCCGCCTTGCTTCTCGGTCATGCCCATGCCGAACGTGACGCCGCGCTTCTGATCAGCCGGCACGAAGCGCGAGTCGTAGACGTTCGACGTCACCTTCGGCAGCCACACCTTGGCGAGCTCCGGAGAGTGCTTGATGGCGGGCACGGCGGCGTACGTCATCGTCAGCGGGCAGCTCGTGCCCTGATCGGCCTGGTTGTGCAGGTACGAGAGCGCCATGCGCGCGACGTGCGAGCCCTTCGTCGACGCCTTCGACCAGCCGAGGTGCGTCGCGCCCACGTCGATCGCCGCGCCCATCAGCTGGTGGTAGCTCGGGTGGAACTCCACTTCGTCGAGCCGGTTGCCGAAGCGATCGAAGGGGCGGAATTTCGGCTTGTTCTCGTTGGCGAGGATGCCCGCGGCCATCAGCTCACCGCCGACGCGCATGCCGTATTCCTTGAGCTTCTCTTCGTGCCAGCCGCCACCTTCACGCGCGACCGCTTCACGCAGCGGCAGGTCGGTCGACCACGCGTCGTAGACGAGCGGGGTGGACTGGTTGGTGACCTCGTGGGTGATGAACTTCGCGGCGACAGAACCGAGAGCGATCATGCCCGCTACCTGCCAGAACTCCCGTCCCCTGCGAAGCGGGTAGCGAGCTGCACAAAGACGCGCCTTCGAGGGCCGGCTTCAGGCGGCCTGCGCCCCATCAGGTGGAGATCGCGGTCAGCACTCCGATTTTCTCCGCGACCGGCGTCCACAGGTCGGTCTCCACCGCTTCTGTCTCGATGCTGACGATGAGCGAGTAGCGAACTCCGCGGGCGCTTCCATCGCGCTGCGGGACGTCCTTCCACCAACCGCTTACCGGGTAGACGGCGAGAAGGTTCCGTTCGGCGAGGTCCGCTGCGGACCCCTCCCAGAAGTCAGAGTGAAGGGAGCCGAGATCTCGTTGCTCACCCAGCCACCACTCGGCCATTTCCTTCGCCGACTCCGGCTTCTCTCCATCAATCGAGTCCTTCTTGTTGATGCGTCGACGGAATTCCGCATCGCCTTCAGTGGGCATCTTGAGCGCGAAGCGCAGGCCGTGTGATGCATACCTGTACCGAGAGCGCTGTCCGCGACGGCTCGGGTTGGGCTCGATGAAGTAGGAGAGCGTGACACGGAGCTTCACGTCTTCGGCGCCGAGCGCTGCCAGGGCGTCCGTCGGCCAAGGCAACGTGTGGACGTTCATCTCGTTCATCTTGCCGCTCGAGAAGGGTTCGAGCGTTCCCTGGTGAATCAAGGTGAGCGCGTTCCCTGCGCTGCGGAGAGCGCGCTCTTCGCTTGGGACGCCATAGCCGTAGCGGCGCAGAAGGCGTCCTCTCTCAGTTTTTGTCCTGAGCGGCCACGCCTTGCGCATCTGGGGCGTCCATTCTGCGGAGTGAACAAGAACTCCGCGAATCGACTCCGGCCACAGCGCCGGGTACTGCGCCGAGATGCGAGCCGCCAGTCGCGCGACCTGCGCGGTGGCGGCGCTGGTGCCCGACGAGTGCGTGAACAGGCGCGCCTGCAACTCGTGAGAGGTCGTCAGGACGTTGAGCGAACCGGCGGGAAAGTCGACGGAGTTCGTCGCCGTGCGCACGATGTTGCCTCCCTCGAAGACGACATCCGGCTTCGTCGGCCACTTCTTTTGCTCGAAGGTGAGTGAGGTGCGGCTCCACGGAGAGAGTTCTCCGGGCGGCGCGAGTGCCTGCCCACCCGGCCACCCCGTCTCTACGAGCCGTGCGAAGTTGGTCGACGCGCCGACGGTGATGGCGTTCCACGCCTGCCCGGGGTCTTCAACAGGCTCGAGGTCGCTGCGAGCCAGATGATTGACGTCGACGGGATCCACGTTGCCGGCGCAGATGACCATCACGCGGGGATTGCCTTCGTCGAGGAACGTCAGGTTGCCGCTGGCGTCCTGGTCGAAGCCCCGGCCAACTGCGAGCGCGTCGACGGCTGAGGACCACAGCGTCGGGCGACCTCGGTCGGTCTTGTCGAGTGCCGTGATGGCCATCGAGAAGATGCGGCGCCGGTGTGGTGCGTGCCGTTCGGGAAGACTGACTGCATGAGCCGTCAGCGCTCCGTACAGTTCTGGTTCGTTCGAGAGGGGCGGCGGCGGGAGCACCTTCACCGACTCGAGACGGTGTTGCACGTCGATGGGCTCATTTCCGAGAAGGAGCGGCGTCAAGTCACCCAGCAGGGCGAGTCCCGCCATTCCGGTCCCGTGCCCGCCGTGATCGGCGGCACCCCAGTCTGTTTTGACGCTGTGCAGGTCGTCAGGAGCGAGGTCTGACGAGAGGAGCGGGTGACCGCGATTCACGCCGGTGTCGAGAACACACACCGCCGGCCGATCTCCCTCTGCGCGCTGCACGCGCTCGAGCACGTCGTTCACGTACTCACGCTGCTCGGTGTTCGAGAGGCGCTCGATTCCGGGTGACAGTGATCTGGCGAGACGGAGTTCGGCCAGCGAATCGAGAACGTGGAGCGAGGCGCTCAGCCCGCGCGGCGACGCCTTCGCCAGCACGATGGTGCGATCGTCGAACGTGAGCGATCGCTCGTTGACGGTAATGCCGGCCTCTTCCGCGAAGGCCCTGAAACGTTGGGTTTCACCGCGGTCGGGCGCACGTCGCAGCCACACTTCCCACCAGATGCTCTGGTCGTCGTCGGGGAACAGGCTGGGGTCATCGGTCCAGAGCGCCCGAAGCGTCGCCAACCGCAGCGCCGCAACGCGATCGAACACATCATGGTGCCGCTGGACCTTCTTCGTGCCTGCGGGCTCATCGCTGGTCGGCGTCTTCTCGTACCTGTCGAACTTCTCGATGAACGCCTTCACCTTGCCGTCCGGCACGAAGACTGTCGCTTTCTGGACTCGTTGCTCGGTGCCGTCGATCTGACGGACTTCTTCCGTGAAGGCGACGACCTCCACGTGCGCCTTCCCCCGGCGGGACTCCAACGATTCAACCGTCAGCGCCACGCCCGGAACTGACTCGAACTGAACGTAGATGCCTGGCGTGGTTGCTCGGTTCGTCAACGCGTCAGGGGCTTGTTGGCGTTGCGCCGCCGCGACCTGCACCGCCGTGCGAAGCGCTGCTTTCAGGCTCGCGCCGTGCTTCGCGCGATCGGGGATTGGAATCTGCTGGCGCGGAACAGGCTTGTCGCGCGGCCCATACGGCACGGACTTCGGAGGGATCGCGACGACGAGGTGCTTCCGGTTCCGGGGCGACGCCACTCCGACAAATTACTTCATCGGCGGGCGGCTCGGCGCTCCTGGAGCGCGTGGAGCAGCCGGTCGGTATCGACGTCGGCGCGCCCATCGAGGATGGCGTCCTTGGCGGCGAAGTCGCACGCCTGCGCGATCTCCGCGTGGGAGAGCCCTTCCGCCGCCGCCGGCAGCGCCGTCCAATCGACGTCGGTGGTTCCAAGCGTCGCCAGTCGTGACTGCATGATCTTCACGACGTCTTCAGGGCGAGGCAGTGCGTACTCGATGAGCGTGTCGAAGCGACGGAAGAGCGCGTGGTCCAGCATCGACCGATGGTTCGTCGCGGCGACGAGGAGGCTCTGCGAGTCATCCTGGTCAAAGAGAAGCAGGAACGTGTTCAACACGCGCCTCATCTCGCCGACGTCCTGAGACGACGCGCGGTCGCCGCCCAGCGCGTCGAACTCGTCAAAGAGGTACACGCCGCGGGTCCTTCTTGCTGCCTCGAAAACAAGGCTCAACTTCGCGGCAGTCTCCCCCATGAACTTCGTAATCAGCGCGTGGAGTTGGATGGTGAACAGCGGCAGACCAAGCTCTCCAGCAAGCGCGTAGGCGGTGAGCGTCTTCCCTGTTCCGGGTGGGCCCACGAGCAGCAGCTTCCGCTGTGGGGAAAGCGCGTGGGCCTGGAGTTGGTCACGAGCGCGCTGTTCCCGTAGAACCCGGTCCAGCTTCGAGCGAATGCCGGGTGCCAGGGCCATCTCGTCGAGGCGATGGCGCGGGTACGCAACCGAGAGAAGTCCCGCGAGTTCTCCTCGGGGTTGAACGACGGGCGTCGCTTTGCTTGGACGCGCGCCACCCGCCGCACGAGTCTGAGCCGCGTCGACCAACTTGCGAAGGTCCTCTGCCAGCTTCGTGTGACCGGTCCTCGCCGCGTGGGCAGCAACCTGCATCGCGATCGACAGGAACCTGTCGTCGTCCCCTTCGGAATGGCTCCGAATCAGCGCTTTGAGTTGCTCAGCGGTCGCCATGGCAGGTGCCCACTACATTGTGCCCACTGACAGGTCGATGGTCACGAAGCCCGCCGCAACGTGGTCGGGGCGCCTCGGACGCCGCATCGAAATTCTGTGAGGAGGGTCTTGAAAGCCTGCGATCGACTCTTCGAACCTCCCGGGCCGCAGTCCAACCCAACCGGAGAACTGAATATGGCTCGTGGTGTGTCGGCGTTTGGTCCTGTGGTGGCAGCGCGTACTGCGGTGGCGGCGCAGATCCTGGGGGCGCCAGATCTGTTGGAGAAGTACGTGAAGCTCGGCGGCAGTCGGTCGGACCTCGAGTCGATTCAGCGGCACGGGCTGGCGGCCGAGGCGCTCAACCACGCGCAGGGCGCTGCGAAGACAGAGAAGGGCCTGCTCACCGCTGATGTCCAGGCGGCGCTCTTCAACCTCAAGCGCGAGTATGCGGGCGTGATGGTGGCGGTGCGCTCGCTGCGCGGCGAGCTCGAGGAGGACGGTGACGCCGACGGCGTCAGGCGCCTCACTGACATCATCAAGTCGGAGGCCACGACGGGGTTTCAGGTGCTCGAGCTCGGCGACGGCAAGACCGCGAAGAAGGAGGCGCGCGTTCGTTCACAGGAGGTCATCCGCGCGGAGATCGCGCGGGATGCCGCTTCACTGCTCGCCTTCACGCGCGTCGCGGCGAAGTTGGCCGACCGCGGCGTGACGAGGCCTCGGCTCGAGGCGTTGAAGACCGACGCGGAAGCGCTCACGGGGAAGATCGTGGCGCGCGGCAGCGCAGCCGGCGCGAAGAAGGCGACGACCGCCGAAGAGCGCGCGGCCGTCGCGAAGCAGACAGCGCGATGGAGCGCCTCGCGGCCCGCGTTCGATGTGCTGGCGACGCTTGATGGCCGCGTGGTGGCGACGCTGATCCTCGCGACCAAGAAGTGATCACCCCTGGCACGGCGGCTGTCCCCTCTGGTTTTGCTTCGACAGAGGGGGGCTCGGGTGCTTCGCCGTCTGGCGCGGTGACGAGCCCCCGTGGCGCGCGCACGCACCCGCGTGGCGCGGTGCCTTCCCCCCGTGGCTTTGTAACGGGGGTTGACGTGTTTGAACCTGATTCCGGGTGTTTATGGGCGCGAACCCGGTTTCTGGCGAGGCTGCGCGGCGGCCTCTACGGTCGCGCGATGCCTCGCGCCTCGACGCCGAAGAAGCCCGCCCGGAAGACCGCCACCACCCGCAAGCCGCGCACCGCTGTGCGCGCGAAGTCCGCCCCGAAGAAGAAGAAGAACGCGTTGGCCGGCCCACCGAAGCTGGTGTGGAAGCAGGGCGGCCCGCGCCTGCGCAGCGCGGTCGTGAAGGGCGGCAGCTACTCGCTCCTGTCGCACGACGGCGTCGACTGGACGGCCGACTTTCGCCCGACGAAGGGGCGCGCCAACCCGGTGTTGTTCCGTCAGCCGCTCGAAGCCTGCCTCGCCGCGTGTGAGCGCGACCATGTGCTGCGCTTCACCAACGAGGTGCTGGTTTCAAATGGCGCTCAGGCGCTCGCGGCGGCCGATCTCCAGGGCGACGCCGTCGCGTGGAAGCGCCGCCGATTCTGAATCACGGTGTGCCCGCGTCGGGCGCCTTCGCGTTCTTCAGTTGCGGAATGGTCGCCTTGAACCCCTTCGACAACTTCGCGAGGTGCCACAGCACCTCGTCGGCCTTCTCGCCTTCCGCGAGGTACGGCTGCACCGGCACTTCAGGGAACGCGTCGCTGAACGCGGGGATCACCTTCACCGCCTTCACCGATGTCTTGGTCAGCTTCAGCTCGATGAGCGCCGTCTTCTTGTCGCGTGGGTCCCAGTTGCCGCCAAAGACGAAGTTGCCCAGCGAGTAGACGACCGGCGCGCCTTTGTAGACCTCGATGCCTTGCAGCACGTGCGGGTGGCTGCCCAGCACGGCCGAGGCACCCGCGTCGATCGCGAAGTGCGCCAGCTCCGTCTGGTACGGCTCGGGCGTGCCCTTGCCCTCGCGGCCCCAGTGAAAGAAGGGAATGACGTGATCGACCTGTTGCTTCGCGGCGCGCACGTCGGCGTCGATGAGCTTCTTCATCTCGTCGACTGAGCTGAAGTGACCCGCCACGCCGGGTTGATCGTCGGTGGCGATCACCTGCGGCGGCTCGATGTTGCGATCGCCGAGAAAGAAGTACCCGAGGAACGCGATCTTCACGCCCTTCACCTCCACCACCGCGGGCTTGCGCGCTTCCGCCAGCGTCCGCCCCGCGCCGAAGTGGACGATCTGGTTCGTGTCCAACGCGTTGATGGTGTCGAACAGCCCTTCAGGCCCGTAGTCGAGCATGTGGTTGTTCGCGAGCGAGGCCACGTCGACGCCGCCGGCGATGAGCGCGTTCACCAGCTCCGGCTTCGCGCGGAAGTTGAAGTTCTTGGGGATCTTCTCGCCGCGATCCGTGAACGGACACTCGAGGTTCACCACGAAGAGGTCCGCCTTCTTCGTCAGCGCGCCCACCTTCTCGAAGCCCCAGCCGAGGTCCTTCGATTTCTCGGTGACGTACTCCTCGTAGTGGTAGCCGAGCGTCACGTCGCCCGAGACAAGTACCGAGATTTCCGGCGGTGGAGCCGCCGACAAGAGCAGCGCGACAAGAGCAATCATCTGGTAGGGCAGTGTGCATGCCTCGTGAGAAGGACTCCATCGCTTCCTCCGACGAGCACAACTCGCGCGGTATTGAGTTGGCCGATCGCGGGTGGCTCGATGAGGCCCTGAAGGAATTCAAGAAGGCGATCGAGCTGGACCCCAACTCGTCGCACGCGTGGGACAACCTCGCGACCGTCTACGCGGAGAAGAAGCAGTACCGCGACGCGCTCGACGCGCACATGAAGTCGTTGCAGCTCGACCCCGAGAACCCGACAGGTCACTACAACCTCGCCAGCTTCCTCGCGGCGCACGGGCTCGACTTCGCGGTGTCGGAGTTCCAGCTGACGATTGAGCTGGAGTCGGACTACCCCGACGCGCACTTGAACCTCGGCCTCGCGTACGCGGACCTCGGCAACATGACCGACGCCGTCGCTTCGCTGAAGACGGCCGTCGAGCAAGACCCGCAAGACGCGCTCCCCCGTCACGAGCTCGCCAGCCTGCAGATGGAAGAGGGCGACTACCGCCAGGCCATCGTGCAGCTCAAAGAAGTGACGCGCCTCGAGCCCGCGAACTTCGAGGCGTGGCTCGATCTGGGCATCTGCTACGCGCAGAAGGGCTTCTACGCCGAGGCCGAGAAGGCCTACGAGACCGCGCGTGAGCTGAAGGGCGACGACCTGCTGCTGCTCTACAACCTCGCCGCGCTCTACGCGCAGTGGGCGCGCAAGGCCGAGGCGATCGATCACCTCAAGACGGCGCTGGGCCTCGATCGCACCAAGGTGCTGGGCTGGCTCCGCGCTGACCCGATGTTCGAGACGCTCGCTGGCGACAACGACTTCGAGGCGCTGCGCTGATGCAGATCTGGGCGCTGGTCGGTGCGCTGGCGCTGGTGTTCGCCAACGCGTTCTTCGTGGCGATCGAGTTCGCGCTGGTCAAGGTGCGGCCGACGCAGCTCGAGGCGATGGTCGAAGAGGGCAAGCCCGGCGCGTCGCTGGCGCTGTCCATGCGGCAGAACCTCGACGTGTGGCTCTCGGCCTCGCAGGTCGGCATCACGCTGGCGTCGCTCGCGCTCGGTTGGGTCGGCGAGCCGGCGTTCTCTCATCTGGTCGAGCCGTTGGTCATGAAGGTCGCGCCCGACGGCAGCGAAGCCATCGCCAAGACCATCGGCGTCGTCATCTCGTTCATCATCATCACGTTCCTGCACATCGTCGTCGGCGAGCAGGTGCCCAAGACGATCGCCATCGCGCAGTCGCAGCGCACGTCGCTGCTGCTCGCGTGGCCGATGCGCGCCTTCTATTTCATCGCGTGGCCCGTCATCGCTTTGCTCAACGGCGGCACCAAGCTGGTGCTCAAGCTGCTCGGCCTCGACGGCGCGCAGTCAGAGCACGGTGAAGTGCTGTCGCAAGACGAGCTGCGCATGGTGTTCAGCACCTCGGCCGAAGCAGGCGGGCTGGCGAAACAGCAGGCGGAGTTGCTCGAGCGCGCGCTCGGCATGTTCGAGAAGACGGCGCGTCAGGTGTTGGTGCCGCGCTCGCAGATCAAGGCGCTCGATCTCGAGCTCTCGCTCGAAGAGAACCTCGCCGAGGCCAACGCCGCGGGGCACACGTGGCTGCCGGTGACGCGCGGCTCGCTCGA
>CAYWON010000172.1:0-14270 GCA_964459885.1 uncultured Archangium sp.
GGAGGTGGGGGAGACCGCACCGCGTAAGCGGGAACGGCGCCCCCATCCACCAATGCACGAGCTCAATGGCTTCCGGGTCGAACCTCCGCCGGGCTACCGGATGGACGAAGCGATGTCGTCGTGGCGCGCGCCGGTGTCGGGCGGCCTGTCGGCGTCGTTCATCGCGCAGTCGAAGAAGGCGCGCCTCGGCGCCACGTTGGAAGAGCTCACCGCCGAGACGGTGATGGAGCTCTCGACGTCGCTCGGCAGCGGCCTCAAGGACATGTCGAAGGCAGAGTTCACCTTCGACGACGGCGGCACCGGCATGTTGCTGGCGTTCTCGCTGCAGACCGGCACCGGCGCGTTTCGCCAGTACTTCGCGCTGCGGCTCTCGGGCGACCGGCTCTGCACGTTGACGGTGACCGCGTCGGCCACGGGGCTTGATCAAGCCGGCGCCCACGCGCTGCTGGCGTCCATCTCGTCGCTCCAGGTGGCGTCATGAGCAACCGCATTGGCCCTGCGTCGACGAAGCCCGTCGTCACCACGCCGCGCGCGGACTCGCCGACCGCGGCGAAGCCCACGGAGACGACTGGTCAGGCCGGGTGGGCCGCCGGTGCGACGCCGCGCAAGCCGACAACCGCCGCGTCGCCCGCGCCCGCCGCAGCAGCGCTCGGCACGCCGATGAACCCGAAGGACATGGACATCGTGTGCCCCGTGCTGAACGCGCTCGTGGGCAGCGGGAAGCTGAAGATGGCCGCCGACGGCACCGTGAAGTACTCGGACCTGAGCGCCGCGCTGAAGAAGGAGCTGGGCGCGACCGCCGACTTGCGCGCCGCGGCCCTCGCCGCCGCCACGGTCGCGAACCCGACGACGCTGCACAACCTCACCAACCGTGAGTTCAACGCGCTCGAGCTGCGCTCAGGCCGTCTCAAGCACGCGTCCGACTCGGCCATCCTCACGGGTGGTCGCTTCGACGAGGCGAAGTTCCAGGCGCTCGTGTCGCACGCCGAGAACGGCCGCATGACCGAGACCGCCTTCGCCAACGCCATCGTGGCCAACACGAAGCGAGACCTGCTCCTGGGCGAGAAGGTCGCGGTCGACGGCGCCGGCATCTCGAAGGTGGAGTTCGGCCTCGCTCTCTCGGCGTTCGGCACCAAGGGGCCGGACGGCAAGGTGGGCATCGCGGTGGAAGACCTCCGCATGCTGTACCAGGACAAGCAGATCCCCACGCACCTGGTGGACAAGGCCTCAACGCTGGAGCTCGCGAAGCTGACGTCGTCCATCGGGAAGAAGGTCGACGCGCAGTTCGCCGCGCGCGCGCTGCACGGGCCCGCCACCGCGTCTGGGCTCTCGAGCGCCGGCGTGCGCGCCGCGTCGGGTCAAGGCACCGAGGCGTCGGCGCTGGCCGCGATGAGCGCCGGCAAGGCCGCCAACTGTCCGCACATGAACAAGGGCAGCGTGACGCCGCAGGCGCAGCCCAGCGTCATCGCCGCGCACATTGCCGAGTGACTACCGGTCGGCGCGGAACCGCTGCGCCAGCTTCTCTTCCTTGAAGTGTGCGGTGACGGCGTCGATGAACTTGCGCGTCTTGGTGGGCAGCTGCCGCTGGCTGCTGAAGTAGAGCAGCAGCGGCCCACCGTCGGCCCACCAGTCGGGCAACACGCGCACCAGCCGCCCGTTCTCGAGCTCGCTCAAGACCTGCGTCACCGGCAGCAGCGCGATGCCGAGCCCCGCCTGCACCGCCGCTGACATCGCTTCAATCTCGTTGAAGACCACGCGCTGCTGCAGGTCGTCGACGTGCTCTTTCCCCGCCGCGTTGCGCAGCGGCCACAGCCGCAGCTTGCCGGTGCGCGCCGAGCGGAAGCACACGCCCTGGTGGTCCTTGAGCTCGCTGGGCGTCTTCGGCGCGCCGTTCGCCTTGAGGTACGCCTTCGACGCGACCGCGACGATGTGTACGCGCGCGAGCTCCTTCGCGACGATGCCGGCGCCGAGCTCGACGCCCGCGCCGATGCCCACGTCGAAGTTCTCACCGACGAGGTCGACCTGCCGGTTCTCGAAGTGCCAGTCGACGGTCACCTTCGGGCACGCGCGCAGGTACGCGGGCAAGACGGGCTGCACGTACACACGACCGAACGACGGCGCGAGGCTGACCTTGAGCGTGCCGGTGGGCTCGAGGCGCTCGCCGGACACGCGCGCGAGCGCGTCTTGCAGGGTGGTGAGGCCACGTGACGCGTCGCCGTAGAGGTGCTCTCCCGCTTCGGTGAGCGACAGCCGCCGCGTGGTGCGCTGGAACAGCCGCGCGCCGAGCGAGTCTTCGAGCTTCGCGACGCTCTTGCTGACGGCGGCGGGGGTGAGCGACAGCTTGCGCGCGGCCGCCGAGAAACTTCCGGCTTCGGCGCTGCGGACGAAGGCTTCCACGGCAGAGAGCGTCTCCATTGGCCGCAGTGTGGCGGGTTCAACCGTCGGTTGAAACTGTCTCGACGGCGCTGCGGCTACCGGGAACAGGCCTTCGTGCGCATGTTGGTGGTGTCCATCGAACGGAGGCGGTCATGAAGGTCGGCATCATCGGCAGTGGAAACATCGGTCAGGCGGTCGCGACGTTGGGGAGCCGAGCAGGGCACGAGGTCGTCATGAGCAGTCGCCGCGGCGGCGCGTCGTTGGCGGCGGTGGTGCGCGCCGTGGGCGCCGGCGCGAAGGCCGGCACGGTGACAGACGCGGCGCAGGCCGACGTGGTGGTGCTCGCCGTGCCGTGGAACGCCATCGAAGCCGCGGTGAAGGACGTCCGCTTTGACGGGCGCGTGCTGGTCGACGCGACCAACCCGGTGCTGCCGGGCTTCAGACCCGCCAACCTCGGAGGCCGCGCGTCGAGTGAAGTGGTGGCGGCGCTGGTGCCCGACGCGCGGTTGGTGAAGGCGTTCAACACGCTGGCTCCGACGCAGTTGTTGACGCAGCCAGAGACGGGACGGCGCGTGTTGTTCTTGTCAGGTGATGACGCTGACGCGAGGAACACGGTGGCGCAGCTGGCGAGCTCGTTCGGGTTGGCGCCGGTGGACCTCGGGCCGCTCGCGGGCGCGGCGTTGCTCACGCAGTTCCCCGATGGACCGTTGCCGGCGCTCGACCTCGTGAAGGTGTGAGCGGCCGACATGTCAGTGCTGCGTGGTACCTCAGGCCCGCGGTTGATCAGCGGGTGAGGGTGGATGAACTACGACAGGTTGGTGGTGGGGTATCACGGGTGCGACGTCGAGACCGCCGAGCGGCTGCTTGGGGGCGGTGAGTTCAAGCCGAGTCAGAACGACTTCGACTGGCTCGGGCGTGGCGTCTATTTCTGGGAGTATGGGCTCGACCGTGCGCTGCAGTTCGCGCACGACCAGAAGCGCCGCGGCAAGGTGAAGACCCCGGCCGTGGTTGGGGCGTTGCTGCAGCTGGGCACGTGCTTCGACTTGATGGACACGCGCTTCACGTCGGCGCTGGCAAGCGCGCACGGCCCGTGGCTCGCGAGCATGAAGGCGGTGGGCGCTGCGCTTCCGGAGAATCAAGGAGCGACGGCAGATCGACTGCTGCGTCGCCTCGATTGCGCGGTCATCAACTGGTACCTCGACGTGGTCTCGAGCGGGCCGCAGGGCGTTCGCTACGACTCCGTGCGCTGCGGCTTCGTCGAGGGCGACGCTGCCTTCCCTGATTCGCGGATCATGTCGAAGTCGCACGTGCAGATCGCCGTCCGCTCTCCGGGTTGCGTCATCGGCGTCTTTCGCCCGAGGATGGATTCATGACGCGCCGGTCGAATGCCATCGAGAAAGAGGTGTTGCGACGGCTGCCACCAGCGCCGGGCGCCGACGCGCACGCACGCCTCATGAAGCGGTTGTCGAAGATGTCGGCGCAGGAGATTTTTCAGACGAGCGTCGACGCGGGCATTCACAACCCCGACGGTTCGCTGACCAAGCACTACCGCACCCCGAAGAAGCGGAAGTGACCCGACCCAGCCCTCCGGCTGGAACAGTCAGGCATTCACCCGGGTTCAACGGCTGACTGGTAGGTAAGGTCCACCGCCGATGTACGAGCCGTCCACACCGCCTCCTGAGCCGTCTTCGCCGCCCGCGCCTGCGACGCCGGGTGCACCGCGCTCGCTTCGTCTGCTGCGTGACGTGCGCGCCGCGCAGGCCCGCGCGCTCCTCACCCAGGGCGCGTTGTTCGCCGTCATCGTCGCCGTCGTCGCGTTGCTCGGCGGTGCAGCGCTCGGGCTCGTCGCGCCGCGCGCGGCGGTCGCGCTCATCGTCGTCGGCGCCCTGGCTTCCATCGCGCTGCTCGTCGTCTTTGGCGTCGTCTTGCCGCGCCGCCGCTTCGGTGACGACGAGCGCACCGCGCGCATGCTGGCCACGCTCGCGCCGAACCTGAACCTCGACCTCCTCGCGGCCGTCGAGCTGTCGAAGGCGCTCGGTCACCGCGACGACTTCTCGCCCGAGCTGGCGCGCGCGTTCCTGCGCGACGTCGACGCCCGCGCCGCGAAGGTGTCGGTCTCAACGCTCATCGACCCCACGCCCACGAAGCGCGCGGCGATGGCCCTGGTGGTCACGGTGTTTGCGGCGATGGCGCTGCTGGTGTGGAAGGGCGGCGCGCTGCGCGCCGGGCTCGCCAACGCGCTGACGCCCGCTGACGCCGACGAAGTGGTGCGTCGTCAGCCCATCACCGGCGACGTCGAGCTGACCTTCAAGTACCCGCCGCACACCGGCCTCGAGCCGCGCACGTTACCTTCCACCACCGGTGACATCAGCGCGCCCACCGGCACCGAGGTGACCTTCCGCACGCGCGCAGACCGCGACGTCGACGCCGCCGCGTTGTTGATGGGCGCGCAGCGCGTGCCCCTCGCAGTCGAGAAGAAGCGGCAGCTCACCGGCACCTTCGTCGTCAGCGAGAGCGGCACGTTCCACGTGGCGTTCCTCGACGGGAAAGACGTGGTGGCCGAAGGGCCTGATCAATCGTTGACCGCCGAAGTGGACCAACAGCCGCAGGTGCGCGTCACCTCGCCGCTCGACGGCATCGAGCTGATGCCCGAGAAGCAGCAGCTCACGCTGAAGTACGAGGCGTCTGACGACTACGGGCTGACCGCGCTCGACCTCGTCTACACGACCGACGGTGACGCCACGCCGCACCGCGTGTCGCTGCGGCCCGACGACGGTCGCACCACGCGCGGCACCTGGCAGTGGGACCTCTCGACGCTGACGCTCAAGCCCGGGCAGGTCGTGACGTATTTCGTCGAGGCCACCGACAACGACGCGGTGAAGGGCAAGAAGACCGGCGCGTCGTCGCGGCTCACCGTGAAGCTCTACAGCCCGGCCGAGCACCGCGCGGAGGCGCTGAAGAAGGCCGAGGTGCTGTGGGGCCGGCTCATCGACCACCTCGCCGACCGCATGGAAGCGCCCGACCGGCAGAGCCCCACACCCATCGACGCGGCGGTCGCGGGCAAGCCCATCGACGAGCGCGGCACGCAGCTGGCCGGTGACTTCACGCAGCTCGCGCGCGAGCTGCAGGACCAACGCGAACCTCCGGCGGAGCTGCTGGCGGCGCTGCTGAACATCTCGGCCGAGCTGAACCGCGACATCTCGGAGGTGGTCGCCAACCGGCGCTTCCTGCTGCGCCTCGCGGGCCGTGAGAAGGGCGCGCCGACGGCGAAGAACGTGGGCCTTGGCGACGCGCGCGACGGCGCCTGGTCGAAGGACCTCGCCAAGCGCGTGGCCGCCACCATCGCCACCGACATCGCGCACTCCGAGAAGAACGTGCTGTACCTCGAGGCGCTGCTCGACCGCGCGCGCATGGAAGCGGTGCAGGAGCTCGCGCAGCAGCTGCGGCGCGACCGGCAGGAGCTCTCACGCCTCGTCGATGAGTACAGCCGCGCGCCCAACGAAGAAACGAAGAGCGAGCTGCTCAAGCAGATGGAAGCGCTGCGCCAGCGCATGACCGAGCTGCAGCAGCGCATGGCCGAGCTGAGCCGCGGCATTCGCGACGACTTCGTCAACGAAGAGGCCCTGCGTCAGATGCAGGAAGAGTTCGGCATGGAAGACGCGCTCTCGGAGGTCGAGCGCCTCATCAAGGAAGGCAAGACCGAGGACGCGCTCAAGAAGATGCAGGAGCTCGCGATGACCATCGACGACTTCCTCGACAACCTCGACCAGGCCCAGCAGGAGTCTGACGAGCGCACCGACCCCGAGCTGGCGAAGCAGTTCCAGGAGTTCAGCGAGAAGCTCGACGAGACGCTGCAGAAGCAGGAGTCGCTCACCGAGAAGACGCGCGCGCTGCGCGACAAGGCCCGCCAGCAGCAGAAGGACCGCATCGCCAAGCAGGGTGAGGCGCTCAAGAAGGAGCTCAAGGGCAAGCTGGAGGAGCTCGAGAAGAGCTGGAGCGACCTCGACGGGCAGCGCCTCGGCTACCGCTTCGACGACACCAGGAAGCAGGCGCTGCAGTCGCGCGACAACGTGGAGCAGGCGCTGGAGGCCAACGACTTCGACCTCGCGTCGGAGGCGGCAGACCAGATGGAAGAGGCGGCCCGCGAAATGTCGGAGAGCGCCGAGCAGCAGCGCCGCAACGACGAGCTGTTCCAGAACCCGGCCGACGCGCGGCGCGAGTCGAAGCAGGCCGCCGACAAGCTCTCACGCGACGCGAAGAAGGCGCAGGAGGTCGCCCAGAAGCTGCGCGACCTGTTCCCGCAGCCCGGTCAGCAGATGAGCGAGGGCGACAAGCAGCAGATGAGCGAGCTCGCGCGCCAGCAGCGCCAGCTGCAGCAGTCGGCGCAGGACCTCTCGCAGCGCATGGACGCCATCAGCGAGCGCGCGCCCATCTTCGACGAAGAGTCGCAGCAGCAGATGCAGCAGGCCGGGCAGCGCATGCAGGGCGCCGGCGAGCGGCTGCAGGGGCGCGACGCCAACCGTGGCTACGGCGAGCAGCAGGGCGCGATGCAGGCGCTGCGCGGCGTGCAGCAGGCGATGCAGCAGCAGGGTGGCAAAGGCGGCAAGGGTGGCCTGCCGATGCCGGCCAATGCGGGCGGCAACCGAGGCGGTCGTGGCAACCGCGACCAGAAGGTCGAGATCCCCGACGAAGACCCCAACGCCGCGCCGCGCGATTTCCGCAAGGACGTGATGGACGCCATGAAGCAGGGCGCGCCGGACCGCTACAAAGAGCAGACGCGGAAGTACTACGAGGAGTTGGTCAAGTGAGGTTGTCGATTCTCACCGTCGCGCTCTTCGCGGCGCACGCCATCGCGCAAGACGAGCCGTCGATGCCCGAGCTGAAGGGCGAAGCGAAGGCGCGGCTGCAGAACCTCGACCAGTACCTCGAAGACTGGGACGTCGAGGCCGCGAAGAAGGAGCTGGCCGAGCTGGAGCGCGTGGCGCCCGAAGGCGTCGAGGCGGTCGCGTACTACCGCGGGCGCGTGGCGTTCGAAGAGGGCCGCTACGCCGACGCGGTGACGCAGCTCGAGAAGGCCGGCGTGGGTGACAAGCCCGGGAGCTGGCTGCGGCTGGCGAAGGACACGCGCGACATCGTCTCGCCGATGCTGACGGCCGAGAGCGCGCACTTCGTCGTGCACTACCCGAAGGGTCGCGACGAGGTGCTGGTGCCGTGGACGCTGGAGACCCTCGAGGCCGCGCGCACCGCGCTCGAGAAGGACCTCGGCTACGCGCCTCCCGGGAAGATTCGTGTGGAGCTGGTGGGCTCGGCGGCGGAGCTGTCGAAGGTCTCGACGCTGTCGAAGGAGGCCATTCGCACCACGGGCACCATCGCCATCTGCAAGTTCAACAAGCTGATGGTGACGACGCCGCGCGCGGTGCTGCAGGGCTACGACTGGCGCGACACGCTGAGCCACGAGTTCGTGCACCTCGTCGTCAGCAAGAAGAGCCGCAACACGGTGCCCATCTGGCTGCACGAGGGGCTGGCCAAGTACCTCGAGTCGCGGTGGCGCGGGCCTCCCGGCGGCGCGATGACGCCGTCGTCGCTCGCGTTGCTGGGCAAGCGCGTGCGCGCCAATGACCTCGTGCCCTTCGAGAAGATGCACCCGTCGATGGCGCTGCTGCCGTCGGCCGAAGACGCGGCCACTGCGTTCTCGGAGGTCTTCTTCGCGGTGAAGCTCATCGACACCGAGGGCGGGCGCGGCGCGCTGGAGCGCGTGTTGGATGCGATGGCGAAGGGCACCAGCGAGAAGCTGGCCATCGAGCAGGTGATGAAGAAGCGCTGGCCGGAGTTCGAGCGCGCGTGGATGGCGTACCTGAAGAAGCAGCCGTTCCCGAAGGACCTGATTCCTCCGACGTCGCACGAGCGCAAGCAGCTGACCGACGGCAAGCCCGAGAAGAAGTCGAAGGGCCGCGAGGTGTCGTTCGGCGACTTCAAGGAAGTGAAGGAGACCGACGCGCGGCGCGACGCGCACCTGGGCGAGCTGTTCCGCGAGCGCAACCGCATGGCGTCGGCGGCGGAGGTGTACGGCCGCGCCTACAAGGTGGTGGGCGACAAGTACGAGTCGGTGTCGAACAAGTACGCGCTGACGTTGCTGGAGCTCAAGCGCTTCGACGAAGCGGCGAAGGTGCTGGAGGCGAGCCTCGTGATGCACCCCGGCTCGGTGTCGACCAACGTGCACCTCGGCCGCATCTACGTGCGCGGCAAGAAGTGGGACGACGCGAAGCGCGCGTACCTCGAGGCGCTCAACGTCAACCCGTTCGACCCCGAGGTGATGGTGGGGTTGTTGGCTTCCGCCGACGTGATGAAAGACGCCGAGCTGCGCACGCGCGCGTTGGCCGGCGCGAAGGTGTTGCTGGAGACCGACGAAGCGACGGCGCTCAAGGCTGCGCGGGAGTACGCGCGCACGGAAGACCTCGCGTTCGTGGACCTCGGCGGTGGCGACGCCGGTCAGTGAGGCGCTTCACCGCGTGAGAGCTGCTCGAGGAACGTGGCGAGGCGCTTCGCGCGTGTCTCGGGCTTCTTCGCGTTGGTGAGCCGGAAGTAGACGACGTACTGCTGCGCGCGCGTCAGCGCTTCCCACTGCGTGCGGGCGGGCTTGTTGCGCTTGAGCGCGGCGAGGAACTCCGGCGGCAGCGTCATGTCTTTCGAGCCGCCGTAGGCGTTGTCCCAGCGGCCGTCCTTCCTGGCGGCCTCGACGTGCGCGAGGCCAGACGGCTGCATGCGGCCCTCCGCGATGAGCGTCGCGACGTGCTCGCAGTTCTTCTTCGACCAGACCGACTTCGGGCGGCGTGGGGTGAGGCGCTGCAAGAACGAGTCGTCGTCGTGGCTGCGCTTGAGGCCGTCAATCCACCCCCAGGTGAGCGACGCCAGCACGCAGTCCTGCCAGTTCACCGACTGGACGCCGGAGTCCTTCTTGTAGATGCGCACCCAGAGCTCGGTCTCGGTGTCGTGGTGCTTCGCGAGCCACGTCTCGAGGTGTTCGCGCGTCTTGAAGGCCTTCATGGCGCGACGTTGTAGCTCGGCGGCGCGAAATCCGAGGGTCGGCGATGCGACCTGCGCCGACTCGCTGTGTCTCCCGCGCACACCACAAGGGAGCCACACACCGATGCGTCACTTCGTCGTCGTTTCACTGCTCTTCGCGGCTGCCACGGCGCGCGCTGAGAGCCATCGCTTCAACCTGCACGTCAACCCCGGCGTCTTGCTGGCCAACGCCGGCGTCGCGCCTGAAATCGACCTCGGCGCCGACTGGCAGTTCGTGCGCGGCGTCGCCCTCGATGTCCGCGTGGGCACGTCGTTCCCCATCACCGATTTCGGGCTGGGGCTCATCTTCAACCCGGCCATCGGCGCGCGCTTTCGTGTGCTGGACGACACGCAGGGCTACGCCAACGACGCCGGCGGAAACCTCGCGGGCAACCTGTCCATCGCGCCGCACCTCGGCGGCCTCGTCGGCACCATCGGCGCTGGCGTGAGCCTCGACGTAGAGGTCGCGTACGTGTTCTCGGTCGCACGGCCGGTGCAGTTGGGGCCGTTCGTCAGGCCCATCATCGGGTTTGGAACGTTCGGCGTGGTGGGGGGCGCGACGGTGGGGCTGGCGGTGCACTTCGGCCTCGGGCCTGAGTTGGGGCACGACCGCGACGGTGACGGCGTGGGCGACGAGCGGGACCGCTGCCCCGACACGCCGCCCGGCACCGACGTCGACGCGCGCGGCTGCACCATCATTCCCAAAGCGATGGTGCTCGACGGCATCACGTTCAAGTTGAACAGCGCAGACATCGAGCCGGCGTCGGAGCGCACGTTGCAACGCGCGTTGCTGGCGCTGCGCGACAACCCGGAAGCGCGCGTGGAGGTCGGCGGTCACACGGATGACACCGGCTCGGTGGAACGGAACGAGGTGTTGTCGCGCGAGCGCGCGCAGGCGGTGGTGACGTGGCTCACGTCGCGCGGCGTCGCGGCGAACCGGCTGAGCTCGAAGGGCTATGGCGCGACGCGACCGAAGGTGAAGAACACCGACGAGGCGGCGCGCACGGTGAACCGGCGCATCGAGTTCACGCGGCTCGACGAGTAGCGCGGGCTAGGCGGCCGACGGCACGCTGAAGAGCACGACGGGTGCTTCGCGGCCCTTCACCTTCTCTTCGCCCACGCGCGCGCCGGGGAACTTTCCGTTGGTCTGCGCCCACGCGCTCTCGCTCACCAGCAGGTCGGTGTTGGCCTGCTTGGTGAGCCCTTCGATGCGGGACGCGAGGTTCACCGCGTCGCCGATGACGGTGTACTCGCGTTGATCAGCGCCTCCCAACATGCCCGCCGCGACGACGCCGGTGTGGATGCCGATGCCGATGCGGATCTCCGGCAGACCTTCGCGCACGCGGTGCTCGTTGAACTCGGCGAGCTTCCGCCGCATGTCGAGCGCGGCGCGTACTGCGCGCTCGGCGTGATCAGTCTGGTGGTCCGGCACGCCCCACACCGCGAGCAGCCCGTCGCCGAGGAACTTGTTCAGCATGCCCTCGTGGCCACGCACGATGCCGCCCATGTGCCCGAAGTACTCGTCGAGGAACTTGAGCACCTCGGCCGGCGCGAGCGACTCAGACATCGACGTGAAGCTGCGGATGTCGCTGAAGAGAATCGTCACCTCACGCTGCACCGGCGCGAGCGCAGCGCCGCCCTGTGCGAGGACACGCTCCACCACCTGACGCGGCAGGAAGCGCGACAGGTTCTCGCGTCGTCGGATGTCGGCGAACATGCTGCCGAGCCGACGGTTGGTGAAGCCGATGAGGAACCCGAGCGCCAACAGCGTGCTGCACACGAACGGCGTCCAGATGGGGTGCGCCCAGCCCTGAAGCGCGGCGACCGCGATGACCGAGATGATGGACGTCGCTGTCGAGAGCACCACGTGCGCGAGCCGCATGCGCGCGACCGAGAAGACGATGAGCAGCGCGAAAGAGCCGACGATGACGTCAGGCCGCGCGGGCACGCCGAGCGTGGCGTCGACGTACGCGTTGTAGAGGTAGAAGCCCGCGTCGATGAAGATGTACGAGCCGACCAGCCACAGCGCGAGCTTCGGGTTCGCCTTCTTGATGCGCTGTGTGGCGATGACGGTGAAGACGGCGAACGTCAGGTAGCAGCCCACCACCACGGTGCGCGCGATGGTCGTTGGCAGCGTTTGACCGGACACCTTGTCGAGCACGCCCGTCGAGATGCCGATGAGGCCGAGCACGCCGAGGCGCACCAGCGCGACGGCTCGTTCACCGATGAGGGCGCTCTGCGCGCGGACGAGCGCTTCGGCGTGTTCTTGTTCGAGTCTGACCTGGGCGACGGTGATGCTGCGCTCTGGCGCGGGCATGAGACCGTAAGCCTACCGGTTCAGCGCCGCCCCGGCGTCATCTCGCGGGTGTGGTGTCGGGGTCGGGCTCACGTCAACGCCTGTCACGCCGCAGCTGGCTGGTGCCTACTCGTGTCGTGACGCGCGAGCACATCTTCTTCATTCCAATCATCTTTGCCCTCGGTGTGGTGGCAGGCGGCCTCTTGGCGCGGCGTGGCGGGGCGCCAGCGCCAGGCGTCTCGAGGTGGTCGGTGCTGGTGCCCATGGCGGCGTTCGTCGTGCTCTTCGTGGGCTCGCACCTTGCGTCGATGCACGGCGGGCCGCGCGCGCTGCACGACGTCCTCGGGGGCCAGCCCATCTTTGATCAGCGGCCCAGCTTCTCAGCTACCGATGTGTACGCGCGCGTCGAGGCGTTCGGCGACGTGGGGCGGGCGGCCTACTCGCGGCTCACCTACACGGGAGACCTGCTCTTCCCTTTGGTGCTGTTGACGTTCCTCGTGCAGTTGCAGCGGTTCCTGAGCGCGCGCGCCGGCGGGCGGTACCGCGCATTGCTCCTGGTGCCGGCGGCGTGGTTCCTCGCCGACCTCACCGAGAACGCCATGATCTACACGCTGCTGCGCGACTTCCCGACGCGGCACGAGGGCCTCGCTGGCGCGCTCGGAGCGGTGACGACGTTCAAGTTCGCGTTGCTGGCGGCGTCGGCGCTCACCGCGGCGTGGACCAGCACCCGACTCGATGTCCCGCGCGCGTGAAGGGCTGTGAGCCGTGGAAGGAGAAGCGACGTCCGGTGTGCGCGTGTGGGTAGCCCGAGTTGCTGCGCTCGGCGCCCAGCGTCACGCAGTGAGCGAAACCTGTTTCATGCGTAAACCCGTCGACGCAGAGGGCTACTGATCCGTCGTGGTACCTTGCCGCGCATGAACACGCTCCGCCGGGTGCTGCTCGTCGCCGCTGTCGTCATGGTCGGTTGTGGTGGGGGTGATCAGCCGGACGCCGGGAGCGGCGGCGGTACCGCGACCGGAGGTGGTGCTGCGACCGGCGGTGGTGCTGCGACCGGTGGTGGTGCTGCGACCGGTGGTGGTGCTGCGACCGGTGGTGGTGCTGCGACCGGCGGTGGTTCCGCGACGGGTGGTGGTTCCGCGACGGGCGGTGGTTCCGCGACTGGCGGCGGTGACGGAACAGGTGGCGGCGTTGCGACAGGCGGCGGCGCAACTGGCGGCGGTGACGGCACAGGTGGTGGCGTTGCGACAGGCGGAGGCGTTGCGACGGGCGGTGGTTCCGCGACTGGTGGCGGCAGCGCAACTGGAGGCGGTGACGGAACAGGTGGCGGTGTTGTGACGGGCGGTGGCTCAGCGACAGGCGGTGGTTCTGCGACCGGCGGTGGTTCCGCGACGGGTGGCGGCTCCGCGACGGGCGGCGGCTCCGCGACGGGTGGTGGTTCCGCGACGGGCGGTGGTTCCGCGACGGGCGGTGGCTCCGCGACGGGCGGTGGCTCCGCGACGGGCGGTGGCTCCGCGACGGGTGGAGGCTCCGCGAGCGACGGCGGGCTCCCCAGCTACACCGTCAGCTTCGGCCCTGTTCCGTTCGCCCCCGGACAAGAGAACACCTACTGCGTCACCAAGCGCCTCAACAACGCGGGCGCGTTCCACGCCGGCACCATCCACGCGGTGGGCACCGGGCCCTGGCTCGAGACCATCGTCTACGCCGTGAACGACCCGATGGAGAACCTCACGCCGACCATCTGCGAGCCGGTGATGAGCGTGCTCGATCCGACCGGTACGCCGCTGCTGCTCTCTCACGCCGGCGTCGAGACCATCGACCTTCCTGCAGGCACAGGTGTCCCACTCGCGGCGCAGCAGATGATCCGCATCGAGCTGCACGGCCTCAACACGCAAGCGATGAGCCTCGACTTCGACTTCAGCGTGACGTTCGTCGAGACCTCATCTCCGTCGCCTGCGTCGGCGAGCATGCTGCTGGCGGGGCTGACCGACGTGAATCAGCCCAACGGAGCGTCCGTGCGCAACGGCACCGTGCTCTTGCCCGCCGACACGTTCGGGAGCCAGGCGCTCAACTTCACCGGCTTCACGCACGGGTTCGGTGTCGGCTTCTCCGCGGGCATCGGAGGCAGCACGGTGTACGCGCCGATGAACTTCAATTGGAGCGCGCCCGAGCTCTTCACGCCGCCGATGGCGCCGGTCATCCCGCAGGCAGGGAGCGTGGCGCTCGCCTGCGAATGGTTCAACACGGGCTCCGCCCCAGCGCAGTTCGGCGCGGCCGCGAACGACGAACTCTGTGTGCTGCGCATGTGGGTCTCGCCGGCGAGCGCGCAGCACCTCTGCACGCGCCTCGGGCCGTACGACATGTGCTGTCCGCAGCACGCGCTCTGTTCGCAGCTCTGAGCCGCGCTGGCCCGCGAAGACAACACGCTGGCACTTCGTGACACCGCCGCCGCCGTGCATCGCCGCGCGGAAATCGTGACACTCGAGCCATGGTGCGTCGTGAAGGCAACGTAGAGGTGATCGCGGAAGCGACCGCCGAA
>CAYWON010000173.1:0-2798 GCA_964459885.1 uncultured Archangium sp.
CCAGCGGCGCGCCACGCCTCGAGCGCCTGCAGCAGCATCGCCGCGCGGCCAGCGCCTTCGCCCTGCTCTGCCAGCTGCGTCAACGCGCGGGCGAGCTCGTCGTGGCGGTTGGCGGCGCGCGCGAGGTCCACCAGCAGCGAGAAGCCTTCGCGCGACGGGCGCGCACCGAGCGACTCGCGCGTCAGCGCCATCGCGCGATCCAGCTGGTCGGCGTCGCGGTACGACGCGGCGGCTTCCAACAACCGCGCCGCGCGCTCCTTCGCGCCCAGCAGCGCGGCGGCGTCGACCTGCACCGCCGCCAGCGCTTCGGTGTCGCCGGTGGCGCGCGCGATGCGCTCGAGCGCCTCGAGCGACTGGGCGTAGCCCGCGGCCGAAGGGCCCTGCCGACGGATGGACTCAAGCGGCGTGCGCGCCGCGGCCCACTGCTGCCGCTTCTCGAACGACGCAGCCAGCTCCAGCTTGAGGTCGGCCGCGCGCTGCTCGTCAGGCGTCGACACGGCGAGCCGCACCAGCAGCTGCTCGACGAGGTCCACGTCGCCGCGACGGCGCGCTTCCGACAGCACGGCTTCGGCGGCGCCCACGTCGTCAGGCGTGGCCTCGTAGGCGGCGCGCCGCAGCTCGTACGCGCGATGGCCTTCGCCGAGTTCCTTTTCGACCAGCTCGGCGGCCGCCATCAGCGCCCGCGTGGCCGCAGCACCACCCGACGCAGCAGCGAAGCGCTCGTGCAGCGCCACCAGCTCGCCAATGCGACCCATCGCGAAGTACGCCTGCTGGCCCTTCGCGTAGAGCGCTTCGTCGCCGGGGTGACGCGCGAGCAACCACTCCAACGCGGCGAGCGCGTCTTGCGGCGCGTCGACCAACCCCAGCGCGCGGCGGTGCAGCGCTTCGGCGTCGTCACCCGTCGCGAGCGCCGCGACGCGCATGGTGGTGCGGTACTGGCCGGGCACGTCGCCCAGCTGCGCGTACGCCTCGTTCAGCGATGAGAGCGCTTCGCGGCCGCGCTCAGATTCCGGCTCGATGCCCCACGCCGTCTCGAAGGCGTCGACGGCGTCGCGCCACGCGTTCGACTCGGCGGCGGCGCGGCCCAGACGTGTCCACACCGTGAGGCGCGTGGCCGGCGTCAACGTGGCGTCGGCGAGCTGCACGAGGCGACGGTCGAACGGCTGCGCCGCGCGCGCGCCACCACCATCGGCCGCCAGGGTGCCACGCGCTTCGAGCGCGTCGACGTCGTCGGGCACCTGCGTGAGGTACTCGTCCCACGCGGCGGCGGCCAACAACGGCTCGCCCGTCGCCAGCAGCTGCGCGCGCTGCTTGAGCAACGTGGACGCCTCGGCAGGAACCGCCGCCGCGCGCAGCGCCAGCAGCTCGGCCTGACGGCGCGAGTCACCTTCGGCGCGGGCCAGCAGCGACTCAAAGGCCTCGCGGTTGTCGGGCGCGGCCTCGAAGGCCTGCGCTTCACACACCTGCGCGCGCTCCACGGCGCCCGCGCGACGGAACGCGGCGGCGGCGTCGAGCCAGAGCTTGCCCGCGGCGTCGCCCGTCGAGAGCTCGGCGCGGCGCGAGAGCAGCGCGGCCAGCGAGAGGTCGTCGTTGGTCTCGGCGAGCCACGCGGCGTGGCGGTCGAACGAGCTGTGCTGAGGGTCGGCGGCCAGCAGCACCGCGTCGAAGTCGGCCGCGTCTTGACGACGACCGAGCTCCAGCAGCAAGTCGGCGACGCGTGCGGTGAGCGTCGCGTCGTCCGGGTTGGCGGCGCGCGCAGCCAACAGCGCCGCAGCGGCGTCGTGCGGTCGACCGGCCTTCTCTTTGTAGAGCGACGCGGCGCGCAGCAGCAGCTCAGCGCGCTGCGCCGAATCGGTCGAACGGAGCGCCGACGCCTCGAAGTACGCGGCCACGTCTCCGACGCGGTCCTGGCGCTCGAGCAGCCCGAGCAGCAACGCCTCGGCCTCGCCGAGCCCCGGCACCCGCGAGAGCGCCTGCTGCAGCGCCGCTTCGGCCTGGTCGGGCGCCAGCATCGGCGACGACGCGACGTCGCCGGCGCCTTCAGCCTGCAAGCCGAGGTGCAAGCGCGCGAGCTGCACGAAGGCCACGGCCTGCTCGCCCGACGACGGCAGCAGCGGCAGCAGGCGTTCCTGCCAGTCGATCTCCGCGTCGCGGTCACTGCGCCGACGCGCGAGCGCGCGGCCTTCCTGCGCGAGCGCGAGCGACGGCGAGAACTCCCACGCGCGCTCGAGCGACTGCGCGGCGCCGGTGAGGTCCAGCTTCGAATCGCGCAGCAGCTCCGCGCGGTGCACGAAGTGACGACCGGCTTCGTCGGTGCGGCCCTCTTCGGCGCAGACGTCGGCCATCGCCGAGAGCGTGCGGAGCGCGTCGTCGATGCGGCCGCTGCCTTCGGCGAGCCGGGATTCTTCACCCCATGCGGCCAGCGCGCCGTCGAGGTCACCAGCGGTCAGCTGGAGCTGGGCGATCTCCTGCAGCTCCGCCATCAGCTCGGCGGTGCGCCCCGCGGTGCGCAGCAGCGCCGCGTGCTCGAGGCGCACGTCGAGCGGCGCTTCGGCGGCTTCAGCGGCCTTCGTGAAGAGCCGCGACGCCGCGTCGAGGTCGTGGTGCGTCTGGCTGCCCTCGCGCGCGAGCGCCAGCAGCAGCTCGGCGGTGCGCGGAGAGCGCGACAGCGTCTCGGTCCACCGCGCGCGGAGGTCGAAGCCCGCGCGGGGATCTCGCGCGCTCACCAACGCCGCGAGACGCTCGACGGCCTGACCGTTCAGCGGCCGCTCGGTGACGACCCGACGCAGCGTCGATTC
>CAYWON010000173.1:2898-13992 GCA_964459885.1 uncultured Archangium sp.
GCCACCAGACCCGCCAGGCGACGGCGGGCGGGCACGTCGGCGTCGTCGAGCGCCACCACGCGGCGCAGCGCGGCCTCACCCGGGCCCGGCGCGTTCAGCTTGTCGAGGTGCAGCGCCGCCAGCTCGACCCAGTACGGCGCGGCGTCGGCCTTCGGCACGTGCGCGGCCTCGACGGTCAGCACCTCCGCGAGGCCTTCCCAGTCGTTCGCGCGACGCAGCGCAGAGATGAGGCCCGCGGTGGCCACGGTGTGACGCGGCGCGAGCTCCAGCGCCGCCGACCACGAGGTGATGGCGCCGTCGAGGTCGCCGCGCGAGTCCTGCAGCTCCGCGCGCTCGAGCAGCGCGTCGACCCGGCGGGGCACCGGGCCCTGCTTCGAGGCCTCGAACAGCGCCTCTTCTGCGCGCTTCGCGTCGCCGGCCTTGCGCGAAACCTGCGCGAGGCCGAACCACGCCTCGGTGCGCTCGGGCGCGGGCAGCGGCAGCTTCACCAGCGTCTCGAAGGCCTCGATGGCGCGCGGCGTGTCGTCGGCCAGCGCGCGGTTGCGGGCGATGGTGACGAGCCGCTCGGCGGCCTCGGTGACGACGGTGACGTCGGCGCCCGCGTGCTGCAGCACCTGACGCAGCGCCGACAGCTCTGCGGCTTCGTCGCCCGACTGGCGCGAGAGCTCGGCGAGCGCGCGCAGCAGCGGCACCGGCGTCGCCGACAAGCGCGCGGCTTCCGCGAGGTCGCCGCGGGCCGAGACGAGGTCGCCCGCCACGCGGTGCAGCTCGGCGCGCCGCGACAACAGCTCGGCGCGCGCTTCGCCCGTCGACGTGGTGATGAGCCGCGACAACAGGTCGAGGCGCTCGCCCTGATGCACGTCGTCGTTGGGCAGGAGCGCCAACAACCGCGACGCCGCCCACTCGTGGTGCGGCTCGTCGGCCAGCATGGCGCGCAGCGCTTCGAGCGCCGACGCCGTGCGACCGAGCGACAGCGCGCCTTCTGCGAACTCACGGCGCAGCTGGTGACGCGGCTCGCCGGTGAGGCGTGGCCAGAGCTCGCCGAGCAGATCGACCAGCGGCTCCAGCGCGCCCGCGCGGCGGTGCAGCTTCGCCAGCTCGAGCTGCGCGTCGAGGTCGTCGGGCTTGAGCGCGGTGAAGCGCGCGAACAGGCGGCGCGCGGCGTCGTAGTGGCCGGCCTTCTGCGCGGCCTGCGCGGCGCGGCGCGTGAGGCTCGCGAGGTCCAGCTCCAGGCCCGTCTCGTCCTGCGCTTCGGGGCCGGCGCTCAGCACCGCTTCGAAGTCGGCCAGCGCCTCGCGCGGGTTCGACGTCTCGATGAGCTCCGCGCGACGGAAGCGCGCGGGGATGAAGCCAGGGTCCTTCTCGAGCGCGAGCGCGAGGAAGGGCTGTTCACGCGGCGTCTCGCGGGTCAGCGAAGCAGCGCGGAAGTACCAGCGCGCGGCCTCGCGGTTGTCGGCGGCGAGCGCGGCGCGGCGACCGTAGAGGCGCGAGGCCTCCTGCGTAGCGCCGCGGTCCAGCTCGAGCTTCGCCATCGCCTCGAGCACTTCGCCCGCGCGAGCGCCGGTAGGCGCGGCGTCGAGGGCAGCGGTGAGCCGCAGCATCGCGCCTTGCGTGTCGCCGTTCTCGAGGAGTGTCTGCGCGGCCTTGAAGAAGAGCGGCGCGGCGTCTTGCGCGCGGCCGGCCTGCAGCAGCGCCTGCGCGCGCGCGGCCCAGAGGTCGGTGAGCTCGCGGGTCGAGCCTTCTTCCGCGTAGAGCGCCTCGAGGCGGCCAGCGAGCTCGTCGTCGAGGCGACGGAGCGGGAACGCGAGCGCGTAGTTCTCGCGCGCGGCGTCCTTGTCGCCCAGCTGCTCGCACGCACGGCCGAGGCGCGCGCGCACTTCAGCCAGCTTCTCGGGCGGCGCGTGGCGCGGCAGCAGCGCGAGGACATCTTCGAGCGCGCGGCGCGCGTTGAGCGGTCGCTCGAGGCGCAGCGACAGCGTCGCCAGCTCGAGCAGCCCGTTGACCTCGGGGAAGAGGCGCGTGGCCTTTTCCAACGCGACGAGCGACTCGCCCGCGCGGCCGAGGCGCTGGTCCAACACCTGCGAGAGCTCGCGCAGCGCGGCGGCGGCGAGGCGCTTGTCGCCCGCGTTCTCGGCGACACGCGCGCGCTGCTCGAGCGCCCACGCGAGGCCGGCCATGTCAGAGCGGCGACGCTCGAGGGCCGTGAGCTCGCCCAGCACTGGCAAGTCGTCGGGCTCGATGCGCAGCACTTCGCGCGCGGCGTTGACTGCGGCGTCGAGATCGAACGCGAGGTCGCGCGCCGCCACGATGAGGCGGCGGTAGTGCCGCACGCGGTCCTTCGGGTCTTCCGAGAGCTGCGCAAGCGCCGCGAGGCAGCGGCACAGCTGACCGCCGTCGCGCTTGCTCTCGGCGAGCGCCAACATGCCTTCCAGCGCGAGGCGGTTCTTCGGGTCGGCCTCGAGCGCCTGGCTCAGCAGCCGTTCGGCGCGGTCGGCCTGGTTGAGACGGCCGCGGTACAGCTCACCCGCTTCAGCCCACAGCGCGGCGCGGCGCGTGGGCTCGTCGACGACGGCGGCGGCCTTCTCGCAGGCGTCGGCCAACTCGGCGGCCTTGCCCGACGCGCGGAAGTACGGGAGCAGCTCGTCGAGCGCGAGCTGGTCCTGCGCGTCGAGCGCCAGGGCAGCTTCGAGGTGTTCGCGCGCGCGCGCCGGCTCGCCCAGCTTCGACTTGAGCAGCCGCGCCAGCGCGTGGTGCGAGGCGTGCGAGGCCTTGCGGATCTCTTCGGTGCGCGGCGACGGGCCCGCAAGCTCGACCGCCTGCTGGTAGCCGGCGACGGCTTCCTGCAACTTGCCGAGCGATTCAGCGACGCGCGCCGACAGGTAGTGCGGCTCAGGCTCGCCGGGCAGCAACGACGCCGCTTCGTGGAAGCGCAGGAGCGCGTTCTCGGGCTGTTTCAGGCCCGTTTCCCACACGAGACCGGCGAGCACGTTGGCGCGGCCGACGCGGTCCACCTCGTGGCGACCCATCGCGACTTCGCGCACGCGATCGAGCGCCTTGATGGCTCGCAGCCACTCACCCGACCGGTAGCAGAGCTCGCCCAACTGGAAGAGCGCCTCGGGGTGGTCCGGCGCCAGACGCAGCGCCGCTTCACAGTGCAGGCGCGCACCAGCGAGATCGTCTTCGGTCTGCGCGCACAGCCGCGCGAGCTGCACGTGCGCGTCGGCGGCATCGGCTGCGTCACGCGCCAGCGCCGCGAGGCGGCGGTACGCACGAATGGCGCCCGCGCGGTCTTTTGCCTGGTCTGACGCGCGCGCCAGCGCCTTGAGCGACGGCAGATGGTCGGGCTTGAGGCCGAGCAGCTCGTGCAGCGCCTTCACCGCCATCTGCGGCGCGTTGTCGCGTGAGCTGCGCGCGGCGGCTTCGGCGGCGAAGAACGCGCCCGCTTCTTCCTGGTTCTTCCGCGCCAGCGCCGACAGCGCGAGGTAGCGCTCGGACGCGCGCGCGAACTCGCCGCGACGCTCGCGCACCACGGCCTCGGCCCACAGCGCGGTGGCCGAGCGATCTCGTCGACGCTGCAGCGACGCCGCGATGTCCAACGCCAGCTCGTGCGCCTGGAGGTCGGCGACCAACAACGTCAGCAGGCGCTCGACGGCGAACGGGTGCGCTTCGGTGGCGTCGCCCAGCCGCAGGTACGCCTCGCGCGCCTGCGCCAACTTGTTCTGCGCGAGCAGCTCTTCGGCGTCGGCGAACGCGCGCGCCCCTTCGAGCGCGAGCAGCAGCTCTTCGTCGGGCGCTCCCGGCGGCGGCAAACCACCCGACGAGAAGCGCAGCCGCACGCCCTTCGACGACAAGCTGGCTTCAGCGAGCCGCGCTTGATCGAGCGCGGGCATCTTGTAGCCACGCGCAACGGCCGCGTGCTCGACCAGCTCGGGCAACACGCGCGTCGTGAACCCGTTGGCGCCGCGCCGTTCGACGTCGGGCAGCACGCCGAGCGACTTCACGGCCTCGCTGACGAGCGCGCCCAGCCGCGACGCCGGCGTGGTGCTGAACGAATAGAGGCGGACATCAAAGAGGTAGACGGCCAGCCGCTCGCCGTCGCCATCGAAGGACACCTTGAAGGTGACGGGCGTGCGCTCAGGGCCGCGCAGCCGCGCCTGCACCTCGAGGTGCCCGGGGCGGAAGTGCAGCCGCACGTCGTCCAGCTCGGCCAGCTTCGAAGACGCGGCGCGCACTTCGCGCTGCAGCACCTCGGCGTCGATGAAGAGCTCGAGGAAGCCGAAGTCGAGCTTCTTCTTCTGGTACTTCGACGCGCCGCCCGAGAGGTTCATCGGGAAGGTCACGTCGGGAATGGAAAGAGCGAAGTCGGTGATGACGACGCCCGGCGCCAGCTTCAGCTCGGGGAAGCCGACGAAGGCACGACGGTCCACCAGCCGAAGCTCGGGGCCGACGACTTTCGCGGGGCTGGTCGATTCCTTCTCTGCCATGGGCGATGCGGGTGCGAAACGGTACCACCCGCTGCATCACCGCGAAATTTTTCGGTTAATCGACGAGATCGTCGACGTGCTGGAAGGGCTGGCCCGGCGGCACCGACACGCCGTCGATGACGCGCTCGTCGGTGGAGATGGACCAGACGTCGACCGTGGGATCGCCGTCGACGTTGCCGACGCACGCCATCGTCACCTGACAGTCCGGGCACTCCCCGCGGATGCCGAGCGACTGGCGAACGGCCGCGGGCGTGGCTTCGACGAGGCCGCGCGACTGGGCGGCGGGGTCCTTCGGCAGCTCGACGTTGCCGGGTGAGACGATGAGCGCATAGCGCTTCAAGTCGGGCACGAAGCCCATGGTGGCCGCGTCGGCCGCGTACTTGTCGTACTCCGCGTAATACGACTTCTGCGCGACGTACGCGGTCTTGAGCGTCACCTTGCATTCCGACTGCTTCGCGCGCGCCTGGAACTTGATGAAGTTCGGGATGGCGATGGCCGCGAGGATGCCGAAGACGCCGCAGCAGCCCATCGCCACCACCAGCCCGATGACGACGTAGAGCGCGGTGTTCGACTTCTTCTGACCGACGGGCGGCGGAGTGGGCGTCATGGAGCGCGCACGCTAGACCGCCGCCATGAAATCGCTGACCGAATACCGTTGGTTCGAGACGACGCAGCGCCGCGAGCTGGTGCGCATCACCGACGACGTCGCGGCCGCCGTAAAGAAGTCGGGCATCGCGGAAGGCATGGTGTTGGTGAGCGCGATGCACATCACCGCTGGCGTGTTCGTGAACGACGACGAGTCGGGGCTCTTCGACGACATCTGGAAGTGGCTCGAGCACCTCGCGCCCGCGAAGGCTGATTACCGCCACCACCTCACCGGCGAAGACAACGGCGACGCGCACCTCAAGTCGCTGCTGGTCCACCACCAGGTCATCGTGCCGGTGACGAAGGGCAAGCTCGACCTCGGGCCGTGGCAGCAGGTGTTCTACGCAGAGTTCGACGGGCAGCGGCGCAAGCGGCTGATCATCAAGGTCATGGGCGAGTGACGCCGGGGCAGCACGCCCCGCGACTTCGTGTCGCACCTGTGCCTACGTTGCCGCCCTCTCAAACGCAGCACGCCCGGGGGCACCATGTCAGTCCGTGATGTGAAGAACGCGTTTCAGCGTGTGACGCAGGACCGCAAGATCGACGCGCGCGATGTCGACACCATCCTCTCGTCGGCGGGCAACATCAGCCGCGATGAGCAGGCGGCCATCAAGGCCGAGGCCGACAAGTTCGCCGGCATGATGGAGCCCGGCGCCGCGGAGCGGCTGCGAGAGAAGCTGGGAGAGATCGACTCGCTCCGGCAGCAGGCGGCGTCGGTGAATCGCCGCATCGAGTACAGCGCGAGCCGGCTGAGCGCAGAGGCCGGCAAGCTGCTGACTGTGGGCACCGACAGCAAGAGCTTCGGCGGCTCGAAGATTCCCGACGCGGTGAAGAACGCGGTCAACGAGGCGATCGCCGGCGGCGCCATCGCGTACGACGTGCGCGAGTTGAAGCCCGACCCGGTCTACGACACGTCACACGGCGAGCCCACGATGACCATCGAGGGCAAGTTCAACCCGTACTCGCAAGAAGCCACGGCGCGCGACTCGCTGGCCTTCAGCCACACCGAGCTGACGCCCGCGAAGGTGCAGCACGACATGGACACCGAGCAGACCTTCAACGTCATCACCGGCGTGAAGGACAACCGGGCCACATACGAAGAGGTCACGCGCAAGGGCAGCGGCGACATCACCGCGCTCTACGACGAGGCGTCGCACTCAGACACGTTCGCGCGCGGCCGCAACGGCCAGAAGTACGCGTCGAACGTCGCCATCCTCGCTGACGGTTCGATTCACGCCGTGCCGGCCTCGCGCCGCTCGGAAGCGAACCCCGGCCTCATCCTCACCACCGCGTCGCTCGCGCGCGGCAAGCAGATGCTCTTCAACGGGCACATCGAGATGAAGGCCGGCGTCGTCACGTACATCGGCATGTCGGGTCGGCTCTGCAAGCTGCAGGAAGACGGCACGAAGTTCGTCGACCCGGTGAAGCTGCTGCAGGCGTGGGGCTTCAAGACGTCGCCGGGCCTCAAGGTCACCAACGAAGGCTGAAGCGACGGCCAGGCGGCGCGGGTACGGTCTCGCGCCGTGAAAGAGCTCATCGCCCAGTACGCGCTGCAGCCGCACCCCGAGGGCGGCTACTTCCGCGAGACGTACCGCGCCGCGGCCACCCTGCCCGGCACGCAGCGCTCGGTGTGCACCGCCATCTTCTATCTGCTGCCCGAAGGTGAGCGGTCGCGCCTGCACCGCATCGACGCTGACGAGGTGTGGCACTTCTACGCGGGAGATCCGCTGGAGGTCGTCGAGCTCCGAGCGACGGGCGCGGTGGTGACGACGTTGTCTCCGGCGCGGCCACAGCACGTGGTCAAGGCTGGCACGTGGTTCGGCGCCCTGCCCGCGTCGGGCTCGAAGTGGAGCCTCGTCGGCTGCACCGTCTCGCCGGCGTTCGAGTTCTCGAAGTTCGAGCTGGGCGACCGCGCCGCGTTGTTGAGCGAGTTCCCGAGCGCAGCGGAGCTCATCGCGAGGCTCACGCCGTGACGCTGGCGCTTCAGTTCGCGATGGCCGGTGAGGCCGCGCCGTTTCTCGCGCGCGGCGACTTCCGTCGGCTCGAGGCAGACGCTGTGTACGGCTTCGAGTTTCACGAGGCTGCAGGCGTCGTCGTCGGCGTCGCCGGGGCGCACCCGCGCTTCAAGGTGGACTCCATCGGGACGGTGCCGGCGGTGCTGCTCGCGCACACGCTCGTCACGCGCTTCCACGCGACGCGAGTCATCAACGCGGGCACCGCTGGCGGCTTCGAGTCGCGCGGCGGCGTCATCGGTGACGTGTACCTGGGCGCCGACGCCGTGGTGTTTCACGATCGCCGCGTGCCGCTGGCCGGCTTCGATGCGATGGGGCGCGGGCACTTTCCCGTCGAGTGCGACGTCGCGCTGGCGAAGCGCCTCGGCCTGAAGCTGGGCGTGGTGTCGACCGGCGACTCGCTCGACTGCACCGACGAAGACGCGAAGCAGCTGGCCGCGCTCGGCGCGTCGGTGAAGGAGATGGAAGCCGCGGGCATCGCGTGGGTGTGCGAGCGGCACGGCGTGCCGTTGGTGCTGCTGAAGGCGCTCACCGACCTCGTCGACCACCACGCGTCGACGGCCTCACAGTTCGTCGAGAACTACGCGCTGGCGACGACCCGCCTCGCCGAGAAGCTGGTCGAGGTCGTCGCGCACCATTCGAGCTGGAGACCGTCACGATGACCGACGTGAAGCTGCTGCAACGCGCCATTCGCACCATCCCCGACTACCCCAAGCCGGGGATTCTCTTCCGCGACATCACCACGCTGCTGGGCGACGCCACGGCGTTCCGTGAAGCCGTGAACGGGCTCGTCGCGGACTGGCGCGACGCGAAGGTGGACAAGGTCGCAGGCCTCGAAGCGCGCGGCTTCATTCTGGGTGGCGCGGTCGCCGCCGCGCTGGGCGTCGGCTTCGTGCCCGTGCGCAAGAAGGGCAAGCTGCCGCACCAGACGATTCGGGTGCAGTACGCGCTCGAGTACGGCACTGACGAGCTGGAGCTCCACGTCGACGCCGTGAAGCCCGGCGAGCGCGTGCTGGTCATCGACGATCTCATCGCGACGGGCGGCACGGCGGGGGCAGCCATCGAGCTGCTGCGTCGCGGGCGCGCGCACGTGGTGGGCGCAGGCTTCGTCATCGACCTGCCCGACCTCGGCGGCGCGAAGAAGCTGGGCGTCGAGGTGAAGTCGCTCGTCGCGTTCTCAGGTCACTGAGCTCAGTGCGCAGCGAGGCGATCGGCCACGGCCACCAGCGTGCCGATGTCGTCGGCGCCTTGCGGCAGCTCGGGCAGCGCCATCGCGGTGGCTGACTCACCCGCGCGCTTCGCGAGGTCAGCCAGCAGCGCCAGGTCGCGCGACGCCGCGTGCTGCTCGACCTCGGCCAGCTGATGCAGCTTGGTGAGCCCGGCCGACAACACCGCGTCGTGCTCGTCGCGCGCGGGCGGCATGGTGCGCTCGAGCGCCGCCGCTTTGCTGCGGTTGAGTACGAAGCCACGAAACGGCAGGTCGAGCGCCTTCGTCTTGTCCTGAAAGAAGAACGCTTCGGTCAGCGTCGCCGGCGCCGGTGACGACACCAGCAGGAACGCGACGTCGGGCCCCGACAGGAACTTCCGCATCTCGCTGACGTTGACGCTCAGGCTGCGGAAGATGCCGGTGAAGACGCCGAGGAACGCGACGAACTCAGTGGCGAACTCCTCGCCGAACACCGCCGCGAGGATGGTCTGGATCACCTTGCTCGCCGCGCGCGCGATGACGCCGTCACCGCTCGGCAGGAACGCTGAGATGGCGCGCGAATCGACGAGGCCGGACAACCGGCGCGGCGCTTCGAGGAAGTCGAGCGCGTGACGCGAGGGCGGCGTGTCCAACACCACCAGGTCGTAGCGGCCTTCGTTCACGAGGCGGAAGAGCGCTTCCATCGCCGTGTACTCGTGCATGCCGGCGACCATCGTCGAGACCTGCTGGTAGATGCGATTGCCGAGGATGCGCTCCGCGTCTTCCGGCGACTTGCTCAAGCGGCGCACGGCGCTGTCGGCGACCAGCTTGGGGTCCAGCATCCACGCGTCGAGCGAGCCCGGCGCCTTGATTCCCGCGGCTTGCTGTCTGTCTTCGGGCACGCGCACCGGCGACGGCGGGTTGCGGCTGACGCCCAGCGTCTCGGCGAGGCGCTTCGACGGGTCGATGGTCAACACCAGCACCTTGCGCCCAGCCCGCGCCGCGGCGAGCGAGATGGCGGCGGCCGTGGTGGTCTTGCCCACGCCACCCGCGCCGCAGCACACGATGATCTTCTTCTCTCGGAGCAACTTCCCGACGCGCACCGGCTCCGACATCTCAGGCCGCTCCCTTCGAAAGCGTCGCGACCAGCTCGTCGATGAGGCCGTCGTGCGGCAGCTCCGGCGCGGTGAAGATCGGCACCTTCGTGTTCTCCTTCAAGCGACCCAGCTCACGCCGCGCGAGCAGCGGCCGCTGAAACTGCTCAGCGCCGAGCCAGCGGTGCTGGTCGACCAGCGGCGACAACTTCGCGCGCTCGTCGCCGGTGAACGGGTCGACGGGCAAGCGGTTCACCATCACGCCGCCCACCGGCATCTTCGTCTTCTCGAGGCCTTCAATCAGCTCGAGGCACTCACTGACGGGCAACGTCTCGGGCAGCGTGACGATGAGCGCCGCCGACTGCTTCGGGTCGTTCAGGTACGCCTGACCTTCGCGCAGTGACTCGGCGATGGGGCCGCGCGGCACGAGGCGCAACAACAGCTCTGGCAGGCCGGTGAGCGACAGCGTGTGCCCGGTGGCCGGCATGTCGACGAGGATGAGCTCGTACTGCGTCTGGCGAAGGTACGAGAGCAGCTGGAAGAAGACGCCCATCTCGCGGAACGACGGGCCTGCCGAGAGCAGCTTGCGGAGCGCGTCAGAGCCGAGCGCCGCGCGGGCGATGGTGCCGGAGCGCAGCACCGACTTGAGGAAGAGCTCCTGGCCCGTGCGCGCGAGCAGCACCGCGCCGTCGGTGTTGGGCGCGACGGCCTCGGGGTGCGAGGGCAGGCGCGAACGCCCGAAGTGCTTGGCCAGCGGCGAGTAGTCGTCGCTCTCTTCGCCGATCTCCGTCACCAACACGCGCTTCCCGCGCGCAGCAGCGATGCGTGCCAGCACCGCCGTCATCACCGAGCGCCCGACCCCGCCCTTCCCCGTGATGAGTACGACTCGTTTTTTCAGCAGCTCGTCCAAAGCGCCTCAGTGGAAGCCGACCGAAGAAGACGGCGGCCGACGAAATGTAGCGTTCTCACCGCAAGATCGGCGGCCCATCTCACGAGCGCTGGCGATTCGGTGACGGCTTCGGCACAAAGGCCGTGTGAGCGAGCTGTTCCCCATCGCGTGGGTACGGAAAGTGCGCTTCGGCGCGCTGGCGGCGGTGCCGTTGCCCGCGGGCACCGACGCCGTGTCGGCCGACGTGTTGCACCGGCTCGAGCCAGAGGAGCGCACGCTGGCGCGAAGCGAGCGCGGTCGTCGGCAGATCGAGGTCGTCGGTGGGCGCCTCGCGGCCCGCGCGGCGGCGCTCGAGCTGGGCGCGAGCTGGCCTGCGCTGCTCTCAGGCGACCAGCGTGAACCGCTGACGCCGAACGGGTGGACGGTGTCCATTTCCCACAAGCAGGACCTCGCGCTGGCCCTCGTCGCGCCAGCCGAGCACGGCACCGTCGGCATCGACCTCGAAGGCGACGCGCGCGAGCGCATGAGCATCGCCGAGCGCGTGTGCCGCCCCGAAGAGTTCGCCGAAGTGCAGTCGCTGCCCGAGCGCGCGCGGTGGAAGCAGGTGCTGGTGCGCTTCGCGGTGAAAGAGGCCGTGTACAAGGCGGTGTACCCGCATGTGCGCCACTTCTTCGGCTTTCAGGCCGCGCACATCGACGTCGAGAACGCCGCGCGGGTGACGATGTTCCTGCCTCCGGAAGATCCAGCGTTCGACCTCGAGACCGAGCTCGAGTGGCTCACGCCG
>CAYWON010000174.1:0-13813 GCA_964459885.1 uncultured Archangium sp.
CAGCGACCCGCGGTGGTGCCCGCCGAGCTGATGGTGACGCAGCCGGGCATGCCCAGCCCGTACGTGAAGCCGCCTGAAGCGACGCGCCCCGTCACGCCCGCCCACAAGCCGGCGCCGCAGGACGACGTCGTCCGCGCCGAGCCCGCCGCGCTGTGGCGACGTGTGGGTGCGTGGCTGTTCGATCTCACCTTCGTGGGCGTGCTCGTCGCGGGCTTCCTCGCCATCGCCATCTCCGTCATCGCGCCCAAGACGCTGTCGCTCACGCAGCAGCTCGCGGTGTTGGCGGTGCCGGGCGCCGCGCTCGCGGGCGTGCTGGCCTTCGTCTACACGACGCTCTTCGCCTTCTTGTGGAATGGCCGCACGCCCGGCCGCCGCGCGTTGGGCATCCACCTCGTCGACACCAGCGGCCACGCGCCGGGGCCGTTGCGTGCGCTGACCCGCGCCGGGTTGTCACTGGTGTCGTTCGCGCTGTTCCTGTCCGGCTTCTGGCTCGCGCTCTTTGACCGCCACGGACAGACGCTCCATGACAAGCTGACGCGCACTTTCGTGGTCCGCCTCCAGGACGCCTGAACACGCCTCGATGCCACAGCGCCTCGCACAACACCTGATTGCACGGGGGCTGCTCCCCGCGCGCGTCGTCGACGAAGCGCTGCGTCGCCTCGGTCGCGAGGGCGGCACGCTCGACACCGTGCTCCTCGAGATGGGCGCCGTCTCGGAAGCCGGCATCCTCCAGGCCATCTCCGACGTCAGCGGCGTGCGCCTCGTCAACCTCGCCGACTTCGAGCCCAACGCCGAGGCCGGGCCGTTGATGCCCGCCAAGATGGCGCACCAGCTCAACGTGGTGCCGCTGTCGGTCGACGGCGCGGCGCTGCACATCGCCTGCGCGTACCCGCTGCAGCAGACGCAGCTCAAAGACGTCGGCTTCCTGCTCGGCAAGAAGCTGGAGCTGTGGGTCGCCCTCGAGTGCCGCGTGCGCGACTGGCAGCAGGTGCTCTACGCAGAGAAGTCAGAGCCCCGCTACGCGAAGCTGCTCTCGCAGCTCGACCCGTCGCGGCCGAAGTACGTCGAGCCGGCGGCGTCGACCGTCGCCGTCGAGTCGCTCAGCAACGACGTGCTGGAGCGCATCGCGCGCGGCATCGTCGAAGAGCCGGTGTTGCTCGACAAGCCGAAGCCGAAAGGCGCGGCGACCAGCAAGCCCAAGCCGAAGATCGAGATCGTCGAAGAGGTCGCGCTCGGCGGCGCTGAAGACGAGCTCCACAAGACCTCGGTCATCGACGTCACCGCGTACTCGCGCTTCGCGCGCGCCGGGCACCAGCAACCTGAGGTGACGACGACGCCCGAGGTGCCGCTCGACGACGTGTCGTCGACGCGCGTGATGGACCTGCGCGGCTACAACGTGTTCGCCAAAGAGGTGAGCGCGGCCGACGAAGCGCCGCTGCCGCAGACCGAAGCGCCGCCGCCTCCTCCCCGCATCTCGTTCCCGGGCGGCGTCTTGCCGCCGCGCAAGGCCGAGCCCGCACCGTCAAAGAAGACCGACGCGCCCGTGGCCTTCGTGCAGCCCGCGTCGGCGCCGCGGCCCAGCGCCGAGAAGGTGAGGCCCGCCGAGCGCAAGGCGGTGCCGTCACCGACGCCGAGCGCCCCCGCGGCGACCACCAAGCCCGCAGCGCCTGTCATCACGCGCGCGCCCATGGAGCCGCCGCCCGCGCCGTCTGCCCCGCCGCCGGCGCCCAGGCCCTCTGCGCCGCCGCCGCTCGCGGAAGCGCCGCCCGACAACGAGCTCGACTTCTCCGACGTCAACGAGGTCGTCTCGTCACCGGGCGCCGCGCCGGTGGTGCCGCCCGAGCCCGCGACGCCGCCAGACTTCACCCGCCAGGCCGTGGCGGCCGCAGCGCCGCCGCCGGAACCTCCGCCGCCCGCCGAGCCGCCGCCGCCCACCATCGACTACGCGCAGCCGGGAATCTTGCCGGCGCCTCCGGGCCTCGCGGCGTCGTCAGCGACCGAGTGGAGCCTCGCCCAGGCGCGCGCGGCGCTAAAGACAGCGGTGCACGATCGCGACGCGCTCATCAACGTGGTGCTCGAGTACGCGCGGCGCACGTTCGAGTACGCGGGCGCCTTCGCTGTGATGCGCGGCGCGGCCGTGGGCTGGGACGCGCGCGGCGATGGCGAGGTCGCGGCGATCCGTCAGCTGGCGATTCCGCTCGATGCCGCCAGCGTCTTCCGCACGGTGGCCCTCACGCGTGGCAGCTACGTCGGCCCGCTGCCGCCCGACGCGCTCTCACAGCACTACCTCGCGCTGCTGGGCCGCATGCCCCGCACCGTCTTCGTGTGGCCCGTCGAGGTGCAGTCGCGCCTCGTGGCGATGCTGTACGGCGACTGTGGCGGGCGCCCCATCTCGCAGCGGCGGCTCGCTGACTTCATCCTGTTCTGTCAGGACCTGCCGACCGCGTTCCACGAGCTCATCCTCTTCCGCAAACAGAACCCCCGCGTGCCGCAGCAGTTCGCCAGCACGTCGGGCATCATGCCGGACCCCGGCTACGCGGCTGAGCAAGGCGCCGTCGCCGCGCCCGCAGACGCCGAGTGGTTCAACGGCCTCATCACGCTGCTGACCGGGCCCGACCCGTCAGAGCGCTCGATGGCGATGATGGAGTTCATGAAGACGCCCGACGCGTCGGCGCAGGCGTTGGCGACCGCGTTCCCGGGGCCGACCGGCTGGTCGCGCTTGCCCGTCGTCGAGCTGCCCGAGCCCGACGAGCTCGGCCCCGTGCCGGGTGCGCTCGCGCGGCTGGGTCAGTCGGGCGCGTCAGCCATCGCGCCGCTGCTCGATCACGCCGACAGCGACACGCGGTACCTCGCGCTGCTGACCGCCGGCAGCCTGCGCTACCCCGACGTCGTCGATGGCGTGCTGCGCAGCCTCTTCGACTACGAACCCGACCTCTCGTCGGCGGCGCGCGCGGCCTCCGCGGCGCTGCGATTGCTCCCGCACTTCCAGTCGCGCCTGCCGTCGCTTCGCCAGGAGCTCGCCTCGTCCGACGCGCTGAGGCGCTCGCTCGCAGCCCGCGCGCTCGGCGTGCTGCACGACCGCCAGTCCATCGACGGGCTCATCAACCTCGCGGGCAGCGACGACGAGCTCTGCGCGCAGTCAGCCGGTGACGCGCTCAAGGAGATTACGCGCGCGGGCTTCGGCACCAACGCCACCGCGTGGACCGCGTGGTGGGCGCGCGCGCGAGATCGCCGCCGCATCGAGTGGCTGGTGGAAGCGCTCGACGCCGAAGACTTCGACCTCCGCCTCGCGGCCATCGAGGAGCTCTCGCGCACCTTCGGCGACAACTTCGGCTACTTCGCCGACGGGCCCGAGCGTGAACGCGAAGGCGCGGTCGCGCGCTGGAAGAACGTCGTCGCCTCGCGCAGCGACCTCGACCTCTGAAGGTCACGGCGTCCACGTCGCCATCGTCTGCTGCACCGCGAGGAAGCGCGCCTTGAGCTCGGCGCGCCGCGTGGAGAGCAGCACCATCAGCACGACGACCGCGAGGCCCAGCGCCGAGAGGAACAGCGCACCCAGCCGCGGCTGCGCCAGCCCGCTGCGCACCAGCGTCGACAACACGGTGACGACGAGCGCGCCGGCGCCCAGCCACACGTAGCTGCGCACGCGCCACACCATGCCCAGCGCCACGCCGGCGAGGCAGACCGTCACGCACAGCATGAGCGCCGGCAGCGACGTGACGAACAACGGCTTCCACGCCACGGCGGCGTAGAGCAGCCCCACGCCGACCGCGCGCAGCTTCACCACCGCGTCGGCTGGCAGCTCTGCGGCGAACACGCGCACCAGCACCAGCAGCGTGAGCCCCAGCGGCAGCAGCACGAGCTGCATCGAGTCGAAGCCCGAGCCCACGGCCGCCAACACCACCGCCGCGTTGAACGCGACCGCCGCGAGCGCCGTGCCGCGCCGCTTGAGGCCCACGCGCGCCGCCGTCACGCCGAACGCCGCGAGCCCGAGCAACCACGTCGCGCCGATGGCCCAGTCGCTCCACGTGACGCAGAGCGCGCCAGCCAGCGGCAAGAGGAACGCGCCCGACTGCAGCGCCTTCGACGCGCGCGCCCTGCCCTCGCGCGCCAACACCTTCGACACACCAGCGACGAGCGCGGCCAGCACCAGCGTGGCCCAGGCGTCGGTGAGCGACGGCATCGAGCCCGACGCCAGCACCCGCATCGTCAACGCGCCGCCCAGCAGCGCGAGCTGCCCCAGCCACGCAGCCACGGCGTCGTCCTCTTTCACCACGCGACGCCACGCGACGCCGACCAGCACCGCCGCCGCCGCGAGGCAGGCCAGGGACTCTCGGAGGTACGGCGCCGAGAGCAGGCCCGCTGGGAGCAAGAGCTCAGCGAGTGAGAGCGCGAAGAACGCGTAGACCGACGTGCGCCCGCCACGCAGCTGCCGCACCAACGCCAGCGCCGCGCTCGTCAACGCCCACCACGGAAGAATGAGCGCCTGTGGATCTCCCTTCGAGAGCATCGTGCCCACAGAGCCGAGGCAGAGGTGCAGCACCGCCGCGGTCGTCGCCCACGCCAGCCCGTGCGCGCGCGCCGAACGTGCCGCCGCCAGCCACACCGTCACGCCCACCGTGAGCCACGCGACGATGAACCACGCCGAGTCGAGCGCAACGCCGACGCGGGTTGCGGCCGCGAGCGCGACCACCCAGCCCGCGTGGCGCCAGACCTGCGCCACCCGCCACCGCGGCGCGATGACGGCCGCGAGGCCGAGCACGAGCGCTGCGCCGCACAGCACGAGCACCACCTGCGACTGCGGCAACATCGACCACGCGGCGACGACGCCCAGCAGCAGCGACGCCACGGCCTCGACGCGACGGTGCGTCACCAACAGCACGGGCACCAGCGCCAACACGGCTGCGTCACCGCGCACCACTGCGGCCGCCGCGAGGACCCACGCGCCCCAGAACATCGCCGGAGCGAGCGAGCCTTCAGCCGGGCGGCCGACGCGAGCCCACGCCGCGCTCACCACGCGCGCCACGACCGGCACGCGCAACGCCGCCGCGCAGACCGCCGCGACCAGCGCCACCGCGAGACTGTTCGTGAAGGTGAGGCCGTCGCCGTGGAGCTGGAAGCCCAGCGCGACCACGGCCAACGCCACGAAAGGCTTCACGCGCCACAGCAGCGCGGCCACCACCAGCACCAGCGGCAGCGCGACGACGCCGGGCACCGTCGCAACACCGACCCCAGCGGCGACACACGCGAGCGCGGCTCCGGCCTTCGGGAAGCGCGTCGACGCGAGCGCCAGGACGACCGTGACCGCGAGCGCCGCCGCGCTCCACCACGGGAGCCCTGCCCCGCCGAAGAAGTGCAGCGCCACGCCGCCGACGAGCGCGACCGCGACGGCAGACACTTCCACCGAAGCGAGCGAGCGCGCGCCCAGCACACGACGCAGGGTCACCGGCGCGTGGCGCGTCAGCAGCGAGACCGTCACCAGGCCACCAACGAGCCACGGCCACGCGTCGCGCGAGACGGCGCCGACCATCGCCGCGGCCACCACGCGCAGCGCCAGCCACGGACCACCGGCCATGAGCACCGCGCTCGCCCACAGCCACGGCGCGTCGCCACGCACCACGCCGACGACGCTGCACGCCATGAGCGCCAACTGCAGTGCGAGCCCATCGGCGTCGCGCCGGTGCAGCGAGACACCAAGCCCCTGCCGGACCGCGCCGATGCGAAGCGCGCGGCCGACGATGACGGCGTAGAGCGGCGCAACCGGCAGCGTGAACGTCGCCAGCGTCAGCGGCACACCTGAAGCGAGCCACAGGCCAGACCTCGTCGCGAACGACCACGCCAGCGGCAGCAGCACCGCAGCCGGCATCAGCACCGGCGAGGGTCCGGCGACGCGCGCCGCGATGAGCAACACCGCCGCCGTCAGGCTTGCCGCCCACGCCAGCGTTCGGTCGGCGCCCAGCCACGCGTGCAGCTTCGGCCACCGCGCCACCAACGCCACGCCCGTCGCCGCGACCGACAACACGGCCAGCGCGACGGTCACATCGCCCACGTTGAGGGCCAGCAGCGAAAAGCCGACGGGCACAGTGAGCCAGGCCAGCAGCGCCGGCGTCGCCAGCAGCACCACGACCGCCGCGCCCAGCAGCGCAACACCGCCGCTCGTCGCGCCGTACAACGCGAAGCCGACAGCGAGGCTCGCCGCCAGCACCGCGCGCCAGTCACGACCGCGCTTCACCGTGAAGATCGACGCGCCGAGCGACACGAGCGCCATCGCCACCATCGACGCCTCTGTCGGCCAGGGCGACCACAGGCCACTGGGGAACGGCATCGGCGCGAACGCCGCGACGACACCGAGCACCGCGAGGGCCTGCGCGACCTGCGGCACGCGCCGCGTGATGCGCGAGAGGAGCCAACCGGCGACGCCAACGGCGAGGAACGTGAAGCCGTGCGGCGCGGGGAAACTCCACGACGGGACGGCGAGCACCACGGCCGCGGCGGCTGGCAACCCCAGCCATCGCCAGCGGCTCGGAAGCCACAGCAGCGCCGCGGGCACCGCCACCGCGAGCAGCCAGCGCGCCTCGACAGACGCGTGACCGCGCAGCAGCAGCCACACCGGCGAGAGGACCGCCATGGACAACACGGAGGCCTTCAGCGCGCGCCACTTCACGGCGTCTCGGCGCTGCAGCCACGCGGCGCCCGCGAGCGCGATGAGCGACATCAGCAACGGCGAGCGCGCCTCGAGCGCCGGCACCAACAAGGTGAAGCCGGCGAGCCACAGCGGCAACTTCGACGGCGTGACGTGACCACCTTCGCGCAGCCGCATCGGCAGCTGGCGCGCCGCGAGCACGAGGCTGGCCGACGCCGCCATCAGCGCGTGCAGCGCGAACGCGTGGTGACTGTCGACCCCACCCACCAGGCCCAGCACACCCGCGCCGACGGCGGTCAGCGCGAGGGCCACACGGCGCGGCCTCGTGAAGCGCGTCGCAGGCATCGCGTACGCGACGAGCACGGCCACCATCGCGATGACCGCTGCCGGCCACGCACCGTCGACCGCCACGCTGCCAGTCCACGCGAAGAGCACCGAGAGCACGCCCGCGCCCACCAGCGCGTCGCGCCGCGGGAGCGCGAGCCCCACCACCCACAGCGGCACCGCGAGCAGCGGCAACGCCACCATCGCGGGCCGCACGTCACCCGAGAGGCCCACCATTGCGAGCGCGCCCGACGCGATGGCCGCCACCACCGCCGAGCGCAGCCAGACGTGCGCGCCACGTCGAGTGGACTCACGACGCAGCAGCCACCCGGCCACCACCACGCTGACGGCGATGAAGAGCGACTGGAACACCGACGCGTACGACGCCGGCATCGGCTTCGCGTCGTAGCCGAGCTGCAGCTTGAGCCCGTTCCACCAGACCCAGACGATGGGCGGCACCAGCTGGTCGATGCGCTGCCACGCGAGGTACGCGAAGCCGAACGTGCCCGAGAGCCACCAGACGCGACGAGGGTGCGCCGCGTCGACCGCGCTACTCAGCCGCCACGTCAACCACGCGCCCAGGAGCGCGATGACCACGCACGCCGGCTTCGGCGCGGCGAAGGAGACGAGGAAGCTGACGACCAACACCGTCACCGCGACCACCGTCACCACGCCGGACTGCCGACGCGAGCGCAGCATGAGCGACGCGCACGCCAACACCGCCGCGCTGACGCACGCCGCCGCGAGCCAGGGGCCGAGGTCATCGAACGCGAGCGCGAGGCGCGTCAGCACCACCACCACCGGCGTGAGGAACAGCGCCACCGTCGCCGCCGTGCGTCGATGCGCGACGCGGCGGAACGCCAGCCCCGCGCACGCCACCGGCGCCAGCACCAGCCACGCGCCCCACGAAGGCAACACCGGCGCGACGCCGAGGATGAGCGTCGTGAGCGCGAGCGACGCCGTCAGCTCGACGCGCACGCGCGGCCACGACGCCGAGACGCTCCACGCGAGGAAGCCCGCCATCGCCACGCCGCCGAAGAGCGCCGGCCACACCAGCCACGACGACAACGAGGTGCCCAGCGTCAGCACCGACAACGGCGCGACCAACGCGGCGATGCGCAGCAGGCTCCGTGACGCGGGCTGCGTGGCGCGCTTCTTCGAGAGCGCGAACGCCCACGCCGAGAAGCCCACGGCCCACGCTTCGGTCAACCCGAAGACGGTCAGCGCGCGCGTCGTCGACGTCATGTCGCTCCACGCGTCTGCGACCAGGTAGAGCGCGCCAGAGAGAATGAGGAAGGCGCCGAGGAACCAACCGAGGCTCTCGTGGAGGAACGGCTTCCACGCGCGCTGCCAGAGCGACGGGCGCGGCGCAGGCGGCGGAGCACGCGGCGGTGGTGGCGGCTCTTCTCGCACCTCCACCGCAGGCGCCCACACCACACTCTCACTTGGCGCGGCCTGGACCGGAGGTGGAGGTACGACCTCTTCCTTCACGGGTGTCGGATCACCCAATGAGTCGTCGTCGCAGATTGCGACTTGCACCGGTGAACGCTCGTCATTCAGCGCTGCGACCAGGGTTGTTTCCTGGCGCGCATAGAACTCGCGGATGGAGCGACGCGCCGACGCCGCAGCGACGCTCTCGTCCCAGGTCGTCACCTCGTCGAGCAGCCAGCGTACGCGTTCGAGATCACTCTCGATTTCGGCGTCGGGCCGACGCACGAGCACGGTTCCACAGACGAGACAAGCGGCGCTGCTGGGGCGCTCGCGACCGCAGGGTTCGCAGAACATGGCGCCCCACCCTTCACGGGCGACACCACAGCCAAGCGCCCGTTACTCGGTCGTCAGACCAGCAACTGCGCGGAAACCTGCGCAAACGGTGAGCACCCGAGTGCATGGCGCGGCGCTTGCTCTTGTTGACGCATCGTGACGCCTGTTCAACATCGGGTGCTGCTCGCTGAAGACGAGCACGTGACCCGCCGAATTCTCGAGAGGCACCTGACGCGGTTCGGGTTTGAGGTCATCTCGGTGATGGACGGGCTCCACGCGTGGGACGTGCTCGAGTCACCCGACGCGCCGCGCATCGTGTTGCTCGACTGGAACATGCCGGGCCTCGACGGCGTGGACATCTGCCGTCGGCTGCGCGCACGCGAGAAGACCAACTACACGTACACGCTGCTGATGACGGCGAGCGACCGCAAAGGCGACGTCGTGCAGGGCCTGCACGCAGGCGCTGACGACTTCATCTCGAAGCCGGTCGACCCGCCGGAGCTCGGCGCGCGCCTCAACACCGCCCGCCGCATCATCAAGCTCGAAGAAGGCCTCGCCGAGCTCGAAGGCATCCTGTCCATCTGCATGCACTGCAAGCGCATCCGCAACGGCGACAAGCTGTGGGAACGGCTCGAGACGTACATCGAGCGACACTCGAGCGCGAAGTTCTCCCACGGGCTCTGCACCGAGTGTCTCGACGCGAAGTACCCCGAACAAGAAGCGAGCGACGCCTGACTATTCGGCGCGCAGCACGAACGTCACCGGCTCGTTGCCGAGGTTGATGACGTCGCCGCTCTCGATCTCCTTCTGCGAGATGCGCTCTTCACCGAACCACGTGCCGTTCGACGAGTTGAGGTCCTCGAGGGTCCACGTGACGCCGTTGCGCAGCAGCGCGGCGTGCTCACGCGAGACGCGCGGCGAGTCGATGATGAGGTCGCACTGCGGGCCGCGGCCGATGACGAAGCGCTCGGTCGTCACCTGCACCGGCTCCTGACCATCGCGCTCGAGGTACAGCACGATGGGGCTCGACTTGAGCACCACGGTGCTCTCGTGCGGCTCTTCCACCTCGGTCTCGCCGGTGTGGCCTTCGCGCCGCTCTTCATCGACGAGCGACTGCGCCGCGCTGTTGGTCGGCTCTTCGACGGCGGCCGACGCGCGGTGGCGGTCGGTGTCGACGGCCTCGTCTTCACCGGACGCCGAGAGCTCGCGGTGCGCTTCGTCGAGCGCGCGGTCGGCGTCGTCGCCTTCGTTCTCTCCTGGCGCGTCTTCGTCAGGCGCTTCGCCACCTTCATCCGACGCGGCGGGCGCTTCGTCCTCCTCCTCGGCGTCAGACCACGCGGGCCACGGCTTCGCGAAGCGGGCGAGCGCGTCGTCGATGGCGCTCATGCGAACCCGCGGGTCGACCGTCGGCGTCGCGGCCGGCGCTTCGACCGCGGCGGGCGCAGCCTCGGGCTCAGGCTCAGGCGGCGTCGGTTCGGGCTCGGGCTCGGGCTCACGTGCGGGCTCCGGCGCAGCGGCGATGGGCGCGGGCGTGGCGATGCGCGGTGCCGGCGCTTCAACGGCGGGCGGCGCGGCGACCTTCCATTCCTCGGCGGGCGGCGGCTCTGTCTCAGCGGCGACCGGCGTCGGCGCAGCGACTGGAGCGACGGCGACCGGTGCGACCACCGGCGGCGCCGCGACGACCGGCGCGATGGCGGGCGCGACAGCCCCCGGCGTGGCGTAGCCGTTGATGCGGAGCCACGCGAAGACGGCCTGATTGACGAGCGCCTGGGGCTCGACGGCCATGTCTTTCGACATCGCTTCGAGCGCGCGCTGGAGGTGAGGGGCGATGGTGACGGTGCTCATGGTTTCAGCTGCCTCGGAGGTTGTCTTGCCAGGGCGTCTTGAGTTGCTCGTCGCACAACCAGAGGAAGAGCGCCTGCATCTCGGCGAACTCCTGCTCGGCGATGCCGGCGTTGGGCGGCGCCATGGTGGCGATGTCTTCACCTTCCCAGACGAACGACGGCACACCGTGCGCGCGCGCGTTGCGACCCTGGAACGCGCGCTGATCTCTCGAGCGCCACAGCCGCTGCTGCGCCATGCCGGCGGCCTTGCCGAACTCTGCCGGCGGGTTGATGGCGTCGGGAATGGTCACGTCTGACAGGCCGCACGCCCAGCACAGCCAGCACAGCGCGTTCCAGTCGGCGCGCGCGAGGCGCATCAACGTCGGCACGTCGACGCCCTTCACCTCGACGTTCTCGTCGAACGTCACGGTCTCGCCGTCTTCCAGCTCGAACTCGTCGGCGGTCAGCTCGACGGGCCCTTCCGGCAAGAGCGACGACACGTCCGGCGGCAGCGCAGGGTTCTCATCGGTCAACTTCTTCTGCAGCGCGCCGCGAACCAGCTGCAGGCGCGTGGCGTACTTCTGCACGAGGGCCTGCACGTCTTCGAGCGAGCGCGACGGCGCCTCGGGCACGTCTTCGAAGGTGGTCGTCGGCGCTTCCTGCCCGGCCTTGAAGCCCCACGAGGGGAACAGCGCCTTGAGGTACGTGCCGACGAAGCCCGCCTGGCCTTCGTCATGCGCCCGCAGCGCGTCGACGTCGAGCTGCGCCTGCTCGTGCAGCCCGAGGCTGATGAGGATGAGTGAGCGCGTGAAGAGGAACGACCAGCGCTCCGGTGCGAGCAGCATCGCGGCGTTGGTGAAGTCCAGCGCGGCGCGGCTCTGGAACGCCTGGTCGAGCCCGATGGCGATCTTGTTCACCATGACCGCCGGCGTGCCGCCGTGAATGAGGTCGAAGGCGATCCAGTTGCGCGGGCGATCCGATTCGTCGGCCAGCGCTTCAGCGGCCTCTTCCGACAGCGGGCGGGCCACGCGCGTCAACAACGCGACGAAGCCCGACGTGTCACGCGTGATGCCGGCGGCGCGCGCCCACGTCACCAGCGCCTCGACGTACTTGCCGGACGCCTCGAGCTTCTGCGCCATCGCCGCGTAGTCGACGCTGGAATCGTTCGAGTAGGCCGCGAGCGCGCCGTCTTCGAGCGCCGAGGTGTCGCCGTAGTCGCAGCGCGTGATCACCTTGCCGTCGGCGTCGCACAGCTCCCACGTGCCGACGCGATCGTTCTGCACGTACTCGCCGCGCTCGCTCACGATGCGCGCGTCGGCGAACGGGCTGTCTTCGAGGATGTAGTGCGTCGCCGGGCCGACCAGCGCGTCGTCCTCGTAGGTGACCTGCTCCTTCAAGCGGCCATCGCGCGTCCACTTCTTCCAGACGCCCTGCTTCTCTTGCGACTCGCCGTCGGCCGAGCCGAGGTGCCACTCGTCGACAGGCTCGACGTACTCAGCGCCCGCGTCGACGCCTTCCGGCAGCTCGGGGTACGGCTCGCCGTCGCGCGGCAGCACGCGCACGTCGTCGGCGTTGAAGTGGCGGATGCCGACGACCTTGCCGTGCACGTAGTCCATCTCGCTGCGCATCACGCGCTCGTGCACGCCGTTGGGTCGCGTGTTCTCGGTGGTCTCGCCGTCGATGCTGAACCAGCGCCGCGTGCCGTGGATCTGCCCGTTCTCGTCGAACTCGCCGTCCTGGCTGATCTCACCGGTCTCGTGAAAGCGCTTGAACGGGCCGACCGGCGTGCCGTGCACCATGTGCGACTCGTTGCACTTGGTGCCGTCCGCGCGCCAGTACGTGAAATCGCCGTGCTTCTCGCCGTCGACCATGGGCCCGAAGACCCACTCTTTGTCGCCTTCGTCCCACCAGGCCTTCGCGGGGACGCCTTCAGGTCGCTTCGGTGTCTTGCTCACGGGGAGCGGTTTCTAGCGAAAGCACCGCAGCGCTCGCAGCGTAAAACCAGCGCCTCAGCGGTGATGAAGCACGAGCGGAACTTCCAGCGTCGCCTCGGCGCCCAGCGGCGAGAGCACCAACGACTTGGACGTACGCACCAGACACTCGGCCGACGCCGCGCTGATGTCGGTCTTGCCCAGCGTCGCGCGCCGCACCCGGCCCTGCGCCGACACGGTGAGCGACAGCACCACTTCACCCTGCGCGGCGGGGTTCGCCTTGAGCCACTTCTCGTAGCAAGCGGCCAGCTTCGGCGTCTGGCTGCGCAGCTCGCTCATCACCCGCTTGAGCGCGTCGTCGCTCGGGGCCATCACGTCGTCTTTCTCAGGCAACGGCGCCGCGGCGACGAAGGGGCTCGCGCCCACGAGGTCGACCCACGACTCGGTCACCACGCCGCCCGTCGTCAGCGCCAGCCGACGACGACCTACGGTCACCAGCTCGATGAACGGTGACGTTCCCAGCTGCGCACCGTCGAGCGACACCTGGGTGCCCACGGGCAGCGAGCGCGCGTCGAACGAGGCCCACGGCGGCGTCGGCACCGACGGAGCCACCACCGGTTGCACTGCTTCATCGCGCGATTGTTCCAACGACGAGCCGTCGCTCCAGCGCAGGGCGGCCGGGGCCTTCACCGTGCGCCGCGCCCCAGAAGACGAATCGACGACGTCGACGGAGCCGCGCTCGACGCGCAGCACGACTTCAGCGCCCACGCGCGAGACCGAGAACAGCGCGTCGGCCGACACGAAGCCGCGCGACGACGAGATGACCGTCACCGGCTCGGCCGAAGAAACCTCAGCCACCAGCTCGCCCGCGCCGAGCGTCACCGACGCCACGCCGCCCAGCGAGAGCGAGCCCGACGCCACGAAGCGCCACTCAGCCTGCGCGTCGGTCAACGTCACGCTCGTCGCCGACAGCGCCGCGTCACCCGGCAGCACCTCGCCGACGACGCCTTCGCGCCAGTCGCCGGTGGCGCGCACCTTGAGTTCCTGCGCGCGGATGACGGTGAGCGGCCGTTGCACGGCCTTCGCGAGCTCGACCTGCGGCGCAGGCAGCGGCACCACGCCCGGCGCGGAAGGCCCTCGCGACCACACGAACAACGCCGCGGCCGCCGCGACGGCGACGGCACCAAACCCCAGCCACCGAGCCAACGCGAACCCCGGCGAGACCTGGCCTTCACGCACCGCTTCGTCCAGGCGCGCTTCGACGCGACGGAAGGCCACGTCAGACAAGGTGTACGGCGTCAGGCCACCGAGCAACCTCTGGCGCGCGC
>CAYWON010000175.1:0-13758 GCA_964459885.1 uncultured Archangium sp.
CGCCCGACGTCCTCCCTCGTACTGCAACTCCGACATACAAGGGTTGGGGTGAGGGCCACCGCGCGTCATGACACCTGAGCTCCGCAGCGATCGCCTCGCCATCTTCGACGCCGTGGTGCGACACGCCGGCGTCACGGCCGCCGCGCGCGTGTTGGGCCTCCCGCAGTCGTCGGTGAGCCAGCACCTCGCCGCGCTCGAGGCCGACGTGGGCGAGCCACTGGTCGACCGCTCTTCCCGTCGGCTCAGGCTCACCGAAGCGGGCGCCGCGCTGGCCGCCCACGCGCGCGTGGTGCTGGACGCTTTGGACGCGTCGCGCTCGGCGCTCAAGCAGCTCGGCGCCGTGCTCTCCGGCTCGCTCTCGCTCGGCGCGACCGACACGTTGGCGGCGCACGTCTTGCCGCCCGTCTTCGCTGCGTTCCGCTCGGCGCACCCGGCCGTGGAGCTGCGTCTCGACAACCGGCCTTCACCCGCGCTCGCCGAACGTGTCGCTGCGCGTGAGCTGGACCTCGCGGTGGTGACGTTGCCGCTGCCGCCGGGCAGCCCGCAGGTCTCGAAGCTCAAGCAGGTGCCGTTGGTGCCGCAGCACGACGTCGTCATCGCGCCGCGCGGGCACGCACTCTCGAAGCGGTCGCGCGTCACGGTGGCAGAGCTGTCGCGGCACCCGCTCGTGTTGCTCGATCGCAGCACCGGCGCGCGCGCCTGGCTTGAGCGTCACTTCGCCGCGGCGGGCGTGTCGCCGCGCGTGGCGATGGAGATGAGCAGCCTCGAGGTGCTCAAACGCCTCGTGGCGTTGGACTTCGGCGTGTCGGTGGTGCCGGAGCTGGCCGTGCGCAGCGAGGTCGCCGCGAAGGAGCTCATCACCCGCCCGCTGGTGGGCGTGCAGCGGCGCATGGTGGGCGTGCTGTTGCCGCCGTCACCGAGCCGCGCGGCGTCGGCCTTTGCGGCGCTCGCGCGTCACTGCGTCACGTAGATGCCCGCCACGCACATCTCGTCTTCCGTGCGCGCGCCCCAATTGCGCGTCTTCGGCGTGACCTGCTGCCCGTTCACCACCGGCTGATTCGCCGCCGTGTTGTCCCACGTGCACGACACCGACAGCGTGTCGCCCGGGTTGATGACGATGGGCTCTCGCAGCGTGTACGCGAGCTGCCAGTGGAAGTCCCACGTGGGGATGTCGACTGCGCACGCCTCGCTGCCGTTCTTCCGCAGAATCTTCATGCTCGCGGCCTGCCCCAGTTGATGCAGGTGCATCGTCGTCGCGTACAACTTCAGCGGTCGCCCACCGACGAAGTTGGGGTTGATGAGCCCTGCGAAATCGACGGGCTCGATGTCAAAGCGGTGCGTGACGTCCTTCTGGTTCGCCGGAATCACCATGGTGCGACTCGTCAGCCACGCCGGGTCGCTCACCGCGAACACGCCGGCCTGGCGCGCTCCGTCGGCGATGCTCAGGTCCAGCACCGACAGGTCTTCCGCCGGCGGCGCGTTGGTCAGGTTGTAGTGAACCTGGAGGTAGACCTTCGAACCGGGCGGCACGCGCAGGCCGGTGCCGTCGGGGAAGTCCACGCCGCGCATGCCCGGCACGAACGTGCCGATCCAGCTCCCTTCGTTGCCGAGCGGAATGTCGTAACACTCCCAGCCGGGCCCGCTCTCGGCGGCGTCGCGCCGTTCCCATTCGGCCACCACCGCCGGGTTGAGGAAGAAGATGTCGGCGTGGTGCACGAGGTCCGTGCGCCCGGGCCGCAGGTTGTACCCGGTGATGAACTTCGGCGCGTCGTACGGCCAGTCGATGAGGAAGCAGCGGTACTCGTCGGGCCGGTGCGTCGGCGTGAAGCCCTCCTTCATCGGCAGTGAGCGGTCGACGCGCGTGAGCTTGTCTTCGGCCCCGGCGAGCGGCGCGAAGTCACGCGCCTGACCTTCGAGGGCGCCCTCCGTCACCCATTTCTCGATGACGTCGCGCTGCGCGGGCAACAACGCCTGCGTCGGCGCGTACTCGGCGCAGTCCTGTCGGCCGGGGAAGGGCGGCATGCGACCCGCGCGAATCGCGTCGAGCGCCTGCGGCTCCACGGCCTTCCAGTCGTCCAGCGTCTCCAACGCGAACGGCGCGACGCCGCCGGTGACGTGGCAGGTGGCGCACTTCCGCTGCACGATGGGCGCGACGTCCTTGTGCCACGTGGTCGCCGTCGCTTCGGTCGGCGAAGGCGTGCAGCCCAGCAGCGTCACCACTGACAGCACGAGCACTCGCGTCATGCGACGGCACGCTGCGCGCCGCTGTTTGGTAAATCAAGACCGAGTGGTCATTTTATTGTGCGTTCTCGAATTCAGGACACGGATTCCTGCCGTCGAGAGTTCGGCTGGCACACCGACTGCTGACGAGCGGCGGCCATGCGAACGCTCCTCTCTGTGCTTCTTGGAATTCTGATGGTGGGTTGCCAGCCGCCTGTCACTGCTGGGCCCGATGCTGGCGGTTTGCCGTCGGTCGATGCGGGCGTCGACGCGGGGCTGGACGACGCCGGTGTCGATGCGGGCCTGCTGTGCACCGGCTTGAGCCACCTCGTCGACGGCGGCTGCGTCACGGAGATCGACTGGGTGCGCAGCCGGTTCGGCCCTGAAGGGCGCGACCACCACGCGACGTGGCTGTGGCCCGACAGCGATGGTGGCGCGGTGCTCATCGTCGCGGGCGGCATCGACAAGTGGCTGGGCGATGGCTTCTACGACACGCGCCTCGCGCGCATCGGCGCCGACGGCGTGGTGCAGCCGTGGGAACACGGTGAAGAGTTGCCCACCTGGCAGATGGGCATGGCCGTCGAAGCGAGCGGCGACCGAGCGTACCTGGTGGGCGGCATGGGCGTCGTGGCCGGCAGCGCGACGCCGACCGCGCTGGTGCAGTCGGTCTCGCGCTTGCCCGACGGCACGCCCGGCGCCTGGCGCGAAGAAGCGCCGTTGCCTGAAGTGACGTTCTACGCGTCGGTCAGCCGCGTCGGTGACTGGCTCTTCGTCACTGGCGGTCGCGTCGATGGCGGTCGCGCGCTGGACGGTGTGTGGCGCACGCGCATCGGCGCTGACGGCGTGCTCGAGCCGTGGACCACGCTGGCGCCGCTGCCGTTCGCGCGCACGCACCACGGCGCGTTCGTCGACGGTGACTACCTGTTCCTCATCGCCGGCTTCGACGCCGCGAGTTGGAACTCCACGCAGGACAACTTCGGCGACCTGCTCGTCGCGAAGGTCGACCGCGCGACCGGCGCGCTTGGCAACTGGACGAGCCTGCCCATCGACTTCACCGCGTCGTCCTTCAGCGTCACCGTCGACGACGGCTGGGTCTACGTGCTGGGCGGCTTCGACGGCTCGTTCCGACTGTTGTCGGCGGTCAGGCGCGCGCGGCTCAACCACGACGGCACCATCGGTGAGTTCGAGTCGCTCACCTCGTTGCCGGTCGCGCGCGCGCACGTGCGGCAGACGCCCATTCGCGACGGCGTCATCTACACCTTCGGTGGCTCGTTCCTCTCGGCCACGCACGATCAGCTGCACCTCGGCATTCTCTGGTGAGTGGTTTGTCAGGTCCCTCGCGGCGCGGCCGTCTCGACGTGCATGTCCACGCACCGTCGAGATCGCATTACCGCCGCGGCGCGTGACCACGTCGCCGCGTGACTCCAACTCCAGCGCGTCGCTCAATGGTCAGGGCGCTCGTCTGATACGCGAGAGACGGTGGTTCGACTCCACCCGCGCTGACTTGCTCCGTGACGCTGCTGGCGTGGCGGGCGGTCTGTCCAACCGCTGAGCCCAGGTTCAATGCCCTGACGGGGCGCTCCAACTCACTCATGGGCTGACCGCTGGGAGCGGCGCTGGAGTTTGCACCTCTGGTTGCGCGGGTTCGATTCCCGCTCGGTCTACTCACGCGCCAAGTCGTGGAAACTGCCGGTGAATCTGCCTCTGCGCTGGTGTTCTTTCTGTTTCCCGGCGTTGCTGTGTCTCTTCCCTGATGCCGACAAGGAGGGACACCCCGGTGCCATTTCAACGTGCTCTCACCGTCTTGATGGTGTGCGCCGCCGGCCTCGCCGTCGCCAAGCCACCCGCAGGCGAGGTCTTCTGCGCGCGCTACCCGACGTCGCCCACGTGCGTGAGCGGCCGACCCGCGTGCTCGTATTGTCACGTCGCGCCGCCGCAGCGGAACGTGTTCGGCGCCGCGGTGGAGTTGCAGCTCGCGCCGGGCGCCGCGCGGCCGCTGTCTGACGGCGACTTCGCTTCAGCGCTGCCTGCCGCGTTGGCGGCGGTGGAAGCGCTCGACAGCGACGGCGACATGGTCACCAACCTGCTCGAGATCCAGAAGGGCACGCAGCCCGCCGACCCGCGCAGCTTCCCCGCCGACGTGCCGTGCGCCGGCGGCGCCAACCCCGCGTACAAGGTCTGCCAGTACGACGTGCGCTTCGCGTACCGGAAGATGCTGCTCGATTTCTGCGGCTACTCGCCGACGTACGCGATGTTGAAGACCTTCGACGGCCTCGCCGACGACGCCGCGCGGCTCGCGTTCGTCGACAGCGAGTTGGACCGCTGCGTGACCACCGACTTCTGGCGCGGCAAGAACGGCGTGCTGTGGAAGCTGGCGCACCCGAAGATCCGCCCCGTCGCGTCGCTCAAGAGCGGCGAAGACCAGGGGCAGATTCCGCTCGCCGACTACTACGACGACTACGCGCTCTTCACGTACGCGCACACTGATGACCACGACGTGCGCGAGGTCTTGACCGCCGACTTCTTCGTCAGCCGCACCGGCACCAACCCCACGCAGTACGCGAAGGTGGCCAACCTCGCGAGCCAGGCCGTCGACGAAGCGCACCGCGCCGGCAACATGACGAGCGCGTGGACGCTGACGTACTTCGTCATGTTCACCGCGCTCCCGCGCAACGCCGCGTCGCAGATGTACCGCGCGTACCTCGGCCTCGACATCGCCAGACAGCAGGGCCTCTTCTCGGTGCCCAACGAGCCGCGCGACTACGACGCGAAGGGCGTGCAGCAGCAGGCCTGCGCCGCGTGCCACGCCACGTTGGACCCGCTGAGCTACCCCTACCGCAACTACAACGGCATCAGCCTCAACCAGTACTCGAACCGCTACATCCCCAACCGGCTCGAGCTCTTCTTCCCCAACGAGGCGCCCACGCTGTCGCAGACGCCCGAGGCCGGCGTGCTCTTCGGCCAGCCCGTCGCCACGCTCAAGGACTGGGCGCGCGTGGCGGCCGACTCCGACGCGTTCCTCGTGTCGACCACCACCGACTACTGGAGGCTGCTCATGGGCCACGCGCCCACGCCTGAAGAGAACGACGAGTTCGTCGCCACGTGGCGCGCGCTGAAGGCGACCCACAACTACCGCGTGCGCGGCCTGCTGCACGACCTCATCCGCACGGAGGCCTACGGTGCGCCTTGAACTGACTGCAGTGTTGAGCCTCGCGCTCGTCGCGTGCCCCGCGCAGATGACGATTCCACCTCCGACCGGCGGCGGTGACGGCGGCGGAGGCGGCAGCAGCGCCACGGGTGGTGGCGGCGGCACCACCGACCTCGACGGCGGCTTCGCGAAGTCGTCGAAGCCCCGCGTGCGCTTCAAGGGCAACGAGCGCTTCGCCATCGACGTGGCGGTGGGCCTCGCGTTGCCCATCGACGAGGTCTGCAAAGAGCTGGGCCAGTACGACTGCGCGTTCGTGGTGCACGGCGTGGCGCTCGGTGGCGTCGAGCCCTACGGCGTCGGCCTCTACGAGCCGCCGGGCGTCACCGGCGCCACCACGCCGCTCGCCGTGGAGCGCGTCGTCGAGTCGGCCTGCTCGCGTCGGCTGTTGCTCGACATCAACCAGCCCGTCACCGCGCAGGTCTACAAGAGCGTGCCGTTGTCGGGCGGCAAGCTGGCCAACATCGACGGGCCGGAGGTCGGCGACGTCATCACCGAGCTCTCGCGCCGCGCGTGGCTGCGAGATCCCACCGACGCCGAGGTCGCGGAGCTCCGTCAGCTCGCCCGCGACATCGAAGCCGCGCACCCTGACGACGCCGCGCTGCAGTGGGGCCTGGCGGCGTGCTTCGTCACCTTCACCTCGGCCGAGGCCGTCTTCTACTGAGGGAGTCACCTGTGTCGCTCAAGTCCAACGGAAGACTCTCGCGCCGTGAATTGATGCAGGCGCTCGCTGCGGCCAGCGCCGGCTCCACCGCGCTCTCGCCGTTCCTCTCAGGCTGTCGGAGCGCGCTCGAGACGCCCGAAGCGCTGGAGCGCCGGGGCGGCCGTCGCGACGCGCTCGACGGCAAGCCAAAGTTCCTCATCACCATCGCGGCGGCGGGCGGCGCGAGCATCATCGACGCCATGCTGGCGGTGCGCGGCAGCGAGTCGAGCAACGCCGCGACGCTGAACACCTTCGCCGACGCCCAGGCGCAGCTGGTGCCCAACAGCCCGTTCCGCGCGGTGAAGTACGACAGCGGCTCGCTCGGCAGCATCCCCATTCCCGTCAACGCCGACCAACTCGACTTCGTCACGCGCCACAAAGACCAGATGCTGGTCGCGACGTCGGTGGGCACGTCGGTCAACCACGTCATCGCGCAGAAGCGCGCGTTGACCGGCAACGCCGCGTGGAAAGGGCGCACGCTGCAAGAGTGTGTCGCGCTGCAGTGGGGCGGCGGGTTCCCGTTGCCCAACGTGAACATGGGCATCGGCGGCTACGCCGAGCGCGGCACCGACGACTCGCTGCCCGCCAGCGTCTACGGCGAGACCGTCGTCAACCCGTCGCTCTGGCCGCTCGGGCTCGATGGCTCACGCGGCGTGCAGGGCGCTCCCGCGCGCGACGTCATCGAGCTGGCCCGCGCGGCGCGCAACCGCATCGATGAACGGTCGGTGTTCGGGCAGACGTTCGGCGACGCGGCTGCACTGAAGCGGTGGAACGAGCAACGCGCCGTCAGCGCGCCGCGGCTCGAGGCGCTCGACCTCATCACCAACTTGAACGTGCTCCCCAACCTGCCGCCGCAGATTCCGCTCACGGCCTATGGCCTCGCGTCGTCGCCCGATGGCGCGCGCGTGCGACAGGTGTTGCCGGAGTACTTCACCGACCCCATTCAGGGTCAGGCGGCGATGGCGTTCTTGCTGCTCAAGTACCGCGTCTCCGTCGCGGTGACGTTGGGGCCTGACTTCAACGTCGCCGTCGGCGGCAGCACCGGCATCGCCAACCCGCCGCTCGCGTTCGACATCAGCCACAACGACCACCGCGCGGGCCAGGCGTTCATGTGGCAGCGCATCATGCGCACCATCGACGTGCTCATCACGCTGCTCAAGAGCGAGCCCTTCGACGCGCAGACCGGCGAGACGCTGTGGGACCGCACGCTCATCTACGTCGCCACCGACTTCGGCCGCACGCGCGTGCGCCCCAGCGGCGTGCAGACCTTCGGCAGCGGGCACGACCTCAACAACGGCTTCTTGATGATCTCGCCCATGGTGAAGGGCAACACGGTGCTCGGCGGCGTCGACCCCAACACCACGCTGACCTACGGCTTCGACGCGCGCACCGGTACGCCGCAGCCCGGCAAGCACGACTCGAACGAGCCCGACATCTTCTCGGGCGTGCTGACCGCGATGGGCGCTGACCTGAGTGGAAGTGGGCTGCCCGACGCCACCGCGTTCAAGAAGGTCTGACGTTCGAAAGTGCTGACGAGAGTCAGGGTGACGCGCGGCGCCTTGGCGCGGCGCTGCCTGGCGGTAGCTTCGTCGCACAATGAGACACGCGCTCTGGTTGGTCGTGCCTGTGTTGTTCGTGGGTTGTGCGCACGCGCCGCTGATGACGGGGAACTCCTCGGGCAACTCAGGAAATTCCTCAGGGAACAGCGCGAACTCGTCTGGGAACTCGGCCAACTCCTCTGGCAACTCGGCGAACTCGTCGGGGCAGTCGGCGAACTCGTCGCGATCGAACGGCGGCAGCGCGCCGATGTCGAACTCGTCGCGCTCGTCTGACGAGTCGTCGGCGTCGAGCGCGGCCAGCAACCAGTCGAGCGGCAACTCCAACGCGTCGTCGCAGGCGTCGTCGGAAGGCTCGCGCAACTCGTCGACGGGCTCGTCGCAGCAGTCGAGCAACAACACGACTGACAACTCGACGTCGGCGCCCAGCAGTCAAATCGTCATGGGCTCGGCGCTGTTGACGGCGGTGGCGGGCGGCATCGTGTTGACGGTGTTCACGGTGAAGTGGCGCCACGAAGCGCGGTTGGAGCGCGAGCGGCTGAGGCAGCTGCAGCAGTCGCCTGATGGCCACCCGATTCCCCAGCCGATGCCGTACCCGGTGCAGCCGCTGCCGCCCGACCCGAGCCAGCCGGCGCCGCAGCCCACCGAGCCTCAGCCCGACCCCGACTTTGCGCCCAAGCCGTTTCCCAAGAAGAAGGCCGACGTGTCGGACCTCGACGCGAAGGTGCTGGCGCGCTCGTGGTTGCTGGCGAACGAGCTGCAGCTGAAGCAGGACCTCGCGCTGGGGTGGGGGCCGACGCTGGAAGACCTCGCGGGGTTGTCGGGCATCGCGAAGGGGCACCAGCGGCACTTCGGGCGCGTGTTGCAGCAGCACCGGGCTGAGCTGCTGGTGTCGGTCGACGTGACGCCCGATGAAGCGGCGCGCGTGATGGCGCGAGTGGGCGACCTCGTGATGACCGACCCGGTGTTGCGGGCGGACGCGGTGGTCGCGCTCGCGGCGTGGTGAGCCTCGTCGTCGTCGCGGTGGTGTTGTCTTTGCTCCCCTCTCCCCAGCGGGGAGAGGGTCAGGGTGAGGGGCCAGAACCTTCAGCGCTGTTGGCCGATTCAGCCACGGAGCGACTCGCTGCCGCGGGCATCGAGCTCCGCGGCCCGTTCACCGACACCGACCTCACCGCGCTCGCCGCCGGTCTCGACGCGCTGCCCGAGCCGCTGCGCCACGTACCCCGCGGTCGCCTGCGCCTCGTCCTCGACGACACGCTCGCGCCCACCGCGTCGGGCATCGCTGAACCCGAATGGCGCGACGGCGACTTCGTGCTCACCGCACAAGCCGGTCACGTCACCTTCCGCGACGCCACGCTCGACGACGACGCCCGCCGCGCGCTCTGGCGACGCCGCGCCCTCGTCCACGCGCTCCTCGCGTTGCACGACGATGAACACCACCACAGCCAGTCACCGCGCTGGCGGCGCACCAACGGCTGGCTGCTCCCCTTCGAGCGACCGCTCTCCCTGACCGAGCACGCGCTCAACCAGGCCCGCACCGCCTACGCGCGCCCGCGCGGCCAGCTCAGCGCGCGCCTCGACTTCCTCACCTTCGCCGAAGCCGCGCTGGTGCCCGTCACCGCGCTGCCCACCGACGATCTCCTCCGCTGCCAGGAATTCACCCGCCTGCGCGCGCTCGGCGAGCTCCTCGGCACGCCGTGGTCGCCGCAGCCCTGTCCCGCGTTCGACGACTGGCTCCGCGCCGACGCGCTCGACCACCTCGAGGTGCTCCTCGTTCAATCCAGCAGCCGCGCGCCCGAGTCCCTCTTCGGTCACCTCCTCGTGCGACCCGTTTGGCGCACCGGCTTCGGGCCCAGCTTCGACACCGTCATCCAGTTCGCCGCCATCACGCTGGCGAAGGCCGGCCCCGCGCACCTCGTGAAGGGCCTCTTCGGCGGCTACTCGCTGGGCGTCTTCACCATCAGCCAGACCGACCTCGAGCGCGAGAAGCTCTCGGGCGAGCAGCGCAGCATGACGCGCTGGGCGCTGAACCTCTCAGCGCTCGAGCAACGACGCTTCATGGAACGCGCCTGGGAGTTCGAGCGCCGTGGCCGCTTCTCGTACGCCTTCTTCTCCGACAACTGCGCGACGCTGCTCATCTGGATGCTCGAGAGCAGCCTCGACGACCCGAAGCTCGTCGGCTGGCCCGGCTTCATCACCTCGCCGGCGGGCGTGCTCGACGACTTCTTCCGCGCGAAGCGCCGCGACGGGCGCCGGCTGCTCGAGCCGCTCTTTCCCAGCTTCGAGTCGACGGCCATGGTGGCGCGCCGCGACGACGCGCGTCGTCGACACCTCGAAGCGACGCTCGCGCCCGCCCTTCGCTTCGACTTCTCTCCTTCGCGTGACGCCGACGTCGAGACCCGCCGCGCGCTCTACCGCCGCGCCGCCGAGGTCAGCCGCACCGCCGACGCGTCGCTGCAGCAAGACCTCTTCACGTGGTGGGCGCTCTCGGCCCGCGTCGAACGTTCAGTGGCCGACGTCGCCCACTACGAGCGCCGCGAGCTCGACGGCGAGCTGGTGCAGCTCCCCAACACGCCGCTCGAGACCATCTGGGACGAGCGGCTCGCGGTGCTCGAGCAAGAGAGCACGCTGCAGCAGCGCCTGATGGTGCTCGACCGCGACGCGTTCCTCGACGACCTCCGCCGCCGCGCCGACAAGCGCGCCATGACGCCGGCCGAAGAGCAGCAGGCCGCCGACATCGCCGCGCGCCTCTCTCTCTTCGACGAAGTCACGACGCTGCAGGGCGCGCTGGTGGCTGACGTCTTCACCGACGCGTCGGCGCCCGCGTTCCTCGCTGACGAGGCTGAGGTCATCGCCGTGGCCGAGGTGACACCGGCGACGCGCAGCCTCCCGGTGTCAGGTCACTGGCGCGCAGGCGGCGGCGTCGGCCTCTGGCAGCGCGACGACGGGCTGCTGACGCCGGTGGTGCGCCTCGAGTCTTCAGGCCTCAACGAGCCGCTCGGTTCGCAGCGGCTGCGCGGCGTGGGGCGGCCCGTCGGCATCCGCATGTTGGAAGGCGGCTTCACGTTCGCGCCGTCGCTGCCGCGGCCTGAAATCGTCCAGAGCCACTTCAACATCATCGCCTTCGACACCATCGCGCCGCCGCTGCCGCCGTCACCGCGCTGGCAGGACTTCGTGGGCTTCGGCTTCGAGGTGGGCACCGATTTCCGCGCGTGGCGCTCGCAGCACACGCTGACCGGCTTCGCGGGCTGGGCGTGGCTGCACGTGCAGGCCGACCACTCGCGACACTTCTTGCTCGTCGGCGCCGGCCCCGCAGGGTGGATCGCTGCAGATCAACGCGCGCAGGTGATGCCCATGGGCGGCGTCACCACGCGCGCCGTCGGCCGCCTGGGGTTGTCCTCGAGTACCCGAGCGCGCTGCGCGTCGAAGCGCGTCACCAGTCGCTGTGGGGCCCCAGCCGGGTGATGCACGAGCTGCGCGGCGACGTGTCGCTCGAGTGGGTGTTGGCGTGGGGCGGTCGGCCGCGGCTGCTGGTGCGACCCACCGCGTCGGTCACCGCAGAACCCGCGCTGAACAAGGTCAACGCGATGGGCTTGCTGATGCTGGAGGCCGTCGAGTCGCTCGCCGACCTGGGGCCTTCACGCCGGTGAGTGCGTCTGGTTCTGCGGCTGCGTCGTGGGCTCGCCGGGCTTGCGCTCGAGGAAGTACTTGTCGGGCCCTTCGCCGCTCTTGAAGGTCAGCTGCCACAGCAGCCCCGTCCACGACGGCACGTACGCGAGGTCCTTGTAGAGCTCCGGCGCCAGGGCGTGCAGCTTGCGCACGCGCGTCCACGGCACGCTCGGCAGGTCGTGGTGCTCCACGTGGTAGCCCACGTTGAACGACAGGAAATTGAGCGGGCCGTAATACGAGGTCGTCGGCTGACCGGCTTTCAGCGTCAGGTGCTCGCCGTAGCGGCGCACGCCCACCGGGTGATGCCCGAAGGCCATCAAGCCTGAGACGCCGAGATAGAGAATGCCGTTGAAGCCCAGCCACCAGAAGATGAGGCCGGTGCACACCACGTTCACCGCGATGTTGATGAAGATCCACTTCGAGGGCCGGTGCGAGGGCGCGTCGCTGTGCGTGAGGATGGGCCCCATCTGATGCCAGATGGCGCGCTTCACGCCGTTGGTGACGAACTTGAAGTCCCACAGCTGCGGCGCCTGCGTGTCGGCGCCGTCGGGCTCGCCGAGGTGCGCGTGGTGCTTCAGGTGCTTCTCGCGGAAGTCCATCGCGGCGGGGAACAACAGCGGCACGTTGGCCACCATCGACATGATGCGGTTGCCCAGCGGCGTCTTGAGAATGAGGTCGTGCGCGCCGTCGTGCACCAGCACGCCGAGCGCGTGCGCGATGAACGCGCCCACCAGGTACGCGGCGATGGGCGCGACCCACCACGGCATCGTCGAAGCGACCCACGCCAGCCCGAGCTGCAGCGCGAAGAGCGCCACCACCCAGAGCACTGTCGTCGGGTCAGGCCCTACCAACGCCCGGGCTTCGGGGTGGTTCGCCAGGAGTTGTTTGCGCCTCTCATCGTGCCAATGAGGCCCCACCCGCGCGGCGGCAGACATGGCGTATGTGCTAACGCCACGTGTCTGGCGCGGCAACACGAGACTCAGTGACTTGTGAAGACGAGGTGGGGCGGTAATCCCCACCGCGTGCGTTTTGCGTCAGTGGCCCTTGGCGGGCACCGCAGGCTCGCCCGGCACCGGGTCGGCGTCAGGCAGGTCGTCTGACTCGACGGTCGCCGGCGCCGCGAGCGCGAACTTCAAGATACCGGGGAAGACCACCAGCATCAGCACCGTCGCGCCGATGATGCCGAAGATGACGACGGTGGCCAGCGGGCGCTGCACTTCAGAGCCGGCGCCTTCGTTGATGGCCATGGGGAAGAAGCCCAGCGCGGCCACCGCCGCCGTCGTCAGCACCGCGCGCAGCGTGTGCGCCGCGCCATGCAGCACCGCCTTGTCGAGCGGCTCACCGGCGTCGAGCAGCTTCTTCACGTCGGTGGTCATGACGACGCCGTTCAGCACGGCGACGCCGGCGAGCGCGATGAAGCCGACCGCCGCGGGCAGCGAGAAGTTCATGCCGCGCACCAGCAGGCCGACGGCGCCACCGATGAGCGCCAGCGGCACGAGCGAGAACACGCCCATCGCGATGCGCACCGAGCCGAACGTCATGACCAGCATGCCCAGGATGATGAGCAGCGCGAGCGGCACCACGACGGCCAGGCGGGCCTGCGCGCGCTCGAGGTTTTCGAACTGACCACCCCAGGTCACCGTGTAGCCGGTGGGCAGCGGCACTTCCTTGTCCACCGTGGCCTGCGCTTCGGACACCCACGACGCGAGGTCGCGGCCGCGCAGGTTCACTTCCACGCGCACCGTGCGCTGGAAGTTCTCGCGGCGCACCGTGGCCGGGCCTTCGGTGTCTTCCAGCGTGCCCAGCTCGTCGAGGCTGATCTGCTGACCGTCGGCCGTCTCGACGAACAGGTCGCCGAGGCCGCGCCGCGTGTTCTCGGTCGGCGGTGACAGCACGCGCACCTCGAAGCGCTTCGGGCCTTCGTAGATGACGCCCACGCGCGCACCGACGCGCGCCGCTTCCATGGTGCGGAACACGTCGTCGAGCTGCACGCCGTAGCGGGCGAGGCGCTCGCGGTCGGGCGTGAAGACGATGTTTGGCATGCCCAGCAGGCGCTCGATGCGCACGTCGCCGGTGCCCTGAATCTTCCGCACCACGTCGCCCACGGCGTTCGACTTCTCGACGAGCGTGTCGAGGTCGCTGCCGAAGATCTGGATGGCCACGTCGGCGCGGCTGCCCGAGATGAGCTCGTTGGTGCGGTCTTCGATGGGCTGGCTGACCGACACGAAGGTGCCAGCCACGCGGCTCTCGATGCGCTCCTTGATCTTCTCCGAGAGGTCGTCGAGGTCGTGCGCGCTCGTCCACTCACCTTCGGGCTTGAGGCGCACGAACATGTCGGTGTTGTCGTTGCCGACCGGGTCGAACGCCAGCTCCGCGCGGCCGGTGAAGGCCAGCGTGGTGATGAC
>CAYWON010000176.1:0-13177 GCA_964459885.1 uncultured Archangium sp.
TGATCAGCCCCGAGACGCAGCAGAAGACCTCGCTGGGCAAGAAGCGGCCCGGCGATGCGGTCAACCTCGAGGCCGACATCATCGGCAAGTACGTCGCGCGCATGCTGGGCGGCCGCGCCAGTGGGCTGACCGTCGAGCAGCTCCGCGCCGCCGGGTTTGCGTGAGAGACGAGCTGCGCGTCACAGCGCCGTTCCTCGTGCCCGAACTCAAGCTCTGGTTGTTGCCGCCCGACGCGCCGAGCTGGCACGCGGTCGACCCCGAGTCGCTCGGCATGCCGTACTGGGCCTTCGCGTGGCCGGGCGGGCAGGTGCTCGCGCGCTACGTGCTCGATCACCCCGACGTCGTGCGCGGCAAGCGCGTGCTGGATTTCGCCAGCGGCTGCGCCGTGGAAGGCATCGCCGCCGCGGTCGCCGGCGCGCGTGAGGTGGTGTGCGCCGACATCGACCCGCTGTGTGAAGCGCTGGCGATGCGGAACGCGCAGCTGAACGGCGTGCGCGTCGAGACGACCAGCGACGATCTCATCGGCACGGCGCTCGAGTTCGACGTCGTGCTCGCGGGTGACGCGCTCTACTCGGCGGAGCTCGCGGCGCGGGTGCTGCCCTGGTTGCGGGCTTCACGCGCGCTGGTCTTGCTCGGCGACCCGCTGCGCGTGCCGGGCGTGCTCGACGGCGTCGCGCGACTGGCCACGTACGACGCCAGCTTCGATGGAGACCCGCGCGGCCTCACCACGTGGCCCACGCACGTGCTGCGGCTGCGCTGATCAGCCGACGACCAGCTCAGCTCTCGGCTTGCGTTGCGCGCGCCACAGCAGCCACGTGCCCACCGCCAGGCCGCCAAAGAAGATGAGCAGCGTCGAGGGGTGCAGCAGCAACCACGGCTCACGGAGCACGCCCCACTTGCCGGCGATCTCGATGGGCGTCCACGCGATGATCATCGCGCCCATCGCGTAGCGGATGGCCGGACCCCAGCCGTTGTACTGCGTGAGCCGGTACACCGTGTACACGGTGCCCGCGAGCGACCCGGCCAGCACCAGGCTGGTGAAGATGCCGTGCACGCCGAAGACGTCTTCGTCGTAGGCCCACAGCAGCAGCAGGTAGAAACCCCACACCGTCGTCGCGTACTGAAACGCGCTGCGAGGCCCGTAGTTGTCGATGCGGCCGGTGACCAGCGCACCGCGCATGGTCGGCACCCGCTCACGCCACCAGAGGAAGACGGGGCACCGGGAAGACTCCAGGTACAAGAGGTACGCCATGATCAACACGAGCGCGCCCCACGTGTGTTTCAGCAACACGTACTCGCCGTAGATGGCCACCAGCTGCCCGTCGACGGCGGTGATGGCCTTGGCCACGCCGAGCTGCCTCGACGCGATGGTGAGGCCGTACTCGACGGCCCCGGTCCAGATGAAGTTGCCCGCGAAGATGCCGACGATGGTCTGCGCCGCGTCGCCCTTGAGCCGCGACGTCACCCACATCAGGAACGCGCCGATGGCCGTGAGCAGCAGCGTCGCCGCCACCAGCGTGCGCGTCACCGGCAGCATCTTGAGCACCACGTCGCGGCCGGCGTGCGCGTCGTTCACCGCCTGCTGCAGCACCGCGCGGTTCTCCGGCGTGTGGGCCTTCCGCAGCGCCGCTTCGAGCTCTTCTGCCAGCGGTCGGTCGGTGAACATGCGCGCGGCCACGCCCTGCGGCACCGGGGCATCGACGCGGTGCTCGACCGCGTTGATGACCACCATCAGCAGATGCCCCGCCGCGAGCATGAGGAAGATGAAGGCGCTCGAGAGCGTGGTGCGGACAGCCGGTGAAGACGACATGGTGGTGCGAGTTATTGAAAATCATTCGCAAAAACAACCGCACCACCATTCGGTTGCGCGGGGTGACGCTCCGCGACATGAGGGCGGCGTCATGCCGAACCTGGAGTCTGAGAAGCGCAGCATTGCCCTGGTGCAGAAGGCCATCGCCGACGTGCGCAAGGGCAAGATGGTCATCCTCACCGACGATGAAGATCGCGAGAACGAGGGCGACCTCGTGATGGCGGCCGAGCTCGTCACCCCGCAAGCCGTGAACTTCATGGTGAAGCACGCGCGCGGGCTGGTGTGCCTGTCGATGACCGACGAGCAGGTGACGAAGCTGAACCTGCCGCCGATGGTGACCGACAACACCTCGCCGCGGCAGACGGCCTTCACCGTCAGCATCGAGGCCTCGCAGGGCGTCAGCACCGGCATCTCGGCGGCCGATCGCGCGCACACCATCAAGACCGCCATCAAGCCCGACGCGCTGCCGGCCGATCTGTCGCGGCCCGGCCACGTCTTCCCGCTGCGCGCGCGCGATGGCGGCGTGCTGGTGCGCCCCGGTCACACCGAAGCGTCGGTGGATCTCGCGCGGCTCGCCGGCCTCACGCCCGCCGGCGTCATCTGCGAGGTGATGAACGACGACGGCACGATGGCACGTCGGCCGCAGCTGGTGCGCTTCGCCCGGAAGCACAAGCTGACGTTGCTGGCGATCGCCGACCTCATCACCTACCGCCTGGCGTCTGAGCGGCTGGTGCGCCGCATCGGCGAGACGGTGGTGCGCCGCGAGCCCTACGGCGACTTCACGGCCTACGCGTACTCGACCGACGTCGACCCCGCGGTGCACCTCGCGCTCGTGATGGGCAACGTCACCGGCAAGCGGCCCGTGTTGACGCGCATTCACCGCGCGACGCCGCTGTCAGACCTGCTCGATCACATGACGGGCGAAGGCTCGCTCAAGTACGCGTTCGACCGCATCAAGCGCGAGCAGCGAGGCGTGGTGGTCTTGCTGCAGAAGCACGTGGCGGGCCCCGACGCGCTGTTGGGCAAGCCGCCGTCCAACGTGCAGGCCGTGGAAGGCCACGACGGTCAGGCGCGCCTCAAGGAGGTCGGTATCGGCGCGCAGATCCTCCACGATCTCGGCGTGCAGAAGCTCAAGCTGCTGACCAACACGCCGAATCAAATCGTCGGCGTGGAGCGCTACGGAATCGAAGTGGTGGAGCAGATCCGCCTGGGAGTAGGGTGATTCGCGATGGCACGCACGTTTGAAGGCAACCTCGTCTCGCCGAAGGGCCGCTTCGCGGTCACCGTGAGCCGGTTCAACTCTTTCATCACCGAGCCGCTGCTCAACGGCGCGCTCGACACCCTCCGTCGCCACGGCGTCGCGGATGATCAGGTCGACGTCTACCGCTGCCCCGGTACGTTTGAGCTGCCCGGCCTCACGCGGCGCGTGACGAGCTCCGGCAAGTACGCCGGCGTCATCGCGCTCGGCTGCGTCATTCGCGGCGGCACGCCGCACTTCGAGCACGTCTCTGCGGAGGTCAGCAAAGGCATCGGCCAGCTCGCGCTCAACGCCGACTGCGCGGTGACGTTCGGCGTCTTGACCTGCGACACCGTCGAGCAGGCGATCGATCGCGCTGGCGTGAAGGCCGGCAACAAGGGCGGCGAAGCGGCCGTGGCCTGCATCGAGATGGTCAACCTGTACTCGACCATGGGAGCGAAGTGAGTGGGTGCCCGACGTCTCGGCCGTGAGCGCGCGCTGCAGGCGCTCTACCAGCTGGAGCAGGACCCCCGCGTGCAGCCGCTGGGAGCCCTCGACGCGGCGTGGACCGCGCACGACGACGAAGGCCCGCGCGACCCCGCGGCCGACGTGTTCGCCAAGGAGCTGATCGAAGGCGTGCAGCGCCACGCCGTAGAGATTGATCAGCTCATCGAGGCGCACTCGCACAACTGGCGGCTGGAGCGCATGCAGCGCATCGACCGCAACGTGCTGCGCATCGGCGTGTTCGAGCTCAAGTACCTCAACGAGATCCCCCGCAAGGTGACCATCAACGAGGCGGTCGAGCTGGCGAAGACGTTCGGAAACGAAGCGTCGAGCTCGTTCATCAACGGCCTGCTCGATCGCATCGCGGGCACGGTCGGCAAGGCGTGAAGCCGCAGCAGCTCGCGGCGGGCCTCGAGTCGCTCGACGCGCTGTCTGGCGTCGAGGCGCTGTGTTGCTTCGTCACCGAAGATGAACGGCCGCTCTCGGGCGCCGCGGGCTTCCTCGACTGGCGGCTGTGCGGCGAGCTGTCGCGGCTGCTGCAGTCGGGCTTCTTCGTGGGTGCGCCCGGCGACAAGCTGCTGCTCCCCACCGACGCGCGCGTGCCGGCTCGCCGCATCTTCGCCGTCGGGCTCGGGCGCTCGCAGGCCGTCACTGCGCTGGGGCTGGAACACGCGCTCACCGGCGCGGCGGCGATGTTGAGCAAGGCGCAGGTCCCTTCGGTAGCGCTCGCGTTTCCGAACCTGCCCAAAGCCGTCGCTGGTCAGCGGGACGAGCTGGTGGAGCGGGCGTTCGCGCCGCACTTCCAGGGAGCGGTGGCGGTCTTTTCAGGCTGAGGCGGTGTAGGCTTTTCACCGTGTCGACGCGCAAGGTGCTCATCGTGGAAGACTCCGGTGCCACCCGGGAGCTCCTGCGCGCGGCCGTCGAGACCCTCACCGACGTCGAGGTGCACACCGCGGTGAACGGCTTCGACGCGCTCAAGGTGCTGCCGCGTCACCGCTTCGAGTTGATCATCACCGACATCAACATGCCGGACATCAACGGCCTCGAGCTGATCAACTTCGTGAAGAAGAACCCGCACTACAAGGACACGCCGCTCTTCGTGGTGACGACCGAAGGGCGCGAGCTCGATCGCGATCGTGGCCTCTCGCTCGGCGCCAACGAGTACGTGGTGAAGCCCTTCGAGCCCGAGGCCATCCTCTGCCTCGTGAAGCAGTACCTGAAGCTCTGAATCAGCCATGACGGCTCCGAAGGCGCTCAACGAGTTCATCGCGGAGGCGACGGAGATCCTCGAGACGCTCGGCCGCGAGCTGCTGGCGCTCGAAGGCCACGGCGAGACCGAGCCCGACCCCGATCGACTCAACGCCGTCTTTCGCGCCGCGCACTCGCTCAAGGGCCTCTCGGCGATGTTCGGCCTCGACGGCATCTCGAAGCTGGCGCACCGCGCGGAAGACCTGCTCGACGCGCTCCGCCTCGGCAAGACACCGCTGAGCCCCGAGCTGCTCGACACGCTCGGGCAGACCGTCGACCTCTTGCAGAGCATGTTGGGCGAGGCCTCGCGCGGTGACGACTCGGCCGACCTGCGCGCCGCGGCCGACGCGCTGGCGGGCGAGCTCTCTCGCCTGGCGAGCGGCGCCGAAGCCGAAGACGTCGACGTGCTCGACCAAGTGGGCATCGACCCGCAGATCCGCTCGGTCTTCACGGAATACGAAGAGCACCGCCTGCGCGAGAACGTGAAGAAGGGCGTGGGGCTGTGGAAGGTGCGCGCGGTCTTCAGCCTCGAAGACTTCGACACCCGGTTGTCGGCGCTCAACAAGCTTCTCAAGCCGATGGGCGAGGTCATCAGCACGCTGCCGAGCTCGCAGCCCGGCGACGACGCATCGATCGCGTTCGATCTCATCTTCGGCAGCGCGCGGGGCCGTGAAGAAGTGCAGGCGGTGATGCCCGACGGCGTGGGCCTCGAGCCGCTGGCGCAGCGCGCGTTCGCTCCCACGCCGCCACCGCCCGCGCGGCCCTCGCCGACGCCGTTCCCGACGAAGAAGTCAGCGGTGTGGGACGACATCAGCGCTACCGGCACCGCGTTGACGCCGCTGCCGTCGTCGCCGTCGGGGCTTAGCCGCGTACAGCCCGACACCTCGCTGCGCAGCCTCACCAACACCGTGCGCGTCGACATCGGCCGCCTCGATGGGTTGATGAACTCCATCGGCGAGCTCCTGCTCGTGCGCAGCAACCTCGAGCGCCTCGCCGAGGCCGCGCGCCAGAGCAGCGGTCACGCGTTGCCCAAGCTGTGGGGCCAGGAGCTGCAGCGGGAAGCCCGGGCGCTGTCGCGTCGCCTCGACGAGTTGCAGAAGGGCGTGCTCGAGGTGCGCATGGTTCCCCTCGGCCAGGTCTTCGACAAGCTGGCGCGCCTCATGCGCCGCCTGGTGCGCGAGTCGGGCAAGGACGTCACGTTCGACATGTCGGGCGGCGACGTCGAGCTGGACAAGCTCATCGTCGAAGAGCTGTCAGACCCGTTGATGCACCTGCTTCGCAACGCCCTCGACCACGGCATCGAGAAGCCAGACGTGCGCACGGCCGGCGGCAAGCGCGCGCGCGCCACCATCGGCCTGCAGGCCCGGCAGCAGGGCAACCACGTCATCATCGAGGTGCGCGACGACGGCGCCGGCCTCGACGAAGGCCGCATTCGTGAGGTGGCGCTGGAGCGCGGGCTGGTGACGCGCGAGCAGACCGAAGAGATGGATCGCCGCGAGCTGATGAACCTCGTGTTCCAGCCCGGCTTTTCCACGCGGCGCGACGTCTCGGAGCTCTCGGGCCGCGGCGTCGGCCTCGACGTGGTGAAGACCAACCTGCAGCGGCTGTCAGGCCTCATCGACATCGACAGTCGGCGCGGCTCGGGCACCACCTTCACGCTGACGCTGCCGCTGACGCTGGCCATCATTCGCGCGCTGATGGTGAACGTGAGCGGCCGCACCTACGCGATTCCCTTGAACGCGGTGCTGGAGATCGTCTCGGCGCGCAGCGACGCGCTGCGCACCATCGAGAAGCGTGAGGTGCTCGACGTGCGCGGGCAGACCATGCCCTTCGTGCGGCTGGCGCGGCTGTTCGGGCTGCCAGAAGAGCCGCGCACCACGCACTACGTGGTCATCGTGGGCCTCGCGCAGCAGCGGCTCGGCCTCGCCATCGACGAGCTGCTGGGCCAGCAGGACATCGTCACCAAGCCCTTGAGCGGCCGGCTGCGCGGCACGCCGGGTGTGTCGGGCGCCACCGAGCTGGGGGATCGCCGCGCGGTGCTGGTGTTGGACATCGCCGCGCTCCTCGAAGAGCTGTCGCGGCACCAGTTGGAGCCGCGCTCCGCCTGAAGGCTGGACTACAGTCACACACCCGTGTCGTCCCGCTTCGCCGAGCTCCTCGATCGCTTCTTCTACGACCCTGATGAGGACGTCGGCGCGTTCCTCTCGGACGCTCCGGAGCGGGATCGCGACGCCGGCGCGCCGCTCGAAGAGACGCCGGAAGAGTTCCTCGCGTTCGTGCTCGAAGGCGAGACGTACGCGGTGCCCATTCACGCGGTGCGCGAGATCTTGAAGGTGGGCGCTGTCACCGAGATCCCGCGCGCGCGGCGCAACGTGCTGGGGCTCATCAACGTGCGCGGCGAGATGCTGCCGCTGTACGACGTGAAGGTCAGGCTGCGCCTCGCTGACAAGTCGCCGGAGGTGCGGCAGGCGTCTGACGTGGCCCGCTCGGCGCGCATCGTCTTGCTGCACGACCTCGAGGGCGACGCCGGCATCCTGGTGGACCGCGTCGAGGGCGTGGTGCGCTTGCACCTCTCGAAGCTGGAAGAGGCGCCGGAGCTCGGCGTGGAGCGCAGCGCCATCGCGGGCCTCGCGCGGCGCGGCGAAGACCTCTTCATTCTCCTCGACGTCGAGCAGGCGCTGGCATGAGCGAGCTCGTGCAGCTGTGCGTGGTGCGCATCGGCACCGAGAGCTACGCGGTCGACCTCAAGCGGGTCGATGAGATCATCCCCGTGCCGCCGCTGACGCCGATGCCGCGCGCCCCTCGCTTTCTGGAAGGCGTCGCGCGGCTGCGTGGCGAGGTGCTGCCGGTGGTCGACGCGCGGAAACGCCTCGGCGTTGAGAGCGTGGCCGCGAGCACGCACACGCCCTCGGGCAAGCCGCGCCGCAGCGAGCGGTTGATGGTGTGCCGCGTCGGCAGTCGTCGGGTCGGCGTGCTGGTCGACGCGGTGTCGCAGGTGAAGCGCGTGCCGATGTCGGCGCTCAAGCCGCCGCCCGTCGCGTCGGCGCACGTGCTCGGCATCACCGGTGAAGGCGCGCAGCTGCTGTTGTTGCTCGACGTGCGCGCGCTGCTGCAGGAGGACGCGTGACCTGGCTCGGCGCCGACGTCGACGCCGACGCGCGTTACCGGGCGCTCGACGCGCTTGAGCCCGGGCCGTCGTCGGTGGCGGCGTTGCTGAGCGCGCTGCGTGACGCGAGCTGGCGTGTGCGGCGCCTGGCGGCGGAGCGGCTCGCGGCCCTCGAGGGCACGCCTGAGGTGGTCTCGGCGCTCATCGGGCTGCTGGGCGAGCGCGACGACGCCGGGGCACGCAACGCAGCTGCGTCGGTGTTGGCGCAGCTCGGCGGTGTGTCGATGCCGGCCGTCATCTCGCTGCTGCAGCAGGGCGACGCTGATCACCGCAAGTTCGCCGCCGACATCCTCGGTGAGCAGGGGCGGAGCGACGCGGTGGCGCCGCTGGTGAAGGCGCTGGGCGATCGCGACGCGAACGTGCGCACTGCCGCGGCCGAAGCGCTCGGGCGCATTGGCGGGCCCGACGCCCGGCGCGCGCTCGAGACGTTGCTCGCCTCGTCAGACGTCATGCTGCGCGTCTGCGCGCTCGAAGGGCTCGCCGCGCTGGGCGCGCCGCCGCCGCTGCCGAAGCTGACGCCGCTGCTGGCTGACGCGCTGACCCGGCGCAGCGCGTGGCGACTGCTGGGCCACGTGCGGCACCCGACCGCGACGCTGCTGACGGTGCGCGCGCTGGCCGTGCGCGAGTCGCGCGACGCCGCGCTGGTGTCCCTGGGGGCGTCGGGTGTCACGCTCGGCGCCGAGCAGGAAGCTGAGCTCCGCGCGGTGCTGCGGCCGGTGTTCGACCTCCGCACCTGGCTCGAGCGCGGCCTCGCCAGCAACGAGGTGGAGCGACACCTGGGCGCGCTGCTGGTGGTGCGCGCGTTGGGCGACGCCGTCTTGTCCATTCCCGTCGTCGAAGCGGTGCGCGACGCGCGCGACGCGGAACTGGCGCTCGACACCCTGGTGCGCATCGGCACGCCGGCCGCGCGCGTGCTGCTCTCGTCGGCCGAGTCGCTCGCGGATCTGTCGGGTGAAGCCCGGGCCGTGGTGGCCGACGCCATCGTGCGCCTCGCCGAGCCGAGCCTCGTGCCGTCGCTGGTGGCGTTGGTGGACAGCGGCGATCCGGAGCTGGCCGAGCTCGGCGCGCGCGCGCTGGGTCGTACCCGCAGCATCGAGGCCATCGCACCGCTGGTGCGGCTCTTCGAAGACGACGCGCTCGCCGTGCACGCCTACCGCTCGCTCGTGTCGTTGGCGCACAGCTGGCCCGACGAGGTGCGCGCCGCGCTGACGCCGCTCGTGCAGGGCGTGCTCCGGCCTCACGAGGTGCGCGCGTGGGCGGAGATCGTGGGCGCCGCAGGGCTCGACGTGGTGCGGCGCGCGCTGCATGACGCCGACCCGGCGCTGCGCGCGTCGGCCGCGGAGGCCTCGGTGCACATGCCGCTCGAGACGCTGGGCGTGCTGCAAGCCGCGCTGATGGACGAAGCGCCGATGGTGCGTCGCGCCGCCGTCCGCGCGAGCTCGCACATGCGCGCGGCTGACCTCGACGGTGTGCTGCAGCGCGCGCTGGCCGACGCCGACGCCTCGGTGCTGGCGCTGGCGTGCACGGCGGCGGGTGAAGCCGGGGCCCATGCGGCCGCGCCGAGGTTGCAGGCGCTGTGTCGGCACACCGACGCCTCGGTGGTGCTGGCGGCGTTGGAAGCGCTGGCCTGGTTGGGTCGCCTGAGCGACGAGCTGCTGCTGCGTGCCGCGCAGCACGGCAACGCCGACGTGCAGAAGCTCGCGTTCTCGCTGGGCGCTGACCGCCCGCTGCTGCTGGACAAGGCGACCGCCGCGCTGACTCACGTACGGTGGGACGTGCGCGTAGCGGCGGCGCGGTTGTTGTCGGTGGCCGCGGGGCGCGAGGCGCACGGGCCGCTGCTCGACGCGGTCGCGCGTGAAGAAGACGCGGTGGCCAGAGCGCTGCTCGCAGAAGCGGCCGACGCGCTGGCCCGGCGGGTGTGACGTGGCAGCAGGCGATTCGCGGCTCGAGATGAGCGCCGAAGAGCTGCACCTGCTGCGCGACCTCTTCTCTCAGGCGTCCGGGTTCCTGCTGCGCGAGGAGCTCAAGTTCATCGCCGAGCGACGGCTGGCCCCGCGCCTCGAGCTGCTGGGCCTGCGCGACTTCACGGCCTACGCGCGCTACCTGCGCTTTGACGCGCGCGGCGCCGACGAGCTCGAGACGGCGATCGATCTCCTCGTGCCCCACGAGACGTACTTCTTCCGCGAGCCGGTGCAGCTGCGCTGCTTCGAAGACGAAGTGATGCCGTTGATCGAGAAGAAGAACGAGCGCTCGCGATCGCTGCATGTGTGGTCCGCCGGCTGCGCCACGGGAGAAGAGGCGTACACGTTGGCGATGTTGTTGGACGGCCGCGCCTCGACAGTCGGTTGGTCACTCGACATCCTCGCCACGGATCTCTCTCGCAAGGCGCTCACCGCCGCGCGCAAGGCCGAGTACGGCTCGATGGCGCTGCGGGCCACCACGCCCGAGCAACGCGCGCGCTATTTCGACGCGCTCGACGGCGGCCGCGTGAAGGTGAAGGCGCCGTACCGGGCGCCGGTGCGCTTCGGTCAGCTCAACCTGCTCGACGGTGGCGCGGCGTCACTGCTGCCGCGCTTCGACGTCATCTTCTGTCGCAACGTGCTCATCTATTTTGATCAACCCACGCGCAAGCAGGTCATCGAGCTGTTCTACGAGCGTCTCAACGCGGGCGGGTACCTGCTGCTGGGCCACTCCGAGAACCTGCTGCACTTCTCGACGCGCTTTGAGCTCGTGCAGTTGAACGGCGATCTGGTGTACCGGAGGCCCGGCCCATGACGCGCGAGAAGTTGCAGCAGCCGATTCGCGTGTTGATCGTCGATGACTCGGCGACCAACCGCAGAGCGCTCTCGAAGGTGCTGGAGTCGGCGCCCGGCATCGAGGTCGTCGGCCGCGCCGCTGACGGCGAAGAGGGCCTCAAGCTCGCCGTGCAGCTCTCGCCCGACGTCATCACGCTCGATCTCGAGATGCCGAAGATGGACGGCTACACGTTCTTGCGGCTGTTGATGGCGCGGAAGCCGACGCCGGTCATCGTCGTCTCGTCGTACGGCCACCCGTCTGACGTCTTCAAGGCGCTGCAGTTGGGCGCGTTCGACTTCGTGGCGCGGCCCGGCGGTGGTGAGGCCGGCTTCACGGCGATGCGCTCGGAGCTCATCGAGAAGCTGCGGTCGGCGCCGTTCATGCGCCGCGATGAAGCGAAGGCCGCCGTGCCGCGCACGCGCGCCGCGACGGTGAAGAAGCTGCCCGACATCACGCGGCTGGTGCTGATCGGCGCGTCGACGGGTGGACCGCCCGCCGTGCAGAAGGTGCTCGAGTCGCTCGCGGGCCTGCCGGTGTGCGTGGTGGTCGCGCAGCACATGCCGACGCGCTTCACGCGGGCCTTCGCCGAGCGGCTCGATCAGGCGCTGCCATTTCGTGTGGTCGAGGCCACCGATGGCGACCCCATCGTCGCGGGCCGCGTGTACGTCGCGCCGGGAGGCGAGCAGGTCGAGCTCGAAGAGCGCGGCGGCAAGCTGCAGCTGACGGTGAAGATGACGACGCCCGCCGATCAACACGCGCCGTCGGTCGACCGGCTCTTCTCGAGCGCCGCGAAGGTGGCGCCGCCGGGCACGCGCGCGGTGGTGCTGACGGGCATGGGCGACGACGGCGCGAAGGGCGCGAAGGCGCTCGACAAGGCCGGCGTCGAGGTCTGGGCCGAAGCCGAGTCGACGGCGGTGGTGTTCGGCATGCCCGGCGCGGCCATCAAGGCGGGCGCGGTGAAGCGCACGTTACCGCTCGATGACCTGGGTCCGGCGCTGGCCCGGGCGTTGGGGTGAAGCGAGCGCTCGTGAGGCGCGGCGAAATTGTCTACCGTCGCGCGGGTCATGACGATTCGTGCGTTGGTAGTTGATGACTCGATGCAGCTGCGCCGCAGCGTGATGTACGCGTTGCAGCGCCTGGGCGACATCGTGTGCATCGAGGCGCAAGACGGCGCTGAGGCCATCAAGAAGTTCCAGGGAGGTCAGTTCGACATCGTGCTGACCGACATCAACATGCCGGTGTTGGACGGCCTCAAGCTGACGTCGCACCTGCGCGGCGACCCGGCGAACGAGAAGCTCCCCATCGTCATCATCACCACCGAGGCCGCCGAGGAAGATCGCGAGCGCGCGATGAGGCTGGGCGCGTCGGCGTACCTCATCAAGCCGGTGAAGGCGCAGGAGGTGCTCGACACCGTGCGCCAGCTGCTGGGGCTCGAAGGAGAGTAAGCGTGCCGCTGTCGTCGTTGTTGTTGGCGCTCGCCGCGCTGCCGATGGTCGATGTCTCGCCGTTCGCGGTGAAGCCGTTGCCCGATGGCGCGCGCGAGTACTCGTACGATCTCACCCCCGTGAAGGCCGCCGGTGGCTCGCCCGACGCGCTCGCCGCGCACGGCGACGAGAAGGTCAAAGCGTTCCTCAAGGGCTTGCCGAAGACGATGAAGCTGCGCGTCGAGCCCGGCACGCCGTGGGACGTGAGCGCCGGGCGCGGCGTCGAGACGGGGCGGCTCGCCACTTCGTTCGCCGCCGTGAGCGACGACGCCATCGACTCGGGCAACCCGCTGGCCATCAAGAAGTCAGCGCGGCTCCGCCCGCCGTTGGACCCCGCGGAGCCCAAGCTGCTGCTCTCGGCCGAGGCCGTCGCGTGGGAAGTGCGGCAGCTGGAGCTGAGCGCGCTCGCCGCCGAAGAGGTCGACACCGAAGCCCTGCGCCGCGAGCTGTGGAACCGCGTGCTGACGGCCGCGCTGGCGCGTCACCAGAGCAGCGTAGGCGACGTGCGTGAAGGCGCGCTCGCGTTGGCCTCGCGCGTCGCTGCGGGGGCGTCGTGCCTCGACCCCGCCAGGGTGCCTGCGAGCGTGCGCGCCGACGCCGACGCCTCGACCGCTGTCGACGCGGAGATCTCCCGGCTGGCGAGCCAGGCTGATCTGCTGCTGCCCGCCGCGCCGTTCAGCTGGCGCCCCGAGCTGACCTGCGCGTGGGTGCGGCTGCAGGTGATGGCGCAGCCGTTTGAGCGCTCGCGGGCAGGCACCGCGGCGGCGTTGTTGTTCCTCGACCTGGCGGCGCGCGACGCCACGGTGAGCGCGTTGTGGGCCAAGACGCGCTCTCGGCGCGATCGTTTCCTCGGCGCGCCGGCGAGCGAGGCGATCGCGCTGTGGAAAGAGAAGGCCGGCCCGACGCCGGGCCGCGCGCTGGAGACGCTCAAC
>CAYWON010000177.1:0-12961 GCA_964459885.1 uncultured Archangium sp.
TCAGTTCGAGCACCACGAGCGGCCGCGCTGCAACGCGGCCAGCTCGGCGGCGTCGTTCACCGACCGGTTCATCACGCCCGACATCGCGCCGATGAACATGCGCGCGAGCTCCCGGCCGGCCTTGTTGTGCAGCCAGTCTGGCAGCGCGTCGCCGCCCTTCGTCGGGCACTCGGCCTTCGCGTCGTTCAGCAACAGCTCGGCGCAGCGGTCGACCAGCTTCTGCGACTCGCCAGCGTCGTAGAGCCACGAGCCGCCGCTCTCGGCCACCAGCTTCGCCGACGCTTCAGAGAACGCGACGGCTTCCCAGACGATGGGCGCGCGGTGCGGCGAGACCGGCAGCGCGTCGCACAGCACCACTTCGCCGACGACGCGCGCCTGCAGCGGGCTGTCATCGACGCCCAGCAGGTTGATCAACGTCTCGACGTCGCGCTGCAGCGCGCCCACCATCGCCATGGCCAGCAGCGTGCGCGTCGCGCGTTCCCAGTCGGTCAGCGCCGTGCGCAGGCGCAACACCAGCGAGAGCGCCTCGTCGAGCCGCTCGGTGTTGGCGAGCACCAACACGCGCGCCTCGAGCAGCCGCACCGCGTAGAGCGCGGGCATCAGCTCGCACACCTCGCCGGGCGTACACACCTCGGCGAAGGCGCCCGTCGGCTGCAGCACGGCATCGAGCTGCTCCGCGTGGCTCCACGCGGCCTTGTCGAAGTCGAGGTTGAGGCCGTTGTCCTTCCGCTCCTTCAGCTCGGCCCAGGACTTCACGTCGAGCACGGAGTGATCAAAGTCCGTGCGCGGCGCGGTCTTCGCCAACGCCATGAACGGCTCGAAGAGGTTCTTCCCCGCGGGCAGCGGCGGGAGGTCGGCCCGCGTGAAGCGCGGCGTCACCGGCTGACGGGCGGCGCCCAGCCAGACCCCGGCCGCGACCACGAGAACTCCCAACGAAATCAGCACCATCAGTCCGCGCTTCATGTCGTCCCTTCTGCTGCAAATCTCACCATGTGGTGCTCTTGACGTACCTCGCCTCACACCCGTATGGCCGACCGCGTCCACTCACGGGGAAGAGGTCTTCGTTTTGCGTCATTTCGTCTTTGCGCTGTTCGCCATCGTTCCCTCGCTGGCGGCCGGTCAGGTCATCATCAACCCGACGGGCGGCACCACGGCGTCCAACGGTATCCGCGTCACCATCGGCAACACCGGGCAGATCCAGGTGCTGCGGCTCAACTCCGGGCAGCTCTACAGCCCGACGGGCACGGCCGGCGCGACGACCAACAGCAGCATGACCAACGGCGTGTACGTGGCCATCGGCAACACCGTCGTCGGCCCGCAGAACTTCGCGACGGTGGCCAGCGCGGGCGTGACGCTGCAGGCGTGGACGCCGGTGTCGAACACGCTGACGCCGCAAGGCAACGGCGGCACCGCGACGACCGTGCTGCGCGCCACCGTCGGAGGCCGCAACTACGACCTCACCATCACCTGGCAGTACACGTACCCGAACGACTTCGTGGTGGTGACGCACTCGCTCGCCATTCCTTCCGGGAACACCGCGACGGTGCGCCTGTACCACGTGGCCGACGCGTACCTCGCGGCTGACGACTTCGGGCCCAGCTTCTTTTCGCTCGGGCCGCCGGCCATCGTGGGCGGGTACCGCGTGTCGGCCAACATCGTCGAGGCGTGGCGCTACCGCGGCGGCATCAACTGGACCGGCTACTTCGCGGGCTTCTACGCGTGCTTGTTCGACGCCGCCGACTGCCCGGCTGGGCAGATCAACTCGGTCAACTCGGCCGGCACGTTCACCAACTACATCGAGCCCACCACCGTCGATAACTCGTTCGGCATCATGTGGAACTTCGGCTCGGCGCCGGGCACCTACGCGTCGCAGAACGACCTCACGTTCTATTCGTACCAGCCGCAGCTCTCGAAGCGCTTCGGCGCGTCGGCCATCACCGTGCCGCAGAGCACGTCGCTCACGTTCACCATCGACAACGTGCCGGGCGCGCTGCCGCAGACCAACCTCGGCTTCACCGACACCCTGCCCTCGGGCCTGACCATCTCGAGCGCCGTCTTGACCAACACCTGCAACGGCACCGTCACCACGTCATCGGGCGCGGCCATCGGCGTCGGTTCGACCTCGGTGCGCCTCACCAACGGCAGCATGGCGATGGGCACCAGCCGCTGCACGATTGTGGTGCAGGTGACGTCGTCGAACGCCGGCGCGTACACCAACGGCCGCACCAACATCACCGGGCTGTCGGTGCTCGAGAACCAGGTGTCTGATCAGACGCTCGCCGTCGTGCAGGGCGCGCCCATCGTGCGGTTGAACCCGCCGGGCGCCATCAACGACGGCAACGACAGCGCGTACACCGTGTCGGGCACCTGCCAGGACTCGAACGGCGTCGTCACCGTGCGCGTGGGCGCGCTCATGACCACCACGCCGTGCTCGGGGAACACGTTCTCCACCACGTTCAGCGTGGCGTCGCTCGCCGACGGCGCGAGCATCACCGTGCAAGCGTCGCAGAACAACGCGGCGGGCACCGGCACCGACTCGGCCAACACCAGCAAGGACACCACCGCCCCGGGCGTGCCCACGTTCACCTCGCCGGCCAACGGCGCCATCACCAACGACAACACGCCCACGTTTGAAGGCACCGGCGAGCCCGGCGCCACGGTGCGCGTCACCGTCGGCAACAACGAGGTGTGCAGCGCCGTCGTCGGCGCCGGCGGCAACTGGACCTGCACCGGCAACATGCTGCCCGACGGCCCCGTCACCGTGGTGGTGCGCGCCACCGACCCCGCTGGCAACACCGGCGTGGCCTCGCCGGGCCGCACGCTCACCATCGACACCACGGCGCCCGCCGCGCCGACCATCACCAGCCCCGCGCCGAGCGCCGTCGTCGCACCCAACCCGTCCATCAGCGGCACGGCCGAAGCCGGCGCCACGGTGTTGGTCTTCGAAGGCACCACGCAGCTGTGCAGCACCGCCGCCAACGCCAGCGGCCAGTGGACGTGCGCCACGACGCTGGGCATCGGCAGCCACACGGTGCACGCGCGGCAGATTGACAGGGCCACCAACCAGGGCCCGGCGTCGGCCAACCGCACGTTCCTCGTCGACAACGTGCCCACCGTGCGCCTCAACACGCCAGGCCCCATCAACGTCGCCAACGCCACCGCGTTCCCGGTGTCGGGCACGTGCACCACGTCGGCCGGCGCCGTCACCGTGCAGGTGGGCTCGCTGCCCGCCGTCACCACCGCGTGCACCGCGGGCACGTTCAGCCGCTCTGAGAACGCGTCGAGCCTCGTCGACAGCACCGTCATCGTGCTGACGGCGTCGCAGACCAACGCCACCGGCACCGGCACCGACACGCGCAACACCATCAAGGACACGCAGGCCCCGACCACGCCGGTCATCACCACGCCGGCCGAGATGAGCTTCGGCAACCTCACGACGCCCACCATCACCGGCACCGGTGAGCCCGGCAGCACGGTGGTGGTCAGCAGCGGCGTCGGCGAGCTGTGCCGCACGCAGGTGCCGCCCACCGGCCAGTGGGCCTGCACCACGACGGCCTTGCTGCCCGGTCAGGTGCAGCTGACGGCGCGCGCCACCGACAGCGCCGAGAACCAGTCTGCGGTGTCGCCGACGCGCACCTTCACCATCGACATCACCCCGCCCGGCGAGCCCACCATCGTCACGCCGACGCAGAACGCCTCGGTGGCGCCGCTGCCCACGCTGAGCGGCTCTGCGGAGCCCTTCGCGCAGGTCAACGTCTTCGAAGGCACCGCGCTGGTGTGCAGCGTCACCGCCGACGCGTCGGGCAACTGGACCTGCCCCACCACGCTGGCCACCGGCCCGCACACGCTCATCGCGCGTCAGGTTGACCGCGCCGGCAACCGGTCGAACGAGTCGCAGCCGCGCACGTTCTCGGTCGAGGGCCTCCCCAACGTGTTGCTCAACACGCCTGCCGACATCACCGGCGCCAACGCGGCGACGTACATCGTCAGCGGCGCGTGCACGGCCAACGCCGGCAACGTCACCGTCAGCGTGGGCTTGAGCAGCGCCATGGTGCCCTGCGCCAACGGCATGTTCTCGGCGACGATGGACGTGCGCGGCATCAGCGACGGCACCGGCATCACCGTGCGCGCGTCGCAGACCACCGCGGCCGGCACCGGCGCCGACACGCGTACCGTCAACAAAGACGCGAGCCCGCCTGACGCGCCGAACATCACCACGCCGGCGCCCAACACCGTCACCACCAGCAACAACCCGCCCATCAGCGGCACCGCGGAGCCTGGCAGCGTCGTCAGCGTGTACCTGAACGGCAACCTCGTCGGCACCACGGTGGCCAACGCGCAGGGCATGTGGACCTTCAACAACCCCACGGCGCTGGCCGACGGCATCTACGAGGTGTCGGCGACGGCCACCGACGCGGGCGGCAACACCGGCATGCGCGCCATGGGGCCCCGCTTCACCGTCGACGGCACCGCACCCGTCGCGCCCACCATCACGCAGCCCGACGAAGGCGACAGCCACGACGAAGACAAGACGCTCGTCATCACCGGCGAGGCCGAGGCCGGCAGCACCGTCACCATCTACATCGACGGCCGCGAGGTCGGCACCACCGAGGCCGACGCCACCCGCCGCTTCTCGCTGGCGGTCGACCCCGCGACGCTGGGCACCGGGCCGCACGCGGTCGAAGCCGACGCGCGCGACGCCGCCGGCAACCGCGGCCCCAAGTCGGCGCCGGTGCGCTTCACCATCAACCAGGTCGACGAGCGCTTCGGCGGCCAGGGCCTGGTGGGCTGCACGACGACGGGCGGCTTCGAGCTGCTGGGCCTCGCGGTGCTGGCGCTGCTGCGTCGGCGTCAGGGTGAGGTGCGGTCGTGAAGCGCCTGCAGACTGCAGGGCTGGCGCTGAGCGCCGCGCTCTTCGTTTCTTCTGTCGCAGCCGCGCAGCAGGCGCAGCCGTTGCCGTCGTTCTCGCTCTCGCGCTTCACGCTGAATGACGGCGGCAAGGGCGGCCTCGGCGCGGCCACCGGCGACACGCTCGACCAGTACCGGTTCCGCGCGACGCTGGGCTTCCACTACGAGAACAGCCCGCTCGTGTATTACCGGAACGGCGTCAGCCAGGGCGCGCTGGTCGAGCACCGCGCGCAGCTGCACCTGGGCCTCGCGTTCGGCATCACGTCGTGGCTGCAGATCGCCGGCGAGCTGCCGATGGTGGTGCTGCAGACCGGCGAGGACCTGTCGAACAAAGCGGGCACCGTCGCGCCTGACTCGTTCGGGCTCGGGTCACCGCGCTTCGCGCTGCGCCTGGGTATCTTGTCGCAAGGCGGCGGCGGCCTCGCGTCGTCGATGCCGTTGGACCTCGCGCTGCAGGTCGGCCTCTCGCTGCCCTTCGGCGTCGGCAACGCGCTCAACATCGAGAACGGGTGGAACGTGGTGCCGCAGCTGTCGGCGGGCCGCGACTTCGGGCCCGTGCGCTTCGGCGGCGAGTTCTCGGCGCTCATTCGTCAGGGCGTGGCGCTGACGCCCACCACCACGCGCGACACCGTCGGCAGCCAGCTCGGCCTGCGCGCGCTGGTGTCGAGCACCGGCGAGTTCGTGCGCTTCGAAGGCAGCTTCCACACCCTGATTCCACTCGACGGCGGCGTGCCTGCGGGCTTCGAGCTGCTGGGCGGCGTGCGCGTGCCCATCGGCCCGATGGAGCTGTTCGCGCTCGGTGGCCCGGGCTTCGGCAACCTGCCGGGCACGCCGACGTTCCGCGTGTTCGCCGGCCTCGGCATCAAGCCGTGGGCCGAGAAGTGCGACGCCTCGTCGACGCACACGCCCAACGAGTGCCCGGAGCTGGACGACGACGGCGACGGCATCCGCAACCGGTTGGACAAGTGCCCGCTCGAGCCTGAAGACCGCGACCAGTTCGAAGACGACGACGGCTGCATCGACCCCGACAACGACCGCGACCGCGTGCTCGACGGCGACGACAAGTGCCCCATCGAGCCCGGTCCGAAGTCGAACCAGGGCTGCCCGGTGCGCGTGCTGGACAACGACCACGACGGCACGCTCGACGCCGACGACAAGTGCCCCACCATTCCCGGGCCGAAGTCGAACCAGGGCTGCCCCATCAAGGACCGCGACGGCGACGGCATCGAAGACGCTGACGACAAGTGCCCCGACGAGAAGGGCCCGAAGGAACGTCAGGGCTGCCCGCTGAAGGACCGCGACGGCGACGCCGTGGAAGACAGCGCCGACAACTGCCCCGACGAGAAGGGCGTGCCCGAGAACCAGGGTTGCCCCGCGAAGGAGAAGCAGCTCGTCATCATCACCAAGGACAAGCTGGTCATCACCGACCGCGTGTACTTCGCGACGGGCAAGGCGACGATTCTCCCGGTGTCGTTCGGGCTGCTGAACCAGGTGGCGTCAGTGCTGCGCAACCACCCGGAGATCCCGATGGTCACCGTCGAAGGGCACACCGACGACAAAGGCTCCGCGAAGATGAACCGCAAGCTGTCGCTGGCGCGCGCGAAGTCGGTGATGGCGTACCTGGTGCACCAGGGCATCGACCAGAACCGGCTCAACGCGATGGGCTTCGGGCCTGACCGCCCGGCCGACACCAACAAGACCGAAGCGGGTCGCGCGAACAACCGACGCGTCGAGTTCATCATCGAGCACGCGGTGCCGTAGTCCCCGGCGCGCGGATGGCCGCCGGGTATGACAACCTGCGGCGCATGCTCTCGATACTCGTGGCGACGATGGTGGCCGCGTCGACAGACGTCGGCGCGAAGTGGTCGTGGGCCTACGACGACACGGTCACCGCGAAGCTCGCGCCCTCGGGCGACCTGAGCTTCAGGTTGAAGCCGTCGCTGGGGAAGTCGACCTTCGACGTCGAGGTGCTCGAGGCCGGTGAGCGCGGGTGGAAGAAGCTGCGGCTGACGGCGAAGCAGGGCAAGGCGAGCGGCCGAAAGTGGGAGCTGCAGAACAACTACGGCGACGTGGAGCTCCGCGCCCTGACGCCCAGCCGCGCCGATGACATCAACGACGAAGAGCTCGTCAGCGCTCGTGACGCGGAGCTCAACAACACGGTGCTGCGCGCTGCTCGGCTCCTGCTGTTGCCCGACGCCATCGTGGCGGCGAGCAGCGGCGGCGCGTGCACCCCCGAGGTGCGCGCGGCGATGCTCAAGGCCATCACCGACACCGTGGCCCGCGTCAGCACCCAGCGCGGCGCGCAGCCCGACGACGTGGTGGGCGACGTGACCTGCGGCAAGGCCGGCCATTACGACGTGGCGTTCTCGACGACCGACCTCGTGGGCGCCGACATCGCGCTCGTCACCAGGTGGAAGGGCTCGGTGCAGACGCCAGCCGGCGCGCTGCACGCGACGCTCAAGCTCAGCGGTACCATCGACACCACGCTCGAGCTGCTGCGCAAGAAACGTCGCCTCACGGGGCGCATGACCCTGAGCAGCGCGGTCGTCGCGAAGAAGCGCTGACCGCTGCGGTCACGCGCCGTCGCCGCGAGGGAGCGCCTCGAGCACCTCGCGCAGCGTCTCGAGCACCCCCTGCTCGAGCTCCAACACCGCGTTGCCCGAGTGCTTCGCGAGCGTGCCGCCGCGACCGTACGTGCTGGCCTGAACGCGCCAGTCGCTGCGCACGTGCCGGGTGGCGACGACGACGCCGTCGGCTTTGCGGCGCAGCTTCACCGTGGCCACGAGCTCGCCTTGCTCGTGGTGACCCGGCGGCGCGAGGCCCGCAGCGACGGCGAACGGCGCTGCGATGACGGCACCCAGCGCGGTGCCTGCAGGCCCGGCGATGAGTGAGCCGATGGCCGCGCCGCCGCCGAGGACGGCCAGCTCAAGCCCCAGCCCCAGCGGCGAGCCAGCCGTTGATGGAGTTGGTCTCGGTGACGTCGACCTCCAGCTCCACCGCGAGCGGCGCGTCGAGCGCCTGGTAGCCGAGCGACGACTGCGCGCGCAGCGTGGTGTCGAGGCGCGCGGCCAGCTGCTCCCGCAGCTTCGTGAAGTCGCGCGGCTCTTCGACGCGACCTTCCAGCTTGCTGCGCACGAAGACCTCGGTGACGTCCCACGGCAGCGGGTCGCGCGCGGCCAGCACCGGCGTGGTGCTCGGCAGCGCGAGACTGCGAGAGAACAGACAACCCGACGACGCGGCGACGGCCACCACCAGCACGAAGTGTTTGAGCATGGCGCCGCCTACGCACCGCGCTCAGCACGATTGCTCACGCCGCGGCGAACGGCGTCAGCTCGTCACGCAGCCGCGCCACGAGGCCCACGCGCTCGACCTCGACCTGCTGCTCGAGACCACGGCGCAGGCCCAGCATGAAGAGCACCTCGTTGGTGTGCGCGAGCGGCGCGATGGAGAACTGCACGAAGCGGTCGAAGAGGTTCACCTTCACGCCGAGGCCCTCGCCGCGGTTGTACTGGCGCTCGAAGTAGAGCCCCTTGCTGGCGGGCGCGCCGCCCACGTCGAGGTGCGCTTCGTAGACGCCGTGCCCCAGAAAGATGAGCACCGCCCACGCCGCGCCCTGCATGACGGCCGCGAACGCGAGCGCCTGCACCGTCGACAGCTGCGCGCCCAGCCACCGCGCGAGCACCCACTGCACCAGCAAGCTCACCCCGAAGAGCGACGCGCCTTTCCAGTCGGCGAGCGCGAGCGCCGCGACCGACGCGAGCAGCACCGGCAAGACCACGCTCGGCAGCACGACGTGCAGCGCCAACATCGCCGAGAAATAGACGAAGGGTGACGCGAGCTGATGCACCACGCGGTTGCCGTGGGCCTGGTGGAACGTGAGGTACAGCGCGAGGTGACGTTCGAAGGGGAGTCGGTTCATGCGCCGCCCACATCGCAAGGCGCGCGCCCGCTCCAAGTGCGCGGACTCAGGTCGGCGCGCACCACCACGTGTGAAGCTCTCGACACACCGTGTGCACGGGCGCGCCCGCGCAGAAGTGCTACACGCGGAAGGCTTGAACGCCCCCGCCACCACGCAGCCCTTCCGGCTCATCAACGCCCATGGTTGGGAAGTGCCCACGCGCAGAGACCCGCGCATTCCCTTCGCGGTGCTGCTCGCGGGCTACGCCGTCGCGGGCTTCACGTTCCTCGGGTTCAACCGGCAGTGGTGGCAGATGGCCATCATCGTCACCTCGGGCTGCGCGCTCGAGGTGCTGTTCAGCTGGGTGTTCCACAAGCGGAAGATCGTCCCGCTCTCGGCGTTCATCTCGTGCACTTCGCTGGGCATCCTCCTCAACTACTCGCACCACTCGTGGGTGCTGCTCTTCCCCGTCTTCCTCACCATCGGCTCGAAGTACCTGCTCACGTTCGAGGGCCGACACGTCTTCAACCCGTCGATGTTCGGCGTGGCGACGTCGCTGCTGCTCTCGCGTGAGCTCATCACCGCGGCGCCCGCGTACCAGTGGGCCGGCGGCGCGTTCACGCTGTCCATCTTCCTTGGCACCGCGGCGCTCATGCTCTTCATCTTCCGCGTGGGGAAAGGGCCGCTGATTGTCAGCTTCCTCTTCTTCTACGCGCTGCAGACGGCGGTGCGGGCGTACGTCATGCGGCACCACTTGCCGTGGCAGACGCTCTTCCTCGGCACGCTCGAGTCGCCGCCGTTCTTCCTCTTCACTTTCTACATGATCACCGACCCCGCCACTTCGCCGAAGGGCTGGAAGGGTCAGGTCGTCCTCGCGTTCGTGCTCACGCTCGTCGACGGCTACATGCACTTCAAGGAGAGCGTCTACACGTTCTTCTATGCGGCGCTGACCGTGGGCACGGCGCGCTTCGTGTTCATGCACGCGCGCGCGTTCTTCAAGGGCCGCACGCTGCGCGACGTCATCGACGGCGACTTCCTCAAGCGCTTCGCCATCGTCGGCGGGCTCGGCGCGGCGATGGTGCTCGCGTGGAACCTGAAGCTGTCGGCGTTGGATGTGCAGGTCACGCCGAACTTCGCGATGCAGAAGGTGCCGTTCTCGCAGTCGGGCCTTGAGTCGAAGATGGGCACGACGCTGGAAGAGGTCGACCCGCGGCTGCACCACGTCGCCAAGTGGGTGCTGTCTGTCGGTGACGCGGTGGCCACCGCCGACGTCGACGGTGATGGCCGGTTGGACCTGCTCGTCACGCACCCGCTCGCCGTGGCCGACGACCGCGTGGGGCTCTACCTCAACCGCGGCGACTTCAAGTTCGAGCGCGTGTCGGTGCCCGCGCTCGACGCGCTGATGCACGACCCGAAGTCGCACGGCCTCGCGGGCGGCGCGACGTTCACCGACGACGACCATGACGGTGACGCTGACCTCTTCTTGTCCGTCGCGTTCGGCAAGACGCGCCTGCTGCGCAACCGGCTCAAAGAAACCGGCGCGCTCTCGTTTGAAGACGTCTCGGTCGCGGCCGGCCTCGACGCGCACACCGTGTCGTTGCAGTCGACGCTCTTCGACGTGAACCGTGACGGCGTCCTCGACCTGCTCGTCTTGAACGCGCTCACCACGCACCTGCCCGGCTACGACGTGCCGACGCCGCTCAACGTGTTCGACCTGCCGAAGCCCGCGTACGACGACGACCGCCGTGCGCTGCGCTTCATGCACAACGGTTGGCACGACGCAGACAACGGCGGCGTGAATCATCTGTACCTCGGCAAAGGCGACGGCACCTACGCGCGCGAAGACGCCGCGAAGTGGGGCCTCACCGACACGCGCTGGTCGCTCGCCGTCGGCACGCAAGACTTCAACCACGACGGCTTCACTGACTTGTACGTGGCCAACGACTTCGGGCCCGACGACCTCTACCTGAACGAAGGCGGCGTGAAGTTCCGCCACGTCATCGGCCCGCGCTTCGGCGACATCGGGAAGGACACGTACAAGGGCATGAACGTGTCCATCGCCGACTTCGACCACAACGGCTGGAGCGACGTGTACGTGAGCAACGTGCACCACGCGCTGCAATCGGAGGGCTCGATTCTGTGGATGGTGCGGCCCGGCGACGACGCGTTCGTGCCGGAGTTCGTCGACGAAGCGACGCAGCGTGGCGCGTTGAACGAGCGGCGCTTCGCGTGGGGCGCGGCGGCAGGCGACGTCGACCTCGACGGCTGGGACGACCTCGTGCAGGCCAACGGCATGGTCGACGACCGGCTCGACCAGCGCGAGCTGCACACGCGGCGGCGCGACTACTGGTACGTGAACCAGAAGCTGATGCAGTCGGGCCCGGAGATTCACACCTACGCCGACCGCTGGGGCGACATCCGCGGGCGGGAGATCTACCCGAACGAGGCGCGGCGCCTGCTGCTGAACCGCGGCGGCCTCTTCGTCGACGTCGCCGCGCAGGTGGGCCTCGCGGACCCTGACAACTCACGCGGCGTTCTGCTCGCCGACCTCGATGACGACGGCGACCTCGACGTGTTGGTCACCAACCAGCACGGCCCGCTGTCGCTGTACCGGAACACGCTGCGCGACGGCGCCGTGAAGCCCCACTTCCTCGGGCTGTCGCTCGGAAACTCGGTGGGCACCACCGTGACCATCGGCGCCCAGAGGAAGGAACTGCAGCTGATGGGCGGCTTCGCGGCGCAAGCAGACCCGCGCTTGTTGTTCGGCCTCGGCGACGAGCCCGCGAGTGAGGTCGAGGTGAAGATTGAGTGGTTCAACGGGCCGACCGAGACGAAGCGCCTCGCCGTCGACCGGTACCATGTCCTCACCCGCCCGCCGCAAGCGGCTCAACGCTGACCGACGGAAACTCGCTGCCGACGCACGCGTCGATGACGCGCACCAGGTCGTCGTACGAGAGGCCGTCGGGGGCCTGCAGCGTGATGGCCGACTGGTCGGCCACCTGCTTCTTCACCTCGGCGAGCTTCGCCGAGAGCTCGCCCAACTGAAGTCGCCCGCGCGCGTCGCGCTGGGCCGAGACGTTGGCGACGACCGCGCCGCCGACGCGAAGTGAGAACGACCGCTCGCCGAGCGCGAGCGCCACGGGCACCGACGGTGTCACCGGCTCCGGCACGGCCTGACCCGTCTGGGTGACCTCCAGACGACCGAGCTGTGTCCACACGGCCGTCATGATGAGGAACACGATGGTCACCGCCATCAGGTCGATGAACGGCACCAGGTTCAGCGCCGCGTCGAGGGCCTTCTTCTTTCCACCACCGCCGCTTCCGAGATCCATTCCGCCAGCCATGCGCGTGCAGACAGCGCGCGCACCGCCAGGTTTCGCGGGTGATTTTGGTGGCCGGATTGACAGCGGATGTTTGTCCGCTTAAACAGATGGACGTCTCCGCCATGCATCGCACTCATGCCCGACAGCCCCAGATGTGGCGCGCGCACGCGATGCAGCAGCGCTGTTGGTGAGCGTCGTCAGACGCCGCCATCGCTTCGAGGGCCGGAATTCCCAACCTGCAGTGCGTGTAGAGCAACACCTTCAAGGAGCACCCCATGTCTCGCCTGGTCGTCGTCGAGAGTCTGCGCAGCCGCGTCGCCGTCCGCCATGAGTGGGACGTGGTGATGGACTCAGCGCACCCGGAGCGCGGGCTCGACCCGGCGGTGTTGCTCGAGAAGGTCGGCGCCGTCGCCGCGTCGTTGGCGCGCGAGGTCGCTGGGCAAGACGTCATCGCGTCGTCGCTCGACAAGCTCGAGGTGCTGGCCACAGTACACGGCGGCGAGCGGCTCATTGTCACCGCGGCGGTGGAGCCCTCGCGCGACGGCGCGGTGCCCATCTCGCTCGTCGCGCGTCGGCGTCGTGGTGCCCCCGGCGCGGTGGTGCTGGCCGGCGTGCTGCGCTTCGTGACGGAGCAGCCGACGGCGCTCGTGGATTCACAGCACGAGCGACTGGTGCGCGGTGGCGCGGCGCCGATGGTGACGTCGTTCCGCGCGCAAGTCGGCAGCGACGTGCTGCTCGCCGGCAACGTGGTGCCGTGGGTGCATGCGTCGTCGTTGGTGTCGGCGCAGGGCTTCGCGGGCGGCGCGGTGACGCTCGCCGAGGTGCAGAGCCT
>CAYWON010000178.1:0-12907 GCA_964459885.1 uncultured Archangium sp.
GACCGCCAAGGCCGAGCTGCGGCGTGCGTTGCTCGTCGAACGCGCCCAGCACGCCGGCCAACACGTAGAGCTGATGCTCGCGCGCGTACTGCGCGAGGTCGAACGTGGCGAGCAGCCCGAGTTGGTTCACGCTGGGCGTGCCCACGCGGAACATGCGCGCGTACTCGAGCATCAACGCGACGCTGCGGTGTACGCACTCGTCGCACGCGCCTTCGGTGCGCGAGAGCAGCCGCAACCCCACGCGCGCGGCAGGAGCGCCGAGGAAGTCGAAGCCATCACCGAAGGTGCCGCCCACCTGCACGGTCCCCAGCACGCTCGCGGTTGGCAGCACGCGCGTGGTGACGAGGTTGTCGTAGCTCGGCTGAATGCGCGCGGCCTCGGCGAGCGTCAGCCCGTGTGTCACGAGCCAGGTGTAGAGCTCCGCGTCAGTCGCGAGTGAGCGGATGCGCGCGAGGTTGTCGGTGCGTGCAATGCGACGTGCCAACTCGGCGTCGCCGCTCGCCTCGATGAGCGCCGCCATCGCGCAGCGCGTGCCGAAGCGATCGATGAAGACCGGCGTGCGCTCTGAAGACACCTCGTTCACCGGGTAGCGGCCGGCGTCGATGTACGCGCGCAGTGAGCGCAGGAGGTCGGTTCGTCGGGCCTGTTGCGTGGGCGTGAGCGACGGCCTCGCCGTGCTGACGACGGCGTACGCGCCTTCGAGGTGTGTGCGCACACGCGCCTGTTCCCGGGCTGATTCGCTACAGCCGACCAACAGCAGCAGCACCGCAGGCAGTAAGCGCATGCCGCGCAGCCTGAGTCATTTCGCGCCGGGCAGCCACTTCACCAGCGGTCGCGACAAGCTCGTGGAGTTGGGAACGGCGCCTGAAGGGAAGCGGTCTGCTGTTTCGGGGCGCTGCACATCGCGTGGCAGGCCCTCGGCGCCGGCAACGTGAGCGCACGTCGTTCTGGCCGTCAGAATTTCCCACGGGTGGGAAATTTCGACTGCCAGTTGGTCAGTCTCACGGATTCGCACGAGGTCGAGCGCGCGCGTTCGCCGCTCAAGGCCGCTTCACGCCGACAGCAGCGTCACCGCAGGTCAGTTGGTCAGACTCACGGACTCGCGCGAGGTCGAGGGGGCGCACCCGTCACGGCCGCGGAGAGACGCGACCGGATCGCCTTCGTCCCTCAAGGCTGTCTGCTGTTCGGCGCCGGCAGCGTGCGCGCAGGTCAGTCGGCCAGACTCACGGACTCGCACGAGGTCGAGGGGCGCAGCCGTCGCGGCCGCGGAGTGCGCGACCGGATCGTCTTCGTCCCTCGAGGCTGCGTTCCCGAAATCACTTCGCGCCGTGCATCCACTTCACCATCGGCCGCGAGAGCAGCAGGTACAGCACCGCCGCGCCGAGCCCGAGCCACACCATCAACTGGAACGAGTCGCCGTACTTCGCGGCGGCCATCATCGGCGTGGCGTCCTTCACGTCGTCGAGCGAGGTCAGCTTGCTGAACTGCGCAGCGATGACCTCCGAGTACGCGGTAGCGAGGAACCAGGTGCCCATCATCAGCGACACCACGCGCTTCACCGACAGCTGCGAGACAGCCGCCAGCCCGATGGGTGACAGACACATCTCGCCGAGCTCCAGCACGAAGTACGCGAGCATCAGCCACCACACGCTGGCCAGCGGCGTGCTCGCGTCGATGCTGCGCGCAGCGACGACGAGCGGGATGAACGCGAGCCCGCCGAGCGCGAGGCCGAACACGCTCTTCATCGGCTTCGACGGGTTGCGACCGCGCTTCTCGAGCCACGGCCACAGCCACGCGAACAGCGGCGAGAGCGCCACGATGAAGAACGCGCCGAGGCTCGTCGACTGGCTGGCGCTCATGTTCCAACCCAGCACGTCGCGCGTCAGCATGCGGTCGGTGAAGGCCAGCCAGCTCCCGTAGGTCTGCTCGTACAGCGAGAAGAAGAGCAGGCACGCGACGATGAGCAGCATCAGCGAGATCATCTGCTCGCGTTCGACCTTCGTGCACTTCTTCACGATGAACCACACGAACCAGACGCCGAGCGCCGCCGACACGAGGTGCATCGCGCTGTGCACGGTCCACGTGCGCTGAATCAGCTGCCACACCACGAGCGCCCCACCGAGCGCGCCGAGGTAGATGGTGTGCTCGAGCGTCAGCGGGCCGAGTGTCTTCTTCGCGAGCGCGTCGGGTGCGGGTGACTCGGCGTGGCCCATGAGGATCTTCTGGTTGGCGACGAACACGATGAGGCCCAGCACCATGCCCACGCCGGCCGCGCCGAAGCCGTACTTCCAGCCGTACGTCTCACCGAGGTAGCCGCACACCAGGCTCGAGGCCCACGCGCCGATGTTGATGCCCGCATAGAAGATGGTGAAGCCCGACTCGCGGCGCGGGTCGTTCTCTGCGTACAGCTTGCCGACGATGGTGGAGATGTTCGGCTTCAAGAAGCCGACGCCCATGATGATGAGCGCGAGCGAGAGGTAGAAGACCTGCAGCGCCGCGTCGTCGCGCTTCACCACGCCGTCGACCACTGACGCCTGCGCGCCCTCGAAGGCCATGCCGAGGTGACCCAGCACCAGCAAGACGCCGCCGAAGATGACCGCCTTGCGCATGCCGAGGAAGCGGTCGGCCAGCAGGCCGCCGATGACCGGCACCGCGTACACGAGGCCGCCGTACGCGCCGATGAGGTCGTACGAAGGGTCGTCTTTGAAGAGGTGGTACTTCGTCAGGTACAGGAAAAGCAGCGCCTTCATTCCGTAGAACGAGAAGCGCTCCCAGAGCTCGGTGAAGAAGCAGACGTAGAGGCCGATGGGGTGGCCGAAGAGCTCGCGTGACGGGGTCGTAGCGGTACTCACGACCGCGTCGCGTAGCACGTAGAGTCGCGCCCCGCGTGACGACCATCGGCATGGGAGAGAAGAACATCGCGACGCTGCTCAAGTCGATGCAGCCGCAGGTGCTCGACGGCACGTGGAGCTTCGTGACGGTGCCCAACGGGAAGGTGGTGCCGCCAGGCCTCTCGCCGTTGATGACGTACCGGGAACCTGAAGGCGTGACCTTGCTGCTCGACGACGGCGACGTGGCGAAGAGCGGGCTGGTGGCCGCGTTTCACAGCAAGGGCATCTCGCTGAACGTGAACTCGTCGCTGTACGCCATCGGGTTTCTCGCGGCGATCTCCGACGCGCTCGCGAAGCAGGCCATGAGCATCAACATCGTCAGCGCGTTTCATCGCGACTACCTGTTCGTGCCCGTGGCGCGCGTCGACGAGGCGCTGTCGGTGCTCAAGCGGCTCGCGCAGACCGGCCGGTAGACGTTGTCAGCGGCACACGTTGCCGCACGGAAAGCCCGGCATGCCGTAGGGCGGCACCGGCCGCGTCGTGCCGCAGTTCCCGTCGGGCACCACCGCCTGGTCCGTGCTGCGGCGGCAGGTGATGGTGGTGTTCGCCGGGCAGAACCACACCTGCCCGGGACCGCACGAGATGCCTGACGGGTATTGCCGCGACGGGTAGCTCCCGCACGCCGCGCACCACGCCGGCGTGGTGTCGTTGGCGATGTTCCACTCGAACGTGCACGTGTTGGGCGGCGGCGACGCGGAGCAGCTGCCGCTGCAGCCGATGGTGCCGCTCGCGGTCTGGCCGCACGTGTTGGGCGCGGACGTGCACGCGCTGCCGTAGCCCGCGGGGTTGGCGGGCGTGGACGCTGTGCAGTTGCCCGCGCAGTTGACGGTGCCGCTGTTGGTCATGCCGCACGCGTTGGGCGTCGAGGTGCACGCGTTGCCGTAGCCCGCAGGGTTCGCAGGCGTCGTGGCGGAGCACCCGCTGCAGCCGATGGTGCCGCTGTTCGTCATGCCGCACGCGTTCGCCGACGACGTGCAGGTGTTTCCGTAGCCACCGGGGTTCGCCGGCGTCATGGCGGAGCAGCCGCTGCAGCCGACGGTGCCGCTGTTGGTCGCGCCGCACGCGTTCGCGGGTGACGTGCAGGCCGCGCCGTAGCCTGTCGGGTTGGCGGGCGTGCTCGCCGTGCAGCCACTGCAGCCGACCGTGCCGCTGTTGGTCATGCCGCACGCATTGGCTGACGACGTGCACGCGCTGCCGTAGCCGGCGGGGTTGCTGGGGGTGGACGCTGTGCAGTTGCCCGCGCAGTTGACGGTGCCACTGTTGGTCGCGCCGCACGCGTTCGCAGGTGACGTGCACGCCGCGCCGTAGCCCGTCGGGTTGGCGGGCGTCGTCGCCGAGCAGCCGTTGCAGCCGATGGTGCCGGTGGCGGTCTGGCCGCACGCGTTCGCCGACGAAGTGCACGCGTTTCCGAGCCCGGCGGGGTTGGCGGGCGTCGTCGCGTTGCAGCCCGAGCACGTGAAGGTGCCCGCGTTGGTGGTGCCGCACGCGTTCGCCGGTGACGTGCAGGCGTTGCCGCAGGTGGAAGAGCACGCCGCGTTCGACGGGCACGCCGCCGAAGTTCCATCGCAGCGCTCTTCGACGTCGCAGCCGTTGGCCACGGGGCGGCACACCTGGCTGGCGCCGAGCAAGGTGCAGGTGCCATCGGCTGAGGCGCCCGCCGCCACGCTGCACGCGTCGCACGCGCCGGCGCAGGCCGTGTCGCAGCACACGCCGTCGGCGCAGAAGTTCGACAGGCACTGCACGGCGGCGCTGCAGCTGGCGCCGGCCGCCTTCTTCGCGGCGCAGTACATGCCGCTGCACCACGTGGCGTCCGGGCAGCCCGCGCCGCACAGAATCGGGCAGTCCGTGAGCGTGCCGTTGCACACCACGCTGCCGCCGCACGCGGGCGAGCCGGGGTCATTCGCTGGCGACGGGCGGCAGGTGCCCACGTTGCTCGCGAGGTTGCAGCGGTCGCAGCTCCCGGTGCACGCCTGGTCGCAGCACACGCCGTCGGCGCAGAAGCCGGACTCGCACTCGAGGCTGGTGCCGCAGCTCTCGCCCGTCGTCTTCGCTGGCTCGCAGCTGCCGTTGGCGCAGTAGCGGCCCGTGGCGCACTGGCGGTTCGAGGTGCACGTGGTGGGGCACGAGCCGTTCACGCCGTCGCAGGCGAACGCGCCGCACGCGGTGACCTGCGCCGCTTCCAGGAGCGGCGTGCAGCGGCCTTCGTTGCCTGTCGCCGCGCACGTCTCGCAGGCGCCCGTGCACGCGCTGGTGCAGCAGAGGCCCGCCGCGCAGAACCCCGACGCGCAGTCTGCGTTGAGCGCGCACGTCGCGCCGAGCTGTCCCAGCGGCTGACACACGCGCGCGCTGCACTGCGCGGTGGCGTCGCAGGTCTGGCACGCGAGCCCGCCTTCGCCGCAGGCGTCGGCGCTGTCGCCTTCGCGGCAGACGCCGTCACTGTCGCAACACCCGGTGCACGAGCCCGGCTGACATTGCGCCGCGCCACCGCCGCCGGTTCCACCACCGCCGTCTGTCGCGCCGCCTCCCGCGCCGCCGCCGCCGCCCGTGGTGCTGCTCTGGCTTTCACAGCGGCCCGCGTCGTCGCAGCCGAACTGGGTGACCGAACCCAGGTCAACGCAGCTGGAGAGGAGGCCAGCGACGACCGCCATCGAACGCAGCGTGAGCCGAGGGGCCATTGGCGAAGGGTACCATCCACAGACAGCCATCTCGCGCTGGTACACGGCGCGCGCCCCGCGGCCGAGTCCCACAGATGAGAATCGCTGTGACGCAGGTGGGAAACGGTGTGACAACCCACGCGTGCAACTGACGTCGCTCGATTGGCTCGTGGTGGTGGCGTCGTTCGCCGCGTCGTCGGTGGTGGGGCTCGTGTTCTCGCGGCGCGCGGGCCGTTCCATCGCCGAGTACTTCACCGCCGGCCGCACGTTGCCGTGGTGGCTGTCGGGCACGTCGATGGTGGCCACCACGTTCGCCGCCGACACGCCGCTGGCCGTCACCGCGCTCGTCGCGCAGCGCGGCATCGCGGGCAACTGGGTGTGGTGGAACATGGTCGCCGGCGGAATGCTGACGGTCTTCTTCTACGCGCGGCTCTGGCGCCGGGCGAACGTGAAGACCGACGCGGAGCTGACCGAGCTCCGCTACGCCGGGCGCTCGGCGTCGTTGCTGCGCACCTTCCGCGCGCTCTACCTCGCGCTGCCCATCAACCTCATCATCATCGGCTGGGTGAACCTCGCGATGGTGAAGGTGCTCGAGGTGACGTTGGGCGTGAACCCGTTCGTCGCCATGCTGGGCCTCTTCGCGCTCACCGTCGTCTACGCGTCGATGTCGGGGCTGTGGGGCGTGGTGGTGACCGACTTCTTCCAGTTCATCCTCGCGATGGTGGGTTGCGTGGTGCTCGCGGTGTACGCGGTCGACGCGGTCGGTGGCCTCGACGCGCTCGTGCAGAAGACGCCGCCGCGCGCGCTCGAGTTCTTCCCCGTCGACGCCACGTGGATGCCGCTGACGGCGCTGCTCTCGTACCTCGCGGTGCAGTGGTGGGCGAGCTGGTACCCGGGCTCCGAGCCGGGCGGTGGCGGCTACGTCGCGCAGCGCATCTTCGCGTCGCGCACCGAGCGTGACGGCCAGCTGGCGACGCTGTGGTTCACCGTGGCGCACTACGCGGTGCGACCCTGGCCGTGGATCCTCACCGCGCTCGCGGCGGCGCTGCTGTACCCGGGCCTCGAAGACCCCGGCGTCGGCTTCGTGAAGGCCATCGGGCTGTTGCCGTCGGGGCTCAAGGGCCTGCTCATCGCGGCGTTCGCGGCGGCGTACATGTCGACGCTGTCGACGCAGCTGAACTGGGGCGTGTCGTACCTGGTGAACGACGTCGCCGCGCGCCACGTGAAGGTGCCGGAAGACCAGCTGGTGCGGCTCTCGCGCGTCACCACGGTGGTCCTGTTTCTGCTCTCGGGCGTCTCGACGTACGCGCTCTACCGGCTGGGCTCTGTCGACGGCGCGTGGCGCGTGCTCATCGCGCTCGGCGCGGGCACGGGGCCGGTGTACCTGCTGCGGTGGTACTGGTGGCGCGTCAACGCGTGGTCCGAGATTTCGGCGATGGGCTTCTCGCTCGTCAGCTTCCTCGCGTTGACGGGCTTCGGCGTGTTCGACGCGTCAGACCCTTCCGGCGGCGCGCAGCTGATGTTGGTGAACACCGGCATCACCACCGTCGGTTGGTTGACGGTGACGTTCCTCACAGCGCCCGAGCCTGAAGGGCACTTGCGCGCGTTCTACGAGCGCACGCGGCCGGGCGGCGCGGGGTGGAAGCGCTTCGGCGACGCGCCCGCAGCCGGTGGGGTGCGCGCGTGGGTCGGTTGGCTCGCTGGCATTGTCGCCGTCTACGCGTCGTTGTTCGGGGTGGGCCGGGTCTTGCTCGGACCGCGCGCGGAAGGCGTCGTCGCGTTGGTCGTCGCGGTGGTCGCCTTCATCGTCGTCGCGCGCGTCACGCCACGGGAAGGCGGAACCACCCCATCGCCGCCCTGAGTGTCCTCATCGAGGACACCACCTGGGGTGGACACCCCTCGTCACGACAAGCGCCTGTGTCTCTGACGACAATGGCCGGATGTCCCGATGGTCCTGGTCAGTTGTCTCGCTGGTCGCGGTGCTCAGCGCCTGTCCGGCGGTCATCGTGCCGCCCGAGCAGCAAGGTGGCGCAGACGGCGGGGTCGACGCCGGGCCGCTGTGTGACGCGCCTCCTGACGATGCGGGCATGACCGATGACGTGCTGCCGCCCACGCGGTTACTGCGGCGGGCGTCGCTCGCCCTGCGTGGGGTGCCGCCCACTGACGCCGAGTACGCCGCGCTGCTCGGCGCGGGTGACGAGGCCGCACAGCGCGCGTTCGTCGGCGACTTCGTCGACCAGGTGCTGAGCTCGCCGGTGTTCTACCAGTCGATGTTCGAGCTGGGCCGCGACTGGCTCAACGTGCCGCTCGCGCCGCCCACCGCCGACCAACCGGAGTACGGGCTGCAGCAACAACGCGCGCTGCAGCGCTGCGACGCGATGACCGCCAATGAAGGCAAGTGGGCCTACGTGCGGGAAGACTACGAGGGCGGCAAGGCGCGCATCTGCGCCGGTCAGACGCGCGACGGCGGCGTGCCCGACGAGCGGCAGGTCGAGCCGTGGTGGGCGCCCGGCACCACGGTGACGCTGGTGGGCAGCGCGGCCAACGAGGCGGCGAGCGCCATGGCCAACGTCAACGGAAACTGGACCATGGTCACCTGCAACGGCCGCCCCGTCGGCAACTGCGGCTGTGGACCCAACGCGGTCAACTGTCACGCCGACTTCCAGCAGTACGCCGGCTGGGAAAACTTCGTCTCGTGGAACGTCGTCGGCCAACGCCGTCAGCTCGCCGAGGAGCCCGCGCGGCTCTTCGCGCACCTCGCGTGGCATGACCAACCGCTCGACCAGCTCATCACCGGCACCACGTCGGTGGGCACCACGCGCACCATCAGCGCCTACGTCATGCAGGGCGTCGAGAGCGGCGACCTGACCGAGCTGACCGACGACGGTTGGTGGCGGCCGTCGCAGTACCTGGGCGCGCGCGTCGACCCGCTGCACCAGCCCGGTGACCCGGAGGCGTGGCGCGAGTTCGACGTGCCGACCGTGTCGCGCGTCTTCCTCGCCGACCGCGACTACCACTACGACCCGCGCGTCACGCCGCCGCCCATGCGCGGGCTCCCCGCCGCCGGCATCTTGACGAGCCCCGGCTTCCTCGGCGGTCAGCCGCGGGAACGGCTGCGGGCCGCGCGCGCGCTCGAGATTCTGGGGTGCGAGGTCTTGGCGCCGCCGTCAGGGCAGACCTTCAACCCCTACGTCAGCGACCCCGCCATCGAGGGCCCGTGTCAGCACTGCCATCTCCGCATCGACCCGGCGGCCATCCACTTCAAGCGCTTCGCGAAGCAGGGCAGCGCCTTCGAGGGCTTCGGCGCGCGGTACCTGATGCCGGCGGTGGGGCGCTTCACGTGGCCCGTGCGCTGGAGAGACGGTCAGTACCCGTACGGCGGCGAGCCCTTCTCGCACTGGAACCGCTGGTACACGGCAGGCACGCGCATGACGCCGGTGACGCAGGCGCAAGTCGACGCGGATCCGCTCGTCGTCTTCATCGACTTCCTCCCGCCCGACCAGACGCTGCTCAACCAGGTCAGCGACGGCACGGTGGGGCCGCTGGGCTTCGCCAAGCTGTTGCTGGCCTCAGGCGGCTTCGACCGCTGCGTCGTGCGGCGGCTGCACACGGCCGTCATGGGTCGCGACGTCGACCCCGCGAAAGAGACCGGCTACCTCGACGTGCTGACCGCGCGCTTCGTCGCTGGCGGGCGCAAGGTGCGGCCCTTCGTCAAAGACCTCACGCAGTCGGAGCTCTTCGGGAGGGGCCTGTGAGAGCAAACGTCTTTCTTTGTGCGGTGCTCTCGCTGGCCGCGTGCGAACGGAGCCAACCGCCCACTGCGAACGTCGCCAACGCGAGGCAGGCCGCGTGCGGTGAGGCCAGCGACGAGACGGTGCGGGTGATGCGCGCGTTGGCGCCGCACTGCGAGGGGTGTCACGTCACCGGCACCCGCGCGTTCTTCGGCTCCGTCAGCAGCTTCCAGAACCTCATCGTCGCCGACCCGCGGATGATTCGGCCGGGCGCGCCGGACGACTCGGAGTTTGTGAAGCTGTTGCTGGGCACCGGCACTGGCGCGTTTCGCCAGATGCCCATCGGCGTGAAGACCTACGCGGACCTCGTGGCCGACGGCTCCGCCACGCTGACCATGGACGAGGTGAAGGCGTGGGTGACGGGGCTCGCGACGCAGGCCCGCGACGCCCGCCCTGACCCTGGCGCGCCGCGCATCACGCGCGTGAAGGCCGAGCAGGTGCAGCAGGCGCTGTACCAACAGCTGGGGCTCACGCATGACGACTTCTTCGTCGACGCGAGTGACTACGGCGTGCCGCGCGCCGCGCCGCGAGCCCCGGACCTCTACCCGCTGCAACCTGTCGACGCGCCGCTCGCGCCTCGCACCAACGACCCGCTCGAGCGCTTCCACAGCCTGGGCGGCGGCTCGGTGGTGACGCAGCAGCGCGCTGACCTCTCGACGTCGCCGACGTTCGTGCTCACCCTCACGCAGGTCTCACAGCGCTGGTGTCGACTCGGCTACCGCAAGACGAGCAACGACGCGCTCTTCCCTTCGGGCGCGACGAAGGCCACCGACGAGGCCAACGTGAAGGCCACCATCGCGCGTTGGTTTCTGCACTTTCACGGCACGGTGGCGTCGCCGGCCGACGTCGACGCGATGTACGCGCAGGTCTGGCTGCCGCTGGTGGGTGGCGGCGCCGAAGCGGGCTTCGTGGGCCTCTGCTCGGCCTTCGTGCGTCACCCTGACTGGGTCTTCTACTGAGGTGCGTGATGAAGCTCTCTCGACGAAAGCTGTTTGAAGCGGCGCTGGGCGTGGGGCAGGTCGCGTTGCTCTCGAAGTACGGGCTGGGCACGGCGCGCGCGCAGACCATGGGCTTCAAGCCCACCAAGCTGCTGGCCATCTGGCTCGACGGAGGCCTGCACTGGGAGACGTTCTTCTCTCCGTTCACCGCTGCCGGCATCACCAAGTTCATGCCGGCGCCCACGGGCGGGTTGATTCCGTTCGGCTACGCGCCGGCGCAGGTCGAGAACTTCGACCGCTCGCCCGTCGACCTCGACGCGCCCGGCCCGCGGCGCAAGTGGCGGGGCCCCATCTATTGGAACTGGGCGTCGCCCGCCGACCGCACGGGCGCGGTGCCGAACTCCGGTGGCGCGCAGCAGTTCAGGCCCTACGGCTACGCGTGGGCTGACCCGGCGTACAAGCTGTACGAGCGCAGCGCGCTGCTGGTGGGCGCAGACCAGGGCACGGCGTCGCACTACTCGGGCATCGTGGCGGGCATGTGCGGCGTCGCGGGCGCGAACTTCCGCGCGCCGTCGGTGCAGGCGGTGGTGGCCGCGGCGATGGCCCAGCGCTTCCCCGACAGGCCGATCCCCAACGTGACGCTGGGCGGGCCTTCTCCGACGGCGCTCGACCTGCCGTCACTCGCGGCGCCCACGCGCATCACGTCTGACGCGTCGGTCGAGCCCACGTTGAGCGACCGGCGCGACTCGGCGTGGCTGGGGCTGCGCGCGCGCACCGACACGCCCGAGCTGGCCTTCGATGGCTCGCCGACCGGCAGCCAGGTGCCGCTCACCGCCACCGACGCCTTCACGCTCGACGCGGTGCGGGCCCGGCGTGGTCGCTCGTCTGCGGGCACCGACGCGCTGCTGGGCGCGCTCTACGACACGTACCGCGGCGCCTCGAAGACGGTGGCGCGCGACATCCTCACGCTGCTGTCGGGCGTGCGCGGCTTCGAGCGCCTGTCAGCGCAGGACCCCAACTATCCGGAGAACTGGACCGCGTGCATCGGGTCGGCCGACGTCTGCGGGCCCGGCACGTCTGCAGCGAACTTCGACTTCGCGCTGCAGCTGCTCAAGAGCGACCTGGTGACGTCGGTGAGCCTGCGGGCGACGAGCATCAGCAACTTCAGCTTCGACACCCACAGCGCCAACGGGCCGCAGCAGCACACCAACCACCTGCGCATCGCCTTCGAGAGCGTGGGGCGCGCGCTGCTCGAGATGTCGTTGACGCCGAGCGCCACCACGCCCGGCAAGACGTTGCTCGATGAGACGCTGGTGTACGTGTTCTCCGACTTCGGCCGCACCTTCCCGAAGACGGGCAGCGACCATCACCCGGCGACCTGCGCCATCTTCGCGGGCGGTTCCATCATCGGGAACCAGATGGTGGGCGGCTACGACGAGGCGATGAACGGCTCGCCCATGGGCGTGCCCGTGCCGCTCGTCGAAGAAGACGGCTCCATCGCGACGCGCACGCCGAAGAGCCAGGACATCGCGGCCACCGTGCTGCACGCCTTCGGGCTGCGCGGCGGGCACGACTTCTTCATTCCTGGCGGCTTTGGCCACTTCGATGGCGTGGTGGGGTGACGGGCGCGCGTCGCTTCACGGCAGTTTCCACGAGTGGCCGGGCCGCGGCACGCACGTCGCCAGGTTCGGCAACTTCACCAACTCGAGGCCGCCTTCCGTCGCCACCACCGGCGCGCCGCTGCCGGGCCGGGTGATGAGGTAGTTGAACCAGCCGTGCTGGTGCGGCGTGCCCGGCATGAACATCGGCGCGTCGCGGTGCAGGTACGTGATGCCGCCTGTCCACGCGAGGTGCGCGGCGTCGACGCGCAGGCCGCAGAGGTCGGGCTGCTTGTTGGCCGCCAGCAGCAGACGATTCACGGCGCCGAAGTCGTCCCACGCGCTCGACTGCGCGCGCTCGGCGTAGCTGCCGACGTCACCCATCGTCAGCCTGGAGTGCGTGACGGTGGAATAGAGAACGAGCGCGCCCACCACGGCCGCCGCGCGGCTCGAGAGGCTCTCAGGCAGCTGCGAGAGCGCCACGCCGACGAGCCCCGCCGCGAGGGGCAAGACGGGAATCAAGAAGCGCAGCTCCTGCGGGCATGTCTCCGGAGCGCGGATCTATCACCGCCCGGCGAGACGCAGTCGGCAGCTCCGTCCTGACTATGAGCCTCGGGAGAGAAGCGCTCACTACCAGCGCATCGAGTCGGGCTGGATCCCGCTTCGCCAGAGCGCGTCCTTGAAGGCCCGTTCCCAGTCGCCCCGGTGGACCAGGCGTACGGCCGCGAGCTCCTTCTGTTTCAGGTGCGCGATACGCGGTCGCGTGCGAGAGGCCGGCAGAATCTCCCGTTCGAAGTCAGCACGTTTGTAGAGGAAGGAGGCGTTCCCCGTGTCAGAGAACTCGACCGCGACCCAGTTGTCGAAGACGAGGCAGAACGCGCTTACGCGGACATCGTCCATGCGAAGAGCCCGTCGTGCTGCCAGCCGCGCGTTCTCGTCGAGGGCTCTTGCTGCGTTGCTGACGCTCCTATGCGTTTCAGGAAGGACAAGAAGAACAAGCCGCTGAAACCGGCCCCGAGTGTGAAGCCGATTGGG
>CAYWON010000179.1:0-6295 GCA_964459885.1 uncultured Archangium sp.
TGTAGGTGTCGATGGCCTCGTCGTACTTCGAGAGCTTCTGCAGCAGCGTGCCCTGCAGGATCTTGGCTTCGGGCGCCAACACCGAGTCTTCGGCGACGAGCAGCAGCACCTCGGTGGCGTTCTTCGCGCGCTCCAGCTCGCCCTTGCGCACGTAGCTCCACGCCACTTCGTAGAGCGCGTCGGGGAAGCTCTCAGACCGCTGGTTGATGCGGGCGTAGCGGTCGATGGCCTCGTCGTACTTGCCGGTCTCGAAATAGACGCGGCCCATCGAGAGGTCGGCGAGCTCCTGCACCGTGCGCTCCTTGTCGTCGCGCGGCGTGGCCTGCGAGACGGTGAGGAACTGCGAGATGGCCGCGTCCCACTGGCGGAGCCGCACGTAGCCGACGCCGATGAAGTAGGCCGCCTGCAGGTGGAACGGGCCCGTCGCGTCGCCAGCGAGCGACTGGAACACCGGGCGGCTGCGGTTGACGCGCTCTTCGAGCGACAGGTCGGTGCGACGGAACAGCCACTTCGCGTACACGTACGTCAGCTCGGGCGGCAGCGAGCCACCCGAGAGCCCGCGCGCCTGGTTGATGTACTCGTCGATGCCGTTGAACTCGTTCAAGCGGCCGGCGATCTCGAGGTAGCGGGCGAGCGCCTCTTTGTAGTGCCCCGCGCGCAGTTGCAGCAGCTGCCGCAGGTACAGGCGCGAGCCGAGGTAGTTCTTCTGCTGGTAGAGCGAGTCGGCCAGGTAGAACAGCGCGTCGGGGTAGCGCTTGGTCTTCTGGAAGTCCTTGCTGGCGACGAGGTCGTAGAAGAGCACCGCCGCCGTCGAGTAGTCGTTCAGCAGGTACTGGATCTCACCGTCAGAGAAGCGCTGCAGCTGCGCGGCCTCTTCCGAGGTCTCTTCACGCAGCGTGTACTGCTTCTCGACCAGCTCGATGTTGTTGCGGGCGGTCTCGACCTGACGCGCGGTCTCTTCGACCTGCGCCTGCAATTCGGCAGGCGACGAGCGGCGCTGCGCCCACGCCGGGCCAACGGCAAGCAACGCCACGCTGATGACGGCCTTCGTCCAGCGGTTCATGACGAACGGGTTACTGCTGCCCCTCAGGCGCGGGCGTCGCCTCGGCCGGGGCGGCGTCCTTCTTGGTACCCGACTCGCGCGCCGACGAAACGTCGAAGCGGATGGCAGGCTTGTCCTTGATGTCGGCGGTGATGCCGCCCTTCTCGTACCCAGCGACCTTCACCGTCGTCACCTTGCCGGCTTCGGCGTTGAACGTCTGGTTGTTCTGCAGCTTGAACTTGTAGCCCTCGAGGTAGCTGAAGATGCCGTAGCCGTGGCCGCGGTACACCATGCGCACGGCGATCTGGTGGTTGCCCGGCACGATGCGGCCGTTGAAGATCTCGAACTCTTCGCGCTTGTCGAGATCGCCGGCGGTGTCGACCTTGGTGAAGATCGGCGCGCCGTCGAGCGCGTAGGCCACCGACTCGAGCACGAACTGCGCGCCCATCTCGTTGCGGTGGTAGATGACCGCGCGCGCACCCGACGAGAGATCGCCGCCCAGCACCGTCTCCTGCAGCAGCAGCAGGCGGGCCTTGGTGCGGAAGATCTTCTCCTTGAGGTCCACGACCTGCTCTTCGAGCGTCTTCACGCGCGTCGAGAAGGCCTCATCGGCGGTCTGTGCCGGTGCTTCGGTCGGAGCAGGTGCCGACGCCGGAGCCGGCGCAGCTTCCTGCGCGAGCGCGAGGTGCGCACCCATCACGACCACCATCCAAACGCTGCGCCCCCCCACCTTCACGGTTACTGCCCGCCCTTCTTGAGTTCGGTCAGCACGAGCTTGGCCACGTCTTTGAGCGTGTCGAAGACGCCCACGCCCGTCGGAGCGACCGCCTGTCGCTCGGTCACGTTGCGCGGGTTGAGCACCTTGCGCAGCTCCTCGACGGGCACCGCGTTTGGCAGGTCGCGCTTGTTGTACTGCATGACGAACGGGACCTTGTCGAGGTCGTAGCCCTGCTCCTTCAAGTTGATGCGCAGGTTGTCGAGCGACTCGATGTTCGCTTCCATGCGCTCGACCTGCGAATCGGCGACGAAGACCACGCCGTCGACGCCCTTGAGGATGAGCTTGCGGGACGCGTCGTAGAAGACCTGGCCCGGCACCGTGTACAGGTGGAAGCGCGTCTTGAAGCCGCGGATCTCACCGAGCGACAGCGGCAGGAAGTCGAAGAACAGCGTTCGATCCGTCTCGGTCGAGAGCGAGATCAGCTTGCCCTTCGTCTCGGGGTTGGTCTTGTTGTAGATGTACTGCAGGTTCGTCGTTTTCCCGCACAGACCCGGGCCGTAATAGACGATCTTGCAGTTGATCTCGCGGCTTGAGTAGTTGATGAAAGACATGAGCCTGTAGCCTTACTCGCTGAAGAGGTTGTCGATGTCGGCGTCGGAGATCTCGGCGAACGGCGAGCCGGCACCGGGCGCAGACGAACGGGCCGCAAGGGCCGCGAAGACCTTCTCGAGCTCGTCGGACGCCTTCTTGATGCGAAGACGAACGAGGCCGAGCGAAGTGCGGTTGTCGAAGATGACCACCAGCACCACGCGGCCACCCACCAGCGTCATGTAGAGCGAATCTTTCGCGCCCTCATGGAACTGGTTGGGGAACTCGTTCTCGCCGATCAGCTTGGCGAGGCCGCCCATGGCGGCGACGTTACCGGCCGTCAGCGAAGCCAACGACGTGGTGTCGATGTTGTGCGTCTGCCCCGCCGCCGAGATCAACTGCCCGTTCTTGTCGACGAGGAAGACGACCTTCGCGTTGGCGTCCTTCGTGAGTCGGTCACACACCGCGTTGATGCGGTGGAACTCCTCTTCGTACATCACCAGCTGCGTGGCCATGAGGTGGAGTTGCTCCTGTCAAAACAGATGCGCGGGTCTACCAGACGCTACCCGCTTGTGCACGCTTAACACATTGAAGATTTTAGAGATCGCGGCGCGCAGCGAGGGCGCGGGCGAGCGTTGCCTGATCGGCATATTCGAGGTCCCCACCCATGGGGATGCCTTGCGCCAGCCGGCTGACGCGCACGCCGATCGGCTTGAGCAACCGCGTGAGGTACAGCGCGGTGGCCTCACCTTCGACGTCGGGGTTGGTGGCCACGATGACCTCCTCGATGGGCGTGTCCTGCAGCCGCAGGATCAGCTCTTTGATGCGGAGCTGCTCCGGCCCGATCCCTTCGAGCGGGGAGAGCACGCCGTGCAGCACGTGGTAGCGGCCCTTGAACTCGCGGGTGCGCTCGATGGCCAGCTCGTCGGCGATGCCTTCCACCACGCACAGTGACTTGTCGTCGCGGCGGGTGTCGGTGCAGTAGCCGCACACGGTGTCGTCGGCGCCGTCGTGCAGGCTGAAGCACCGCCGGCACAGCTTCACCTTGTCGACGACCTCGGTGAGCGCCGCCGCGAGGCCGCGGGCGTACTCCGGCGGCGAGCGCAGCACGTGAAACGCGAGGCGCTGCGCCGTCTTCTCGCCAATGCCCGGGAGCTTCGCGAGCTGGGCGACGAGGCGGTTGATCGCGTCGGGGGTCACGTCACCCCGGGGATCTTGATGCCGCCCGACACCTTGCCGAGCTCGACCTGCATCTTGGCCTTGCTGTCCACCAGCGCCGCGTTGACGGTGGCGATCAGCAGGTCTTCCAGCATCGCCACGTCGTTCGGGTCCACAGCGGCCGGAGCGATCTTGATGCTCTTGACCTCCTGCGCGCAGTTGACGGTGACGGTGATGAGATCGTTCGCAGACTTCTTCTCGACCGTCTCTTCGGCGAGCTCCTGCTTCCGCTTCTCGATCTTCTCGGTCAGCTTGTTGGCCTGCCGGATGAAGTAATTCAGGTCGACGCCGGGCATTCGTGCTCCGTGAAAAGGGAGCGCCGTCTCTAGTCGACGGGCGGGCCCGCGTCACCCTCGTCTGACACGCTGGGGCGCTTCGGTGTCGCTTCGAGGTAGGTGATGTGCTCGAGCGTTCCGCCGAGGTGCTTGAGCACGTTCTGCAGCGCCGGGTGGGCCTTCACCTTGATCTCGATGTCCCGCTCGCGGTTGTTGCGATCGCTCGCTTCAACCTCGGCGATCGACTTCGGCGCGGTCTGCAGCGCGGCGGCGTTGGTGTCTTCCACCAGGCGCATGGTGCGGCCGAGGCTCTTCGCCAGCTCGCCTTCGATCATCGCGCGCGAGAGGCCGACGACCTGCGCGCGGTGAAACGCGGCGTCTTGAGGGAACGCGATACGAATCGTGCCTTCCGCGGTGAAGCCCAGGAAGCGCGCGTAGCTCAGCGACTTGCCGTGTCGCGGCGACGCCGAGCGCACCGCGTCGACCGCGCGGCGCCAGCGCTCTCCATCGCCAGTCTGGCTCTGCGGCGCGACGACCGGCTCGGGCTCGGGCTCCGGTTCCTGCACCTCCAGCTCCAGCGGAGGCGGCGGCAGACACTCGCCCGACGCGCAGCCACCGGGGCTGCCTTCGGGCTCGAACAGCTTCACGTCGCCCGGCAGCTTGCGGTTGACGAGCGTGACCTCCGGCTCCGCAGACGGCGGGCGCGGCTGCGGGACGCCTGGCGTGAACTTCCGCGCCGCGGGCGGGGTGTCGCCAGCCTTGGCGGCGGCGAAGCGCTGTGCGAACGAACTCCCAGCGGGGGCCGTGCTGACGGCCGCTGTGGTCGGGGCCGGTCGCGACTCAGGCGCGAAAGGGAGCTGGAGCGGAGCGACCTCCGGACGCTCCGATGGTCAGCTTCTCGACGCGCGCGATGAGCTCCGGCAGTGCCGCGGCCGGCGCGAGGTGCAGGCCCTTGAGCAGCGTCATCTCCAACGCCAACTTGGGCTGCGGCGCGCGGGCGATCTCCCAGACTGACCCGTGCACCACGTCGAAGAGGCGCGCGATCTGCGCAGCGTCGCTCTCGCGCGCGAGCGTGACGACGGCTTCGCGATCTGAATCGGCCAGCTCTTCGGGCGCCGCGCCCGTGGCCTTGGCGACGAACACGTGGCGCAGGTGGTGCGCGAGATCTTCAGCGAGGCGCCGCAGATCCACGCCGCGGTTCCAGAGCTCTTCGGTGTGCACCAGCAGCGTCTTCGCGTCGCGCTGCACGAGCGCCACCGCGAGCGCGTGAATGACCGTGCGATCGATGGCGCCGAGCGCCTCAGCCACGTCGGCGTCAGACGGCTCGAGGCCGCAGGCGCTGATGACCTGATCGAGCAGCGAGAGCGCGTCGCGCATGCCGCCTTCCGACTGGCGAACGATCATCGACAGCGCCGAGCCCGAGACCTTCACCTTCTCCAGCGCGGCGATCTCCTGCAGGCGCTTGAGCATCGCGGCCGCCGAGATGCGGCGGAAGTTGTGGCGCTGGCAGCGCGAGAGGATGGTGTCAGGCAGCTTGTGCGCTTCGGTCGTCGCGAAGATGAACTTCACGTGACCAGGCGGCTCTTCGAGCGTCTTCAGCAGCGCGTTGAAGGCAGCCTGCGAGAGCATGTGCACTTCGTCGATGATGTAGATCTTGAAGCGGCTGCCCTGCGGCAGGTACTTCGCGTTCTCTCGGATCTCGCGGACGTTCTCGACGCCGTTGTTCGAGGCACCGTCGATCTCCGCCACGTCGGTCGACGTGCCGTCGCGGATCTCCGTGCAGGCCTTGCACTCGCCACACGGCGTCGACGTCGGGCCCTTCTCGCAGTTGAGCGCGCGGGCCAGCAGGCGCGCCGCCGTCGTCTTGCCCACGCCGCGCGGCCCCGAGAAGAGGTACGCGTGCGCGACGCGGTCGAGCTTGATGGCGTTCTCGATGGTGCGGACCACGTGCTCCTGGCCCGTCATCGACTCGAACGCCTGCGGTCGGTATTTCCGCGCGAGAACCGTGTAGCTCATGCGGTACCGCTTACAGCGTCGCGTACATGAACGCGAAGCACATCTCGTCGTTCGTGCCTTCGCCCCAGCGCACCGTCGCGTTGGTCGGGTTGTCCCACGAGCACTTCATCGTCAGCTTGCCGTTGGCCGGCAGCTGGTACGGCGAGCGGCGGAAGTACTGCGTCTGCCAGTGGAAGTCCCACTTCGGCACGTCGACGAGGCAGTCCGTGTCGTTCGCCACCATCGAGATGGCGCGCCCCTTGGTGTGCATGTGCGGCAGGAAACCCCAGAGCTTGATGGGGAAGCCGAGCGTGTTGTTGATGTCTTCCGAGTGCCGGTGATCCACCGCGCTCGCGGGGATGGCGAAGTTGTCGGCCACGAGCGGGATCAAGTACGCCTGCGTCTCGGTGCCCGTGCCGTACATCAGCTTCACGCTGGTCTCGTCGGCTTCGGACCCGT
>CAYWON010000179.1:6305-12861 GCA_964459885.1 uncultured Archangium sp.
TGTTGTAGTGGACCTGCATCGCCAGCACCTGGCTGGGCGTCATGCGGATGCCGGTGCGCGACGGGTACACGATGGCCGCGCCACCCGGAGCCCACGCGCCGAGCGCGCCCGCCGTCGACACGTCAGCGCCGCCGAAGCACTCCCAGCCGGCCTTCGCGTCCTGGTTGTCCTTCGTCGTCGCCGTGTTGCGATCGACGATGTACAGAATCACGTGGTGCACGACCTTCTTCGACCCGGGGAGGATGTCGTAGCCCGTCACCGTTTTCCCCTGCGTCAGCGCGGGGTCGATGATGAAGCAGCGGTAGTCGTCCTTGATCTCCGGCGTGTACGGCGCCGCCATCTTTCCTTCGAAGTCGACCTTCGGGAGTTGATCAGTCGTGGCGTCGATGGGCGCCGGCGCGTCGGCGGGGTTGCCCTCGGGCGCGTCGTCGAAGAACCAGCTCTCGATGGTGGCGATCTGCGCGTCGCTCAGCGTGCGGTCGCCGACGAACGTGCCGCCGCAGTCCTTGCTCGCGGGCCACGGAGGCATGCGCTTGTTCTTCACCGCGTCGCTCATCAGCGCGGCCTTGCCCTTCGCGGCCTCGTAGCTGTCGAGCGCGAACGGCGCGATGCCGCCGGCGGTGTGGCAGCCGTTGCACGAGACCTGCGTGATGGGCAGCACGTCCTTGTAATAGGTGACGCCGGTCAGCTGGTTGCCACCGCCTGATCCACCGCTCCCGCCTGTGCCGCTCCCGGTGCCCGTCATCGGTGCTTTGCCGCACGCGGCCACTGCCAGGACGCTGAGTGAAACGAGGAGCCGGTTGGACATGGGCGCGGAGTGTGCCGAAGCCGCCCCACGTGAGCAATGAGGGCCCGTCAGTCTCGGGGCGTTCCGCGAGGCACTTGCCGCGCTCTGCGGAGCACTTGCCGCGGGCGGCGCCTGCTATGCCGCGACCCATGGAAGCCCTCGTCATGACCCTGCTCACTGCCGCCCCCGTCACCGATGCAGCTTTCCTCCGCGAGTTCGCGGAGACCCGTCGCTACCTGTCAGGCCGCCCCGTCTCGGTGAAGGTCACGCCCGACGGCAAGTCGGCGCTCTTCCTTCGCAGCGGGCCGAAGGACAACTCGCAGCTGCTGTACGAGCTCGACCTCTCGACCGGCGCGACGAAAGAGCTGCTGACGCCCGCGCAGGTGCTGCAGGGCGCGAGCGAGACGCTGACCGCCGCTGAGAAGGCGCGGCTCGAGCGGCAGCGCGTGTCGGCGCGCGGCTTCACGAGCTACCAGCTGTCGGCCGACGGCGCGCGGCTGCTCGTGGGCCTCTCGGGGAAGCTCTACGTCGTCGATCGTGCGAGCGGAAAGTCGCTGGCGCTCAAGACCGGAGACGGCGCGTGCATCGACCCGCGCTTCTCACCCGACGGCAAGTCGGTCGGCTACGTGCGCGACAACGACGTGCACGTCATCGAGCTGAGCAAGAACGTCGAGCGCCGCGTGACGAAGGGCGGCACCGACGTGAAGCCGCACGGCCTCGCGGAGTTCGTCGCGCAAGAAGAGATGAACCGCTTCTCTGGCTACTGGTTCAGCCCCGACTCGAAGTTCATCGTGTTCCAGGAGACGGATCACACGGGCGTCGAGACCTTCACCGTCGCCGACCCCATGCACCCGGAAGAGAAGGGCGACGGCTTTTTCTACCCGCGCCCCGGCCGCAAGAACGCGAGCGTGAAGCTGGGCGTGGTGGCGGTGACCGGCGGCGCGGTGAAGTGGCTCTCGTGGGACACCGCCGAGTTCCCGTACCTCGCCACCGTGGCGTGGAACGAAGGGCCGCTCACGCTCGTGGTGCAGAACCGCGCGCAGACCAGAGAGCAGGTGCTCGCCGTCGACGAGAAGACCGGCAAGTCGCGCGTACTGCTGGTCGAGGAAGACGCGGCGTGGCTCAACCTCGACCAGGACTTCCCGCTCTGGTGGAAGGGCGAAGGCTTCTTCTGGGCGACCGAGCGCAACGGCGCGATGGAGGTCGAGCTCCGAGGCTCCGACGGCGCGCTCAAGGGCAGCTGGGTCAAGCCGGGCGCCGGCTACCAGGCGCTGCTCGGCTTCGAGCCTTCGACGAAGACGCTCTATTTCTCTGGTGGCGCTGACCCCACGTCGTCGCGCGTCTACCGCGTGGTCGACGGCGGCGCGCCCGAGCTGGTGAAGACGCCCGGCGACGCGAAGCAGACCGTGCAGGCGAAGCTGACGGGAAAGGGCGGCTGGCTCGCGCTCTCGCACACCTCGACCAAAGCGATGCCAAAGCATGTCGTGATGAAGGTCGACGGCACCAACGTCGTCGACGTGCCGTCGGTGGCCATCGAGCCGTCGCTCAAGCTGAACATCGACGTGTTCCAGCTCGAAGGTGACGGGCCGTGGGCGGCGGTGCTGAAGCCGTCGAACTTCGAGAAGGGCAAGAAGTACCCCGTCATCTTGAACGTGTACGGCGGTCCGCATCACCTCGAGGTGACGCAGGTCACGCGCGAGAACCTCGTGCTGCAGTGGCTCGCGAACCAGGGCTTCATCGTGGTGAAGGCCGACGGCCGGGGCACGCCGCGCCGCACGCGCGCGTGGGAGCGCGCCATCTCGCACGATTTTTCGATCACCGCTGACGAGCAGGTCGCCGCGCTCAAGGGCATCGCGAAGCGCGTGCCGGAGATGGACCTGTCGCGCGTCGGCGTCTACGGCTGGAGCTTCGGCGGGTACCTGTCGGCGCTGCTGGCGATGTCGAAGGGCGACGTCATCAAGAGCTCGGTGTCGGGCGCGCCCGTCGTCGACTGGCTCGACTACGACACGCACTACACCGAGCGGTACCTGGGCGTACCCGAAGGCACCTCACCGGCGTACGAGAAGAGCTCGCTGCTGAGCTACGTGAAGGACAGCAAGCGCCCGGTGCTGCTGATTCACGGCACCGCTGACGACAACGTGTACTTCCTGCACACGCTGAAACTGAGCGACGCGATGTTCAAGGCGGGCAAGCCGCACAGCGTGCTGCCGCTGACCAACTTCACGCACATGGTGCCCGACCCGCTGGTGACCGAGCGCCTCTGGGAGCGCATCGCCGTGTGGTTCAAGGAGACGCTGTAATGCCGCTGGACGCTGCCTTCGTCGACGACTGCCCGTACTCGCTCGACGCGTTGCTCATCGATGAAGTGCTGGAAGTGAACCGCGAGACCGGCCGCGTGGTGGCGCGCATGCCGGTGCACGAAGACCTGCCGATGACGCGGCACCAGAAGGTGCACCCGGTGAAGCACCCGCGGCACGTCAACGGCGGCCTCATGGTGCACATGACCGGCATGCTGGGCTTCGTGCACGCGTACTACGTGCTCGACCTGCGTCACGCCGACGGGTGGATCGGCTACGGCGCGAAGATCCACGAGGCGCGGTTCCTCGCGCTGGCGAAGCCCGGTGAGCCGTTGATCCTCGAGGGCACCTGCGTGCGCAGCCGCCGCATGAAGGACAACATCATGGCGCGCTACACGTTCTCGTTCCGACAGGGCGAGACCGTCGTCTACGAAGGCGAGCAGACCGCGATGTGGATGAAGCTCACCGAGGCCGCTTGAAGCACATGTAGGTCGCGCCGCCGCCAACCGAGTTGCCGTCCTTCACGATGGGCGGACGGAACGTGGTGGCGACCAGCTCCCAGCCTTCTTCACCGGCCTTCACCAGCTGCGGGTTGGTGGGCACGCCTTCGACGTCCTGACACCAGTGCTCCCAGCGCTGCAGCTGCGGGCCATCGGCGCGCGCCAGCGGCACCTGGAAGACGACCGTGGTGGCGCAGCCCGCGAGGAACGCTGCGCCGACGAGCCACTTCGAGAATGGCTTCACTTGCCGAACCTCCGGTAGGTGTTCACGATCGCGCTGCGACCACCGTCTTCTTCGAACTCAAAGCCGCTCAAGATGACGCCGTCGGTGGTGGCCGCGACGTTCTCCCAGAACACCTGACCGCGGAACTGCGTGGTGGGCAGCGGGTGCGTCGCCCAGGTGCCGCCGTCGAAGTAGACGATGGCCTCGCCGGTCGCGCCGACGGCCCACACCTCGCCGCTCGGCTCGACGTCGAGCCGCGCGAGGCGGAAGGGAGCCTGGTACACGACGTCGAAGCCGCCGTCTTCGAGGCGCGCCAGCACGTTGCCGCGCTGCTGCGAGTCGGAGCGGTGCAGCACGTAGACCTGATCGCCCGTGCCGTCGATGGAGTTGAAGCCGTCCGCGTACCAGGTGTCGGTGATGGCGGGCGAGCTCACCACCGTGCCGTCTTCGCGGAAGATGTAGCCGACCGCCGCGTTGCTCACGTAGTTGCCGCCGACCGCGTACACCTCGCCCGCCGGCGTGACGTACACGTCGGCGAGGTACATCGTGGGCCAGATGGAGGGGTCGGCCGTCTCACGGAACTCGGTGCCGCCGTCACTCACGCGCGACCAGTGGTGAATCGCCATCGGGTACCCGACGATCCACGCCTCGTCGGCAGACACGGGGTACACGGCCATGTTCCACGGGTCGCTGTCGCCGCCGTCGAGGCCGATGCCGTACGCGTACTTCGTGTACGACGGCGTTTCGACGTGCGTCGCGGTGTAGCGGTACATGAGCCAGTAGTCGGTCATCGACAGGCCACGCACCTGCCGGGCCTCGGTGCCGGAGTACGCGTAGGGGCTCGTGCGGTTGACCTCGATGGGCGTCAGCGCGCCGTTGAGGAACCGGTACTCGAAGTGGCCGTACACCCACTGAGTGCTCTGCCGGGTCTCGTAGCTCGCGTAGACCATGAAGTTGTCGAACGACGTCGCGAGGATGCCGGGCGCCACGATGTTGTGTCGGCTGGAGCGCGTCGACTTCCAGTCGATGACCGGGCACAGGAAGTCAGGGCAGCCCGCGTCGACGACGCCCGTACCGCCGCCGGTCGCAGCCCCGCCGCCCGTGGTGCCGTCGCCACCCCCGGTCGTCGTGCCGCCGCCGGTGGCCGTGCCGCCGCCTGTGGTGCCGTCGCCGCCGCCCGTCGCGGTGCCTCCGCCGCTCGTGCCGTCGCCGCCACCCGTCGCGTCGCCGCCACCGGTCGCGGAGCCGCCACCGGTCGCGGAGCCGCCACCGGTCGCCGTGCCACCGCCCGTCGTGGTGCCGCCGCCCGTCGCGGTGCCGCCGCCCGTCGCAGTGCCGCCGCCCGCCGCGGTGCCACCGCCGGTGGTGGTTTCACAGCGGCCGCCGTCACAGAACGTTTCGTACGCCGCGTCGAAGTCGAAGCACCCCGCGAACGCGAGCGCGCACGCGGCAGTGAGGAGCAGATGATTGCGCTTCAACGGGCACCTCCGAGATCGAACTGGAACGTCGCGCTGGCGAAGCCGCCGCCTTCGAGCGGGACCACGCTGACCACCGGCGCCTCTTTCGGCGCACCGGCGATGAACATCACCACCGCGGCGCCGACGCCCGCGACGGCGACGCCGGTGAACACGTAGCCCAGCGTCGCTTCGGTCTTGCCGCTGTCGCGGATGGCCGCGGCCTGCGCCGGGTCGGCAGAGCCGTTGAGCAGCGAGGCGTGCTTGCCGCTGGCCGAGACCAGCAGGCCCGTCGCCACACCGCCCGCCACGAGGCCCACCGCGCCGGGGATGATCGACAGCGCGCGCACCGAAGGCCCGTTCTCGGGCTTCACCACCATCGGCGGCGGCTGGTTCCGCGCGCGCTCTTCTTCTTCCTGGCGCTTCACCTCGGCGAGGCGCTCGGCCTCGCGCTTCTTCACCTCTTCTTCGTCGGCGACGCGCTTGGCCTCTTCAGCGGCCTTGCGCTCTTCCTCGGCCTTCTGCGCTTCGAGCTGCGGCGCGAGCATCTTGCGCACGTTGGCGCGCGCCTTCTCGGCGACGGCCTGCACCTTGGGCGAGACCTCCAGCGGCAGCTTGGCGTCGAGGTTCACCGAGAAGCCGGTCTTGAACGCGGTGAGCGCCTTCTCTTCGCGGCCCATGTCGGCGAGCACGATGCCTTCGAGGAGCGCGATCTTCGCGTCGTCGTCGGCGCCGGACGACTTCACGTGCGCCTGCTTGAGCTGCTTGAGCGCCTTCTCGTACTCGAGGTTCTCGTACAGCGTGATGGCGGTGTTCATGTACTTCTTCACCTCGGCGCTCTGGGCGAGCGCGGCCGGGGCGAGAAGGGCGAGACAGAGGGCGAGTACACGCTTCACGCGTCACTCCTTCAGGTTGTGCTTCACGACGTTGGTACCGGGGTTGATGACGAGGTCGAGCACCACGTCTTTCCCGAGCTTCTCATTCACCAGCCGCAGCTTGTGCCGACCGACCGGCAGCGTCTGCGTGGGCAGCGGCGTGTCACCGAGCTTGCGATCGTCGACGTACACCGTCGCGTACGGGCGAATGCGCAGCTCCAGCCGGCCGTTCTTCACGACGGGCGTCTTCACTTCTACGCCGGCGTCTTCTGCTGCCTCGTTGCCAGCGTCGGGCGCTTCGGCGACGGCCACGCCCGCGTCGATGGGCGCCGCGATCGGTGCGCCGGCGTCGACGACAGCGACGACGGGCGGCTTCACCACGGGCGGCTGCGGCGGGGTGACGACCGGCGGCGGCCGCGT
>CAYWON010000180.1:0-12645 GCA_964459885.1 uncultured Archangium sp.
AGAGCAGCTCGCCGGAGTGCCGTTGTTCGAACCACTTCGGCGGCAGCACCAGGAGCCGCGCGTAGAGTTCCCGCCGCAGCTCCGACAGCGTGCCCTGCGACACGCGGCTCATGAGCCCGGCGTGCAGCCACGACGACACCGCTTTCACCGCCGAAACGCCGATGATGGCGAGCGGCAGCGTGGTGACGAGATCGCCACGCTCGAGCGTGAACGGCCCCCAGGTGATGACGCCGCCGCTCAAGACGCCGCGCAGCAGTGGCCCCACCAACGACGCCCACACCGACCCCGCAACGGCCGCTACCAATGACATCGCGATGGCCCCGCCCAACACTCCGCGGAACGGCAGCGTGCGCCGCATCACGCGGAGCCAGACGCGCTTGTCAGTTCGGGCGGCGGCGGTCGATTGCATTCGAGTCAGTCTGCGTTAGATGGCCCAGCGCCCCATGGCTACGAAGCGTGACTACTACGAAGTGCTTTCCGTCGAGCGCACCGCCGACGGAGAGGTTCTCAAGAAGGCCTTCCGCAAGATGGCCATGCAGTACCACCCGGACCGCAACCCGGGCGACAAGGACGCCGAGGAGAAGTTCAAGGAAGCGTCGGAGGCCTACGAGATCCTCTCGGACCCCGATCGCCGCGCGCGCTACGACCGCTTCGGTCATCAGGGCGTCGAGGGCTTTGGCGGCGGCTCCGGCTTCAACAACGTCAACATCAACGACATCTTCGGAGAGATCTTCGGTGACATCTTCGGTGGTGGCGGCCGTGGTCGCCGCGGCGGCCGCAACCGTGGCGCCGACCTCCGGTACAACCTCGAGCTGACCTTCGAAGAGGCCGCGTTCGGCACCGACGTCAGCGTGAAGATTCCGCGGCCCAGGCGCTGCGACACCTGCGACGGCACCGGCAGCAAGACCAAACAGCGTCGTCAGTGCCCGCAGTGCGGCGGCGCGGGTGAGGTGCGCTTCACGCAGGGCTTCTTCGCGGTCGCGCGCACCTGCACGCAGTGCAGCGGCACCGGTGCTGTGGTGGCCGACCCCTGCAAGGACTGCAAGGGCAGCGGCAAGACCGAGTCGGTCAGCGAGCTGTCGGTGAAGATCCCCGCGGGCGTCGACACGGGCACGCGCGTGCGGCTCGCTGGCGAAGGCGAGCCGGGCGAGCAGGGCGGGCCTTCGGGTGACCTCTACGTCGTGGTGCACGTCAAAGAGCACCCGCTGTTCCACCGCGAAGAGTTCGAGGTCTTCTGCGAGGTGCCCATCAGCTTCGTGCAGGCCACGCTGGGCACGCAGCTCGACGTGCCGACGCTCGACGGCCTGGTGAAGATGAAGATCCCCGAGGGCACGCAGAGCGGGAAGGTGTTCCGCCTGAAGGGCAAGGGCATTCCCCACCTGCAGTCGAACGGCCGCGGCGATCAACACGTGCGCGTCGTCGTCGAGACGCCGCAGAACCTCACCAGCAAGCAGCGCGAGCTGTTGACGCAGTTCGCAGAGGTCTCGGGCGAGAACGTCAACCCGCAGAGCAAGAGCTTCTTCGACAAGGTCAAGGAGCTGCTGGGCAGCACGTGACGCTCACCCGATGAGCTGGCGCGCTTCGAACATGCCGACGTCATCGAGCCGGTTCAGCGCGGCCACCACGTCTTGTCGCGTCTGCCCCGAGACCGTCACCGCGGTCAGCAGCTGCGAGAGCGTGGCGCCGTCGGCGGCCAGCTCGCACAGGTAGACGCCGTCGTCGGCCTGCACCGCGTACCTCGCGGCCCACGTGGCGCGCGCCGCGTCGAACGAGGCGCGGCCCGGCTGCAGCCGCGACGAGACGATGCCCTCGCGGTACGCCAGCTCGGCGTCGCGGCCCCGGGCCGACAGCGTGAAGCGGTGCGCGCGGCTCCAGCGGAGCCGCTCGGCAGGTTGATCGATGGTCATCGCCGAGCGCCCGCCGGGCTCGTGGGGGGAGAGTTCTGAGGTGACATGCGGTTTCCAGTGCCGCGACGTCGAGGGCAGGGGTGCGCTCGGGCCGCGCGGCACCCTCGTTGTACGCCTTCTCGTCGAGCGCCGCCATGGGCGCGGCCTGGCGTGCGTCGGCGGCGCGTCGCTGATAGCGTGCCTCCACCCTGTCGACGTCATCGGCGCGGCGCAGCCACCCACACGTTCAGTGCACGACGCAGATCGCGCGGGTCGACGGCCCCGCGAAGGGACTCTCGATGAGCATCGCGGTGGATCAGGGCTGGCGGTCGGCGCTCGTCGCTGCCTCGGCTTCGCTGTGCGTGCCCCTGGGGCAGCTCGCGGTGCGACTCGCAAGAAACGGTGCGTCGCCCGCGGCGGAGCTGGCTGACCAGGCGGCCTCGTACCTCTGGGTATGGGCTTCGTCGACCGCGCTCGGCGTGGGGTTGACCTGGTACTTCCAGCGGCGCTCTGGCGCCGCGCGGCGCCTGTCGCTGACCGACCCGCTCACCGGCCTCTTCAACCGGCGCCACTTCGCAGCGAGCCTCCTGCTGGAGGTCGAGCAAGATCGCACCCGTGGGCTGGCGACCTCGGTGCTCTGCCTCGACCTCGATCGCTTCAAGACGCTGAACGATCGCTACGGCCACGGTCGCGGTGACGCCGCGCTGGTGGCGGTGGCCAAGGCGCTGTCGGTCGGGGTGCGGCAGCGCGACGTGGTGGCGCGGTTCGGAGGCGACGAGTTTGCCATCCTGCTCCCGGGCACCGCCGCCAAGGACGCGGTCGGCATCGGTGAGCGCATCCTCGCGGAGCTGAACCGCAGCGACGCGGACTTCGGCGGAGCGCTGTCGGCGTCCATCGGCGTGGCCGAGCTGGAGCTGACGGGCCGCAGCGGCGACGTGCTCGAGGCCGCGGACCGCGCGCTGTACTGGGCCAAGCGCGCCGGCGGCGGGTGTGTCGCGCTCGCGCCGCCCGCTGACGACGCGGTGCCGGCATGACAGACAACGCCCACCCCGACACCGTCTCGCGCGTCGACGCGGCGCTGGCCGCGGTCACCGCCGCGCGCCGTGAGCTCCAGGCCGCGCTCGAGGTGCCCGGCGTAGGCGCGCGCGCCGACAAGCGCTTCATCAACACCTCGCTGGTCGCCACCTTCGAGCGCCTCGCCGACGCTGAGCAGGCGCTCCGCGCCGTGCGCGCAGAAATGGAAGCCGAGCGCGCGCTCTGACAGTGTGGGCCTTCTTCGCGGAGGCCGCGCGCGTGCAGCTGAACCTCAAGCCCCACTTCTCGCGGTTTCTCTCGGCTGACCCGGCGCGGCTGCACTTCGCCGCGCACAGCCATCACTTCTGGCCTGACGTCACGTTCGACGCGCAGCAGCAGGCGTGGCTCGACGCCGCGCTTCACGTCGACGACAAGTGGGACCACGTGTTCGGTCTGGTGTTGCCTGAAGCGCAGCGCCACGTGGCCAAAGAGCTGGGCCTCGATTCGCACGAGAGCGTCGTCTTTGCGGGGAACACGCACGAGCTCGTGCTGCGGCTGCTGTCGTGCCTGGGCCCGAAGCCGCGCATCGTCACCAGCGACTCGGAGTTCCATTCTTTCGAGCGGCAGACGCGCCGGCTGGAAGAAGAGGGCCTCGCCACGGTGACGCGCGTGCCGGCCGAGCCGTTCGCGACGTTCGGTGAGCGGTTGATTGACGCCGCGAAGCCGGGCGCGGAGCTGGTGTTCTTCAGTCAGGTCTTCTTCAACTCGGGCGCCGTGGTGTCGGGCCTCGACGGCATCGTGCACGCGCTGCCGGCGGAGTCGATGGTGGTCATCGACGGGTACCATGGCTTCGGCGCTGTGCCGACGAGCCTGCACCGCGTGGGCACGCGCGCGTTCTACCTGGCCGGTGGGTACAAGTACGCGATGGCGGGCGAGGGCGCGTGCTTCATGCACGTGCCGGCGATGGCGCAGGTGCTGCGGCCTGTGAACACCGGCTGGTTCGCGGCGTTCGGCGCGCTCGACGAGAAGGTCGCGGGCCGTGTGCCGTACGCGCCAGGCGCAGCGCGCTTCATGGGCGCGACGTTCGACCCGTCGGGGCTCTACCGCTTCAACGCGGTCATGCGCTGGCGCGAGAAGGTGGGGCTGACGACGTCGGCGAACCGCGGGCACGCGCACGCGCTGCAGCGGCTGTTCGTCGACGGGTTGGAGTCCGCGCAGCTCAACGTCGAGCAGCTCATGGTGCCGGTGGCGAACCCGCTGCGTGGGCAGTTCCTCACGTTCCGGACGCCCGACGCGCGCGCCATCAGCGCGGCGCTCAAGCTGCATCACGTGGCGACCGACGCGCGCGATGATCGCCTGCGCTTCGGGTTCGCCGCGTACCACGACGAGAATGACGTGGCGGAGCTCCGCACGCGCGTGCGCAAAGCGCTCTGACGTTCCGCTCAGCGGGGGCGTCTCCGCGACTTCGTCAGGTTGATGATCAGCGGCACGCGGCCGGCGAGGCGCTTGAGCTGCGCCAGCAGTCTCCGTCGCGTCGTTGCCTTCTTCGAGTTCGTCTTGCCGTGCTTCATCGGCGGTCACGACGCGGCGTCGGAAGTCGATCTGACTCGCCCACCAACGCGTCGTGAATTTCAGCGACCAGCGTGGCGTCTGGGCGCTCCATGCGATTCGCGCTGATGGCGGTGGCGTTGTCGGGATGTCTCGCGCCCGTGCAGTTCGACGTCCTCGCGCGACGCGCGGCGGTCAACGAACTCGAGGCCGGCCAGTTCGCGCTGGGGCGGCGGGTCTACGTCACCGGCGTGGTCGCCGACATCACCACGCTCGACACCGAGCGCGTGCGCTACTCCACGACCGAGCGCACGCAGCAGCTGACGAGCTTCACGCGTCGGCGCACCATCGAGCAGCAGCCGGTGGTCGTGCGCGAGTCGTTGCCGTACGCGCGGCTCACTGTGGCCGATGGCGCCACCGTGTACTGCTTCATGTCGATGATGACCGCGGTGCAGCTCGTCAAGGGCGCGCGGGTGTCGCTGTCAGGCGCGTTCGACAAGTTCGTTCGCGAGCCGTCGGGGCAGACCAGCACGAGCCTCTTCGACTGCCGCCCGCCGGACTGATCGCGACTACGCCGCCGCCGGTACGCCGGGCGGGGTCGCGGCCTTCTCATCGCTCGCGCCGATCGCCTTGAGTTGCCGCGCGTGACTCGCCATCGCGCCCCAGAACGTCGGGCTCGAGTGGTACGGCAACCCGTGCTTGGCGGCGAGCGCCTCGACCAGCTTCGACAGCTCGCCGTAGTGCGCGTGGCAGATGCGCGGAAACAAGTGGTGCTCGACCTGGTGGTTCAGCCCGCCGGTGAGGAACGTCGCCAGCGCGCTGCGCGGCGCGAAGTTGGCCGTCGTCTTGAGCTGGTGCGTCCAGAAGTCGTCTTCGAGTGACCCGCCCGGCGCCGTCGGAAAGCTGGGGCCTTCGACGACGTGCGCGAGCTGGAACACCACAGCCGCCGTGAAGCCGCACATCGCCAGCACGAGCGCGTAGCCGATGAGCACCTGCCACCACGCGTTGACGCCGAAGACCATCGGCACCACCAACCAGAACGAGAAGTGCACCACCTTGCCGATGACGACGTCGGCCACGTCGCGCTTCGTCGTCGCCTCACCGCGCTCGATGAGCTGCGCGAAGTCCTTCTTGAAGACCCAGACCACCATCGTCAGCGTGTAGAGCGCCCACGCGTACACGTGCTGGAAGCGATGCAGCCAGCCGCGGCCTTCGCGCCGGTACAGGTGCAGATAGAAGCCCGGCTCGAGGTCGTGATCAGTGCCCGGCACGTTGGTGTACGTGTGGTGCACGACGTTGTGCGCCCAGGCCCACATCTTCGAGCTCGCGCCCATGATCTCGAAGCTGCGCGAGAACAGGTCGTTGACCCACTTCTTCTTCGACAGCGAGCCGTGGATCGCGTCGTGGCCCACGTTGAAGCCGACCTGGCTCATCGAGAAGCCCGCCAACAGCGCGAGCGGCACGCCGAGCCACCAGGGCATCGCCACGAACGCGAGCACGCCCCACAACCCGAACGTGGCCGCGAGCCAGAACGCAGCCTTCGCGTAGTAGCCGGGCGTCGCGTTGCGGCTCTTGCCGTCGGCGAAGTGCGCGTCGACGGCGGCGAACAGCTCGCGCTTGAAGTGGGACTCCGTGGTGCTGAAGGAAGGCTTCGCGGTGGCAGACGTCATGCAACTGCGCACGGTACGGCCGGCATCGTCACCGCTTGGCCATGGCGCACGCGATTTCCCGTCGGCCGGGAGCCGCACCACCGCGTCTTCCAGGCCGCGTTTCGTGGGCGTTGGCCCGCGGGGAAATGCTGCTATGTGCGCCCGTATGCGTTTGCCGTCGCTGCTGCTCGTGTGCTGCCTCGCGCTCACCGCCTGTCCGCCGAAGAACATCGGCACAGGCACCGGCCCGAAGGTGGAGGTGAAGGCCGACCCTGCTGCTGACGCGGCGCTCAAGCAGGCGCGCGGCGTCGCTGACAGCAAGTCGCGTCGCGATGGCATCGAGGCGCTGCTGGCGGTGCGCAAGAGCTTCCCCGAGACCACCGCGGGTCAAGACGCGCTCTACGAGGCCGGCGTGCTGGCCTTCGAAGAGGGTGACTACGCGCTCGCGCGCAAGTCGCTGGGGGAGTTGCTGTTCGAGAACCCGCTGCACCCGAAGGCCAACGACGCGCGCCTCAAGTCGGGCCTCGCCGCGGTCGAGCAGAAGGCCTACCGCGAGGGCTTCCAGACGCTCTCGCCGCTCGTCGAGAACCTCGAAGGTGAAGACCGTCGCCTCGCTGAAGAGGCGCTCGCCCGCGCCGCCGCCGGCAGCCAGCAGTACGGCGAAGCGCTGAAGGCCGCGCTCAAGCAGGTCGAGAGCGCCGGAAGCGACGACGAGAAGCAGAAAGCGCTCGCCAACCTCGAAGACGTCGTCGAGACCAAGACGACCTTCCTCGCCATCGCCGAGGCGTGGAACGACCTGTCGAAGTCGCACCCGGGCTGGCCGCTCATCGCGTTCAAGATGGCGCGCGTCTATTACCACCTGCGCGACTGGAACCGCCTCGACGAGACGCTGCGCTCGCTGCTGTCGGTCGCGCCCGATTCGCCCTACGCGCCCGAAGCGAAGACGCTGCTCGAGCGACTCGCGAAGCGCACCAAGGTGCGCGGCAAGGCCGTGGGCGCCGTGCTGCCCATGAGCGGCAAGTACAAGGCCTTCGGTGAGACGACGATGCGCGGCCTGCAGCTGGCGCTGAAGGGCAGCGACATCGAGCTCATCGTGAAAGACACGCAGGGCGACCCCACCACCACGGCGAAGCTGGTCGAGCAGCTCGCCTTCGAAGACGGCGTCATCGCCATCATCGGCCCGCTGCTGTCTGACGACGCGAAGCGCGCGGCGCTCGTGGCCGAAGAGCTCCAGGTGCCGCTCATCTCGCTCTCGCGCGTCGAAGAGCTGACCACCATCGGGCCGCACATCTTCCGCACCATGGTGACCAACTCGCAGCAGGCCGAAGCGCTGGCCGACTACGCGATGGGCACGCTCGGCTACAAGACGTTCGCCATCCTCCACCCCAACACGGCCTTCGGTCAGGAACTCTCGGCCGAGTTCTGGGACGCCATCGAGAAGCGCGGCGGTCAGGTGCGCGGCGTCGAGAGCTACAACCACGACCAGAAGACGTTCACCGAAGAGGCCAAGAAGCTCGCCGGCCGCTACTACCTGGAAGATCGCGCCGACTATTACGAGAAGCTCCGCGAGATCCGCGAGTCGACCAACGACGAGTTCCGCCGCCGCAAGGCCGCCGAGAAGATGAAGGCCGCGCTCGACCCCGTCGTCGACTTCGAGGCGATGCTCATCCCCGACTCGTGGCAGCAGGTCTCGCTCGTGGCGCCGGCGCTGGCCGTCGAAGACATCATCACCAACGCCTGCGACAAGCGTGACCTGGAGCGCATCCAGAAGACGACCGGCAAGGACAAGCTCAAGACCGTCACGCTGCTGGGCCCGTCGACGTGGAGCTCGCCCAAGGGCGCGTCGGGCGACCTGCAGCTCATCGAGCGCGGCGGCAAGTACGTGCTGTGCAGCGTGTACGTCGAGGCGTTCTACGAGCAGAGCGATCGCCCCTCGACCAAGGCCTTCGTCAGCGCGTTCCGCGAGGCCTACCGCGACGCGTCCATCACGCTGCTCGACGCTGTGGGCTTCGACACCGGCGCGCTGGTGCGCAGCGTCATCGAGAAGCAGGCGCCGAACTCGCGCGCTGACTTCCGTGAGGTGCTGCAGCACGTGAAGAACTTCGAAGGCGCGACGGGGTCCATCTCGTTCGACGACGTGCGCGAAGCGCGCCGTCAGCTGTACCTGCTGAACATCACCACCCGCGGCGTGAAGGAAGTGACGCCCCGCCGCCCGGAAGGGTGAAGGTCAGGTCAGCGTCAGCTGCACCGAGTGGCGCGTGACGGCGCGCATCGACAGCGGCGTCAGGCCGCCCTTGCAGCGCCGCGCCATCGTCGCCTCGTGATCGAGCAGCCACTGCTTGAGCTCGAGGCCGCCGGCGTAGCCCGTCAGCGCGCCGCTGGTGCCGATGACGCGGTGACACGGCACGATGAGCGAGATGGGGTTCTTTCCGTTCGCCGCGCCGACCGCGCGTGACGCCGAGGCCTGGCCCAGGTGCGAGGCCAGCGCGCCGTAGGTGATGGTGGTGCCCAGCGGCACCTCGGTGAGCGCGTCCCACACCCGCTTCTGGAACAGCGTCCCTCGCGGGCGCAGCGGCACGTTGAACTCGGTGAGGTGCCCCGCGAAGTACGCGCGCAGTTGGTCGACCACTCCGGCAAAGAAGGCGTCATCGCGCTTCCAGCCTGCTGTCACCTCGGGCACCGCGCGGTGGGACTCCGGGTAGACCCCGGTGAGCCCTTCGCCGTCGCTCAGCAACAGCCACTTGCCGACTTCCGATGTGCACCGCGTGTACGACGTGACGAACGCCATGACCGTTTGAGATCCTACGAATTGAGGTGCGTGAACGCCACCTCGTCAGAAATTGAGCGACACCCGATCGGGCGGAACACCTCGGGAAACGAGAAGACTGGTGACTTCTGCCGTCATCTCGGGTTGGCCGCAGAGGAAGGCATACGTGTCGGCGACGGCGATTTCAGGCACCAGCGCCTGCACCCGGCCGATCGGTCCCGTCCACGTGGCCAGCGGCTCAGTCACGGTGACGCGCACGTCGATGCCGTCGTCGCGGCGCCAGCGCTCGAACTCCTCGTCGAACACCACGTGCTCCGGCGTCAGCGCGCCGTAGAGCCCGGTGACCCGCTTCCATTCGGCGCGGCGGGGCTTCAGCGCCAGCAACACAGATCGCAGCGGGCCCCAGCCGGTGCCGGTGCCGACGAGCAACAGCGAGTGGCCGCGCGTGCGCTCGAGCGGAAACCCCGGGCCTTCCGGCAGGCCGAGCTCGACCACGCCGCCGACCGGCAAACCCGCCAACCGCTGCGCCACGTCGCCGTTGGTGCGCACCAGGAAATCGAAGTGGTGCCCGCCCGGCGCCGAGGCGATGGCGAAGGGCACTTCGAGCTCGCCGCACTTCACGCGCACGAACTGCCCGGGCGTATGAAACGCGGTGGCGACGCTGGCGGGCACGGTGAGCCGCACGCGCTGCAACCCCGGCGCGACAGCTTCGGTCTCGTGAATGGTGGCCTGACGCCAGCCCGACATGGCTGCGCGCTGTAGCACCTTCCTTCGGCTACTGTGCGGCGCCGTGCGTGCGTTGAAGACGGTCATCAAGATGTTCGTGTTCTTTGCCCTGCTGTGCGTCGTCAGCACGGCGGTGCTGGTGCCTTCGGCGTGGCTCTACACGGCGGCCAACCTGCCCAACCAGCTCGAGGGCGAGAGCGACGTCGAGACGCACCTGCGGCAGAGCATCGAGAGCGAACGGCAGAGCATCCAGATCGCGCGACCGGCCAGCGTGCGCGAGAGCGTGAAGTGGCCGAAGCCCGACTTCTCGCGGCTGCCCAAGCACCTCATCGCCTTCTACATCACCGACATCGGCTGCCCGCTGTACTTCCAGAGCCCGCGCGAGGACGGCTGGCCGTGGGTGAAGCGGCTCGCGGCCAAGCAGCTGCAGGGGCGCGACCTCGACGGCGACGGCGCGTGCGAGCTCATCATCGCGCGCAACCTCGCGCGGCGGCTCGACGTGAAGACCAGCATGCAGCTGCTGGTGTCGTCAGACCGCATTCACCGCTTCCTCGCGAAAGATCAGCTCGTCGCGTTCGACCTGCACTCGCTGTGGTTTGACCAGGGCATCATCGGCGTCGAGAAGGCGTCTGAAGTCGTCATGCAGAAGCCGCTCACGCAGCTCAACCTCGCGGAGCTCGCCGAGTTCGAGCTGGCCATCACCGGCTTCTGGTTCGACATCAAAAAGTGCACGAACGCGGCGATGATCAAGCAGGCGCGCGACGAGAAGCTCTTCACGCTCGCCTACGTCGGCCACATCAGCGACGAGATGGCGCGCACCGCGGCGTCGCAGCCCGTGCACTGCTTGACGACGAAGCCCTGATCGTCGCCGTCAGGCTCCGCGCGGCTCTCCCGTCGAACGGCGGGTATGAGCCACCACCCTCTCCTCCGCCACTTCGGGAAGGCCCGGCTGCCGCTGGAGCTCGTCGACCGTCCGTTCGTTCGCGGAACGGGGGCGAACGACATCGTGCAGATCGACGTCGCCCGCCCCGACCGTCGCTCACGGACTGAGCGGTTTCGCCTCTTCACCGGCGCGTCTGAGAACCGCGTCGAGGTCGAAGGCATTGACCCGAAGCTGCAGCAGCTCGTGCTGATGGTGCACGAGCCGCGACGTCGGTTTGAGACGTTCGTCTCGAGCTGGCGCAACCCGCACAAGCCCGCGAACGTCGTTCGCAGCAACGAGCGGGGCTGGTTCGTCGAGCACTTCACGTCGGACAGCAAGCGCCACTTCCTCGCGGGCATGGACGAGCAGCACCTCTTCATCGCGCAGCTGCCTCGCGCGACGTCGACGGTGTGGGGCGCGCACCAGGCGCTGCGGAGCGATGAGCTCCGTCGGGCCGAGCGCGGCGCCTTCGAGAAGACCATCCGGCAGGGCGAGTGGTTCTTCGTCTCGCTGCACCCTCGGGAGCTCGCCGAGGTCGAGCTGGAAACGGCGGGCGCGCTGGCTCGCGTGCGCCGTGACGTGGGCATCGCTGAAGGCGCGGGCATTCGCCGCGGTGGACGCCCCCACGTCGCCGACGAGGTCTTCGTGACGGGCGGGCGGGTGTACGTGCGCGGTCGCGTGCGGCACCCCGATCACGCCACGGTGGTGTTGCGCCCCTGGCGCCGCGCCATCGTCAACTCGGAGTCGTTCACCCAGCCGCAGGGCGTGGGCTTCGTCGACTGAAGTGCAGCGCGCGCCTGGAGCTCTCGAAAAGAGGGCTCCGGGCGTTCGTCTGTCGTCACTCCAACGCGAAGAACGAACGAATGCGCGTCAGCAGCGCGTTGGCCTCGCGGTTGGCGCGCTCGCGGGCGGCGTCGGCGGACAGGCCTTCTTTCGCGGCCTGCAGCTCGACCTTGCGCTTGGTCAGCAGCGTCGCGAGCTGCTCGGTCAGCTGCGGGCGCGCCGTCAGCACGCGGCGGAACGCCTCTTTGTCCAGCCGGAAGCAGTCGACCTCGCTCGCCGCCACCACCGTCGCGCTGCGCACGTCGCCCGTCAGCAATGACATCTCGCCGAACACGCACGGGCCGCTCAGCTGCGCCACCTCGCGCTCGTTCTGCCCGTCGCTCACTCGCACCGTCGCGCTGCCTTCTTCCACCAGGTACAGCCAGTGCGCCGGGTCGCCCTGGCGCGTCATCACCTCGCCCTTCGAGAACGGGGCGAAGCGCAGGTCTTTCGCCATGGCGTCGCGCTCTTCGTCAGACAGCGCGCTGAACAGCTCGAGCGCGTCGAGCAGCTTGCGTCGTCGCGCGAGCTTCTTCTCGGTCTTGCTGGCCTTCTTGTCCTGCGTGTCTTCGGTCACGAAGACCGCGTGCGCCGGCAGCGCGAGCGACATGTCGGCGCGCTGCAGCGCTGAGTACACGCAGGCGCGCACGTCTGAGTCCGTCGGGTCGTCGACGGCGAGGTCCGTCAGCCAGTAGCGCACGGCGTAGCGGCCGTAGCTCTCGCTCATCTCCATCAGCACCACGTTGGGCAGCGGCTCTTTCGCCACGCGCTCAATCTGCGCGGCGCGCACCGCGGTCTGTACGGCCGCGATGACGTCGCCGGGTGGAAAGCGCCAGTCGACGTTGAAGTAGACCCAGCGGCGCCAGAGGCTCTGCTGCCCGCGCCGCCGCCCAAGAATGATGACGTTCGACTTGGTCATCACCGTGTTGGGGATGAGCACCGTTTCCCAGTTGCGCGTCTCGACAGCGGTGTGTCGCCAGCGGATCTCCACGACCTTGCCGACGACGTCGCCGACCTTGATCCAATCGCCTTCGTCCAGCGAGCTGTCGACCTGCAGCGCGAGGCCGCCGGCGATGTTGCCGATGACGTCTTGCAGCGAGAAGCCCAGCACCGCCGTGAAGACGGCGCTGGTGGCGATGAGGCCTTCGAGGTTGACGCCCGCACGGCTCAGCACGCCGACCGACGCCGCCACCATGCCGATGGCGACGACCACGTCTTGCACGATGAGCGGCGTGTGCAGCCTGACGCGCGGGAGGACTACTAAGAAGCTCGTTCCGAAGTCGGCTCGTTGCGCGCGGTTACGCTGCGCGC
>CAYWON010000181.1:0-12639 GCA_964459885.1 uncultured Archangium sp.
CCTCGGCGGCATCGACGGCCTGCTGCACATCACCGACATGTCGTGGGGCCGCGTTGGCCACCCGTCGGAGATGTTCAGCGTGGGTGACGAAGTGCGCGTGGTCGTCCTCAAGTTCGACCCGACGCAGGAGCGCGTCAGCCTCGGTCTCAAGCAGATCCAGGAAGACCCGTGGCACCGCGCCGACGAGAAGTACCCGGTCGGCACGCGCGTCAAGGGCAAGGTCGTTTCGCTCACCGACTACGGCGCGTTCATCGAGCTCGAGCAGGGCGTCGAAGGCCTCGTGCACGTCAGCGAGATGACGTGGAACAAGCGCGTCAAGCACCCGAGCAAGCTGCTCGAGGTCGGTCAGGAGGTCGAAGCCGTCGTCCTCGACATCGACCCGAAGGCCAAGCGCATCGCGCTCGGCATGAAGCAGATCGAGCAGAACCCCTGGACCGTCCTCGAGGACAAGTACCCGATCGGCTCGGTCATCAAGGGCATCGTTCGCAACGTCACCGACTTCGGCGTGTTCGTCGGCGTCGAGGACGGTGTCGATGGCCTGGTGCACGTGTCCGACATCTCGTGGACCCAGCGCGTCAAGCACCCGGGCGAGCTCTACAAGAAGGGCGACGTCGTCGAGGCGTGCGTGCTCAACATCGACGTCGAGAACGAGCGCTTCAGCCTCGGCATCAAGCAGCTCCAGCAGGATCCGTGGGACACCCTGTCCGAGCGTCACCCGGTCTCGAGCCGCGTGAAGGGCAAGGTCACCAAGGTCACCGACTTCGGTGGCTTCGTCGAGATCGAGCCGGGCATCGAAGGCCTGGTGCACGTCTCGGAGATCCGCGACGAGCGCGTCGAGAACCCGCGCGATGTCCTGGCCGAGGGCCAGGAGGTCGAGGTCAAGATCATCGACATCAACACCAGCGACCGGAAGATCGCCCTGTCGATCAAGGCGCTGCTGAACGATGGCGGCGACGACTACCGCGAGTACCTCAAGAAGCAGGCCGAGCAGTCGAAGGCCCGCCTCGGCGACGTGATGGGCAAGTTCAAGAAGTAAGCCCTCACCACGCGTGACTTGAAGAGGGGCGGCCCACGTTAACGGGTCGCCCCTTTCCTTTGCGGGCAGCCCGCGGGCGCAGCTCGGCCGCCGTGCGGTCGACCCACACCAGCAGGTTGTCGATGACCGCGGTGTCGCCGAGCGACACGCCCTTGCGGCGCTTCTTTCTTGCCGGGTCGAGGAACGCCACCGCGCCGTCGGGCGCCACCGACGCCACCACCGGTATCCAGCTCAGGCGCTTCGCTTCGGCCTCGAGGCGCTTCCACGCCGCGTCGGTGAAGTGCAGCGGCACTGGCGATCGCTTCACCTGCACGCCGACCATCACCCCGGCGCGCAACGCCAGCAGGTCAAAGGCGCCGCGCGACGCCTTCGATTGGTAGACGAGCTCGAAGCCGAGGCTCGCCAGCGCCTGCGCGGTGGCCCGCTCGCCCTCGTCGCCGATCACCGTCATCGGCACGGCCGCACCGCCCGGCGCGCGCCACGACAGCCACAGCGCCATCACCCGGTCGCTGAGCTCCCACACGCCGTTGTCGCCAGCGCGCACCACGTCGCCGAGCCGCGAGAGGTAGTTGAGGGCCGTCGACGACGTGATGCGCAGCGCGTGCTGCAGGTCGACCAGTCGCGACGGCGCGCGCGCCAGCTGCACGAGGATGGCCAACGACGGCGCCGAGCGACCGACGACGCGCGCCAGCTCCGTCTCGAAGTACAGCGCCAGTCGCCCCGTGCGGTGAAACAGGAGCCGCGACAGCGCCTCTTTGAGCGCCGCTTCGTCGATGGCTCCGCCGAGCCCCACCAGCTGCTCGCCCAGCAGCTGCAGGTAGAACGGCGTACCGCCGAGCGTGGTCACGGCCTGCTTCGCGAGCGCCGGCGACAGCGTGGGGGCGCTCGCCAGCAGCAGCTCGATCGCGTCGGCTTCTTCGAACTCGTCGATCTCCAGCACGTCGAAGTGGCCGAAGAACGGCGCCCGCTCGGCCGCGACGAGGTCGGCCATCAGGCTTCGCGCCGAGCCCGACACCACGTACGCCACGCGGCGGTGCTTCTGCCAACTGCTGCGCAGCATCGGCAGCACCTCAGCCGACGGCCGACCCACGCGCAGGCCCGCGAGCTCCTGAAACTCGTCGATGGCCACCACCACGAACAGGCCGAGATGCTCCGCCAGCCGCTCCGGCACGTCGAGCAGTCGCGCGGTGGTCGCCGGGGTCAAGTCGAGCTCCCTCAGCCCCAGCAGCAACGAGCGCAGATCGGCCGGCAGCGAGGCCAGCCGCGGCGCGCCCGACAACACGGTGCGGTACTCGTCGAGGTCGACCGTGGCCTCGAGTGACTGACCACACTCCGGCGAGAACACGCGGTCGACCACCCGCAGCACCAGCTGGCGCAGCACCTCGGTCGAGGCTGGAACATGATCGAACACGTCGATGATCGCGAAGACGACCGGCGGCTGCGTGCGTCGGGAAAGTTCCAGCAGCAGGCTCGTCTTGCCCACCTTCCGCCGGCCGAGCAGCGCGACCCACCGAGGCGAGCCGTGGCGCAGCTGTTCGATCGCCGCCGTCAGGTGCGCGAGCTGGCTGGTGCGGTCGCGGAACTCGCTGCCGACGACGGGGAGGGTGGTCTGGAACATGGCGAGAGCTTACAGGTTAGTAACCTTACAAAGTTGTAACCTTGCAAAGTTGTAAGGTCGTGGCGATGGCGGGCACGGGGATGAGCGGAGGTGTGTATGGTCCGCGCCCGTTGGAACCGGGGTCGGTCGTCGGGCGTCTTCGCCGTTCCACCTGCAGGGGGAAACCTTCATGGCTTTTCGCGCGCTGTTCCTGTCGCTCGCGCTGGTGCCCGCAGCGGCCCACGCGTTCTGTGGCTTCTACGTCGGCGGCGGTGGCGCTCAGTTGTTCAACGACGCCACGCAGGTCGTGCTGATGCGCGAAGGCACGCGCACCGTGCTGTCGATGCAGAACAACTACCGCGGCCCGCCCGAGAACTTCGCGATGGTGGTGCCGGTGCCCGTCATCCTCGCTGAGGCCAACGTCAAGACGCTGACGAAGAACATCTTCGACAAGGTCGACCAGCTCGCCGCGCCTCGCCTCGTCGAGTACTGGGAACAGGACCCCTGCTACGTGCGGCCGACGTACGACTACGACGTCCGCAAGAAGTCTGCGCCGCGCCCGTCACGCGCGATGGCCGACGAAGGCGCCGCCGCGCCGCGTGACTACCAGGTCACCATCGAGGCGCAGTTCACCGTCGGCGAGTACGAGATCGTGATCTTGAGCGCCAAAGACGCGCTCGGGCTCGAGGCCTGGCTCACCGACAACCAGTACAAGATCCCCTCGGGCGCGGCGCCGCTGTTCCGGCCGTACATCCAGCAGGGCATGAAGTTCTTCGTCGCCCGCGTGAACGTCGCCAAGGTGACCTTCAACGACGGCGTCGCGGCGCTGTCACCGCTGCGCTTCCACTACGACTCCGAGAAGTTCGAGTTGCCCATTCGCCTCGGGCTCATCAACGCCAAAGAGAAGCAGGACCTCATCGTGCACGTGCTGGCGCGCGGCCAGCGCTACGAGGTCGCCAACTACGGCAACGTCACCATTCCCACCAACATCGACCTCGTGCCGAGCGCCAAGAGCGAGTTCGGCCCGTTCTACGCGAGCCTCTTCGACAAGACGGTGAAGAAGAACCCCGGCGCGGTGGTGACCGAGTACGCGTGGGACGCGTCGACCTGCGACCCGTGCCCCACGCCCGCGCTCAACGTGAATGAGCTGATGCTGCTGGGCCTCGACGTCATCGACAACACCGGGCCGCTGCCCGAGCTCGAGTTCAAGAACCGCGCGGCCGTGCCGCCGGAAGACGTGGCGCTGGTCGACCGCATGCTCGCCAGCCTGAACCAGCAGATCAGCTACCGGCGCATGTCGTCGAAGGGCGGGGCGCGCTTCGTCATCACGCGGCTGCACGCGCGCTACGACAAGTCGTCGCTCGGTGAAGATCTTGTCTTCAAGGCCGCGCCGCCCATCGCCGGCGGCCGTGAGTTCCTGAAAGACGGCAAGGAGCTCGAGCAGGGCTCGGTGTCGTACGGCGTGAACAACTTCCAGGCGCGCTACGCCATTCGCTACCCGTGGGCGGGTGAGGTGAAGTGCAGCAGCCCTGTCTATGGGCGCTGGGGTGGGCCTCCGAACGGCGGCCTGCACAAGCCGCTCGCCGCTGAAGATCTCGGCCTCGTGAAGCGCGACGACGCGCTCGCCGCGAAGCTGGCCGAGAGCCCGGTGCCGGAGTTCGGCATCAAGGGTCGCAAGTCCCGCGCAGGCATCCCGGTGAAGAAATGAAGACCCTCGTCGCTGCTGCAGTCGCTGTCCTCGCCACGTCTGCGCACGCCTTCTGCGGCTTCTACGTCGCAGGCGGCGGCGCCGAGCTGTTCAACAACGCCACGCAGGTCGTCTTGATGCGCGACGGCACGCGCACGGTGTTGTCGATGCAGAACAACTACCAGGGGCCGCCGGCCGACTTCGCGATGGTCATCCCCGTGCCGGTCATCTTGCAGAAGGCCAACGTCAAGACGCTGTCGGTCGACGTGTTCACGCGCGTCGACACGCTCGCGGCGCCGCGGCTCGTTGAGTACTGGGAACAAGATCCCTGCGCCGCGCGGGACTACGAAGAGCTCGAGAAGAGCGCCCGCTACGAGAGCGACGAGCTGCCCAGCGCCGCGCCCATGGAAGAGAAGGTGAAGGTCGAGGCCCGCTTCGAGGTCGGCGAGTACGAGATCGTCATTCTCTCAGCGAAGGACGCGCTCGCCCTCGAGCTCTGGCTCAAGCAGAACAAGTACAACATCCCTTCAGGCGCCGAGCCGCTGTTCCGCCCGTACATCCAGCAGGGCATGAAGTTCTTCGTCGCGCGCGTCGACGCGAAGAAGGTGACGTTCAAGAACGGCATGGCCGCGCTCTCACCGCTGCGCTTTCACTACGACTCCGAGAAGTTCGAGCTGCCAGTGCGCCTCGGCCTCATCAACTCGAAGGACAAGCAGGACCTGATCGTCCACATCCTCGCGAAGAACCAGCGCTACGAGGTGGCGAACTACAAGAACGTCACCATCCCCACGAACATCGATCTCGTGCCGAGCGCCAAGAGCGAGTTCGGCCCGTTCTACGTGAGCCTCTTCGACCGCACGTTGAAGGCGAACCCCGGCGCCGTCGTCACCGAGTACGCGTGGCAGGCGACCAGCTGCGACCCGTGCCCGACCGCGCCGCTCGATGAAGGCGACATGATCACGCTCGGCGCCGACGTGTTGCCCGGCGGCGCGAAGGAAGGCTTCGACCCGTCGCAGAACTTCGTGCTGACGCGCCTGCACGCCCGCTACGACAAGACCTCGCTCGGTGAAGATCTCGTCTTCAAGGCCGCGCCGCCCATCGAAGGTGGCCGGGAGTTCGATCGCGAGGCCGAAGGGCTGCGCCAGACCGCGACGTCGGCTGGCTACAACAACTTCCAGGGCCGCTACGCCATCCGCTACCCGTGGAAGGGCGAGGTGAAGTGCGACAACCCGCTGTGGGGCCAGTGGGGCAACAACCCCAACGGCGGCGGCAGCGGCGCCGCGAGCGCGAAGGACAGCGCGTTCCAGAAGCGAGACCCGGCGCTGCTGGCGTCGCTCGCCGAGGCCGACGTGCCGGTCTTTGAAGTGAAGGGCCGCAAGCGCCTGTCAGGCGTCGCGCTGCGTGAGGAAACCCCGAAGCCGTCTGTGAAGTCTGAGACGCCGAAGCAACAAGAACCCGAAGTTGCGCCCCGTCGTTGGTGGGAGTTCTGGAAATGAAGACCCTCGTGGCGGCGCTGGCCGCACTCGTGTCGACCTCGGCGTACGCGTTCTGCGGCTTCTACGTCGCGGGCGGTGGCGCCGAGCTGTTCAACAACGCGACGCAGGTGGTGTTGATGCGCGAAGGCACGCGCACCGTGCTGTCGATGCAGAACAACTACCAGGGCCCGCCGGCCGACTTCGCGATGGTGGTGCCGGTGCCCGTGGTGCTCAAGAAGGAGAACGTGAAGACCCTGCCGAAGAGCATCTTCGGTCGCGTCGACACCCTCGCGGCGCCGCGCCTCGTCGAGTACTGGGAACAAGACCCCTGCTACATCGAGCCGCCGATGGCGATGCGCGCTGGCGGCGGCGGGATCATGCTCGGCATGGGTGGAATCGGGACCAAGGGCGGCGGCGGCCTGGTGAAGATCGAGGCCCAGTTCGAGGTCGGCGAGTACGAGATCGTCGTGCTGTCGGCGAAAGACGCGCTGGCGCTCGAGAGGTGGCTCAAGGACAACCAGTACAAGATCCCCGACGGCGCCGAGCCGCTCTTCCGCCCGTACATCCAGCAGGGCATGAAGTTCTTCGTCGCCAAGGTGAACGCGAAGAAGGTGACCTTCGAGAAGGGCATGGCGCAGCTCTCGCCGCTGCGCTTCCACTACGACTCCGAGAAGTTCGAGTTGCCCATTCGCCTCGGGCTCATCAACGCCAACGAGAAGCAGGACCTCATCGTGCACGTGCTGGCGCGCGGCCAGCGCTACGAGGTGGCGAACTACAAGAACGTCACCATTCCCACCAACATCGACCTCGTGCCGTCGGCCAAGAGCGAGTTCCCGTACTTCTACGTGAGCCTCTTCGATCGCACCTTGAAGGCGAACCCCGGCGCGGTGGTGACCGAGTACGCGTGGCAGGCGTCGAGCTGCGACCCGTGCCCCACGTCGCCGCTGAGCGAGGCCGATTTCCAGACGCTGGGCGCTGACGCCGTGCCCTCGAAGGGCAAGGTCACCGACGTGTGGGACCCGCGTCAGGGCTGGACGTTGACGCGCCTGCACGCGCGCTACGACAAGAGCTCGCTCGGCGAAGACCTGGTGTTCAAGGCCGCGCCGGCCATCGTGGGCGGTCGCGAGTTCCTCACCGACGGGCAGAAGCTCGAGCAGGGCTTCCGCACGGACTCCATCAACAACTTCCAGGCGCGCTACGCCGTGCGCTACCCGTGGACTGGGCCCGTGAAGTGCGACAACCCGGTCTACGGTCGTTGGGGTGGGCCGCCGAACGGGAACAAGCCGCCCGCGAAGCCCGCCGACAACACAGCGTTCATCCAGCGCGACCCGACGAAGGTCGACGCGCTCGCCGAGAGCCCCATCGCCGAGCTGCAGGTGAAGGGCCTCAAGCCGCGCGCAGGTGAAGCGTTGCGAAAGGCCAAGAAGTGATCGCCGCCCTCGCGTTGCTGTTGGCGGCGGCTCCCCCGAAGGCCGTCTTGCCCGACGAGTCGGCGCCACGAAACCCGGGGCAGGTGCGCGTGCAGTCAGGTGAGACGGTGATCCCCTCGGCGAACTTCGTCGACGGGAAGAACTGTGGCTCGTGCCACGCGGACATCGCCGCGCAGTGGAAGACCAGCACCCACGCGCTCGCGTCGTTCACCAACCCCATCTACCGCGTGTCGATCGACAAGCTGCGCGCCGAGCGCGGCACTGCGCCCAGCCGCATGTGCGGCGGCTGCCACGACCTCGCGGTGCTGACGTCAGGTGCGATGGACGATCCGGAGATCGCCGCTGACGACGCGCGCGCCCACGCCGGTGTCTCATGCACCACGTGTCACAGCACCGTGCACGCCACGCTCGATGGCAACGGCTCCATCACGCTGCGCTCTGACGAGGTGTTTCCCTCGGGCGCGCAAGACGCGTCGCTGCAGAAGCACCGCGAGCGCGTGGTCTCTCCGACGCTGCGCACCGCCGAGCTCTGCGCGGGCTGCCACCGCTCGTTCTTGACCGACGAGACGGGCAACACGTCGGCCTTCTTCGGCATGGACGACTACGGCGGTTGGCATCGCTCGGCGTTTGCGGGCAACACGGCCGAGCGCCCCGACACCGTCGCGAAGCAGCAGTGCCGCGACTGCCACATGCCGCGCGAGGCGGCGGTGCTGGGCGACGTCGCCGCGAAGAGCGGCACGGTGCCCTCGCACCGCTTTCTGGGGGCGCACACCACGCTGGCGGCGATGCGCGGCGATGAAGCGCAGCTCGCCCGCCTGCAGGCCTTCCTCGCGAAGTCAGCCACCGTCGACATCGCCGCAGCGCGCGTGAATGACGGCGCCTGGCAGCAGCCCGCAGAGAGCGCGCACCCCGGCGCCGGTGACACGCTGGAGGTCGACGTCGTGATGTTCAACGAGCGCACGGGTCACCGGTTTCCAGGTGGCGTCCTGGACAACCAGGGCACGACGCTCGAGGTGACGGTGCGCGACGTGCGCGGCAACGTGGTGGCCGTCAGCGACGCGCACCAGCTCCGCGCGTTGGTGGTGAACGCCAAGGGCCAGCCGCTGCAGCGCCGCGAGACGCACGAGTTTGTCGCCGCGGTGTGGAACCACACGGTGCCGGCGCGCGACGCCCGCGTGACGCGCATTCGCGTGAAGGTGCCGACCACGCTGGCGGGCGCCGCGTTCCCGTTGAAGGTCGAAGCGCGGCTGCTGCACCGCGCGCGCTCGCCCGAGATGATGCAGATGGCCTGCGACGATCTGCAGACGCCACGCGGCAAGGCCTTCGCCGCCGCCGCCGTGAAGCACACCGGCATGAAGCTGAACCCCTGCGTGCAGCAGCCGGTGACGGAGATCGACCGCGCCGCCGTGACGCTCGCCGGGGTGGCCACCAACGACACCTGGGCGCGCGCGTACCGCCGGGGCCTCGGGCTCTCGGCCGGGCTGCAGGAGTACCTCGACGAAGCCGAAGGCAGCTACGCGCATTCCCGCGCGCTCGCGCAGGGCGAGCAGATCGGCATGTCGGAGTGGGCGCTGGGCCAGCTCGCGGGTCGTCGTGGCCAGCTGGACAGCGCGCTCGCGCACCTCGACGCCGCGCAGAAGGTGCTCGGCAAGACGGCCGCGGTGGTGAAAGCGCGCGGCGACGCCTACGGCCAGGTCTGGCGCTGGAGAGAGGCCGCGGCCCAGTGGCGCGAGGCCTCGAAGCTGGCGCCCAACGACTTGAGCGTGTGGCAGTCACTGGCGATGGTCGAGGCCAGCGTCGGTCGCTACGGCGAGGCGCTGGCGGCGGCGCAGAAGGGCCTCGTCTTGCACCCGCGCGACGCTGACTGTCTGCGCGTGCAGGCGCTGGCGCTGCAGGCCATGGGCAAGGGCAGCGACGAGGCGCTCAACGCCGCGCTCAAGTGGCGGCTGCCCGACGACGGCCCGAAGGCCAAGGCGCTGTGCAGCGCCAACGTGCCTGGCTGCGCCGAGCGCCGAAACCCGGTGCCGCTGTACGACGCCAAAGACCCCGCTTCGCAGCACGCGACGCGCTGAGTAGGGCCCGCGACGAACGGGCCGGTCTCCCGCCTTGAAATGAGGGAAGGGCGCCGTCATAAGGCGCTCGTCAGACCCTCACTCTTTCGCGGAGAAGAACCATGGCTCGTGAAGTCGTCATCGTCAGCGCGGCGCGGACTCCCATCGGTGCGTTTCAGGGCGCGCTCTCGTCGTTGACCGCCCCGCAGCTGGGCGCCATCGCCATCAAGGCCGCGCTTGAGCGTGCGGGCCTCAAGCCTGAGCAGGTCGAGCAGGTGATCATGGGCAACGTGTTGACCGCAGGGGTCGGCCAGGCGCCCGCGCGTCAGGCGGCGATCGCGGCCGGGCTGCCCCACGGCGTGCCCTGCGTCACTGTCAACAAGGTGTGCGGCTCAGGCCTGCAGTCGGTCGTGCAGGCGTACCAGACCATCGTCGCCGGCGACGCCGACGTGGTGGTGGCCGGCGGCCAGGAATCGATGTCCAATGCGCCCTACATCTCGATGCAGCTCCGCACCGGTGCGCGCATGGGCAACGTCGAGTTCAAGGACTCGATGATGAGCGACGGCCTCACCGACGCGTACGACAACGTGGCGATGGGCGTGTGCGCCGAGCAGTGCGCCGACTCGATGAAGATCTCGCGCGCCGCGCAAGACGAGTTCGCCACCGAGTCGACCAACCGCGCCATCCGTTCGCAGAAGGAAGGCCTCTTCAAGAACGAGATCGTCGCGGTCTCGGTGCCCCAGAAGAAGGGCGACGCGCTGCTCGTCACCGAAGACGAGGGCCCGAAGAACGCGAAGCCCGACAAGATCCCCTCGCTCAAGCCGGTCTTCAAGAAGGACGGCACCATCACCGCCGCCAACGCCTCGTCGATCAACGACGGCGCCGCCGCGATCGTGCTGATGAGCGCCGAGAAGGCGAAGGCCCTCAACATTCCCGTGCTGGCGAAGGTCGTCGGCCACGCCGCCGCCGCGCGCAAGCCGGTGGAGTTCACGATCGCCCCCGCGGACGCCATCAACAAGCTGCTGACGAAGACGGGCAAGACCACCGCCGACGTCAACACGTGGGAGATCAACGAGGCCTTCGCGGTCGTCAGCCTCGCCAACAACGAGCTGCTCAAGCTGGACCCCAAGAACGTGAACATCCGCGGTGGCGCGGTGTCGCTGGGTCACCCCATCGGCGCGTCGGGCACGCGCGTGCTGGTCACGCTGTTGCACACCATGAAGGACCACGACTTCAAGCGCGGCGTGGCCTCGCTGTGCATCGGCGGCGGTGAAGGCATCGCGCTGATGGTCGAGCGCTAAGTCTTCCGGAGCGCCTGCGCGACGGACGCCAGGAGTTGGTCGGTGGTGAAGGGCTTGCCCAACACCACCTCCTGCGTCAGCTCGGCGTGGCGCTCGTGGAAGCCCGACATGAAGAGCACCGGGAGTGGCCAGCGCGCGCGCACTTCCCGGGCCAGCTCGACGCCGCCCAGCCGCGGCATGATCACGTCGGTCAAGACCAGCTGCACCTGCTGCGAGGGCTGCTGCAGCAACGCCAGCGCCTCTTCACCGTCTGAGGCCGTCAGCACCTGATGGCCGGCCCGCTCGAGCGCCAGCACCACCGTGCGGCGCACGAGCGCCTCGTCTTCCACCACCAGCACCACCGCGCGCGGCGCTTCCGTCACCGGGGTGGGCGGCGGCGCTTCGACCGTCTGCTGCGGCTTCTCGGCGGCCGGCAGCCACACCGTGAAGGCCGAGCCGCGCTCACTGCTCACCAGCGTCACCGTGCCGCGCGCCTGCTTGGCGATGCCCCACACCGTCGAGAGGCCGAGGCCGGTGCCGCGCCCGTCGCGCTTGGTGGTGAAGAACGGTTCGAAGATGCGCGTGTGCAGCTCCGGGGGAATGCCGACGCCGTTGTCGGCGATCTCGAGCGCGATCCACGCGCCGGGCGTCAGGCCACGGGCCGCGGCCTCGGCGTCGTCGAGCTGCCGGCGCGCGCAGGTGATGGTCACCTTGCCAACGCCGATGATCGCGTCGCGCGCGTTGAGCGCCAGGTTCAGCACGAGCTGATCGAGCATCGTCGGGTCGACGCGCACGCCGCAGCCCTCTTCGCACAGCACTTCCAGCGTGACGTTCTCGGGCACCAGCGGGCGCAGCAGGCGCCGGTTGGCGGCGAGCGATTCGGCGACGTCGACGTAGCGGGGCGTGGTGGGTTGACGACGCGCGACCGCCAGCAGCTGGCGCGTGAGCTCGGCCGCGCGGTGCGACGCCGCGAGAATGGCGCCGGCGGCGTCGTGCACGTCGTGGCCGTGTGACTTGTCGCGGCGCAGCAGCTCCGCCTCGGCGCTCACCACGGTCAGCAGGTTGTTGAAGTCGTGCGCCACGCCGCCCGCGAGGCGACCGAGCGCGTCCTGCTTCTCGGCCTCGAACAGCCGCATCGCGAGGCGGTTCCGTTCCTCGGCTTCGTTGAGCAGCGCCTCGGTCGACACCTCGAGCTGCTCGGTGCGGTACTTCACCTTCTCTTCGAGGTGGCGGCGCTCTTCAGAGAGCTCGAGCTGCCGGCGACGCGCGAGGGCCTCGGCTGCGGCGAGCAGCAGCCCGATGATCGCGCCCAGCAGCGCCACGCAATCGGCCAGCAGCAGGCCGACGTTTCGCGGGTACGCGCCGAAGGGGCCAGCGCCCCCCAGGGTCGCCCAGCTCATCAGCAGGAATGTCATGAGCGACATCACCGCGACGGCCCGCCCGCCGAGGCGTGCGCCGGCCCACACCGGCCCCAGCATCACCATCCACGAGATGGGGAGCGACGTGCCGAACAGCCCGGCCACCGGTCGGCCGAAGATCACCTGCATGACGACCAGCATGAAGACGAACGCGGCGAAGCACTCGGGAACGCGGCGCGGTCGCGGCGAGCCTTCGCCCATCGCCAGCGTGCCCACCAGCATGAGCCCGGCAAAGTCGCCGAGGAGCCAGGTGAGCCAGAACTCGCCCCAGTCAGCGTGCACGGTATCGCCGACCAGCCCGGTGACGAGCAACCCGCCTGTCGCGTTGATGACGCAGCCGGCGAGGCAGAAGCCCATGAACGCCCCGAAGGTCGACGGGCTCGAGAGCGCGTCGCGCGTGCCGAAGCGCTGCACGAGCCAGGTGATCAACGTCACGCCCGCGGTCGACGCGAGCGCGATGCCCAGCGAGCCGAGCAGCTGCGCCGTCAAGCTCTGCGTCGACGGGAAGAACACGATGTTACAGACGTACGAGCCGATGGTGATGCCCGGCCAGAGGCCTCGACCCCACCGCAGCAGCGCTGCCAGCGCGATGCCCGCCGGCAGCCACACGGCGGTCACGTTGCCCGGGTGCGTCGCCAGCTTGAGCCCGAGGAGGCCCGTCAGCG
>CAYWON010000182.1:0-12471 GCA_964459885.1 uncultured Archangium sp.
CGGTGTGCATGGGCGTGGTGTAGCGCCGGGGGAGGCGGTGCGCTCGGGGCAGAAGTCCTCGCGTGCAGCGTCGAGGGATGAGTGGTGACCTACGGCGTATGTCGTCGGCGTCGGTTCTGAATCTCCCCAACGAGCGAAGAATGCTCGATGTCGTGCGCGAGGGCCTCACGTGGGCGAACGAAGCAGCGTTCGCCATCTCGTTTACCCGCTGCAGCGGCCTCGCGTTGTTGATCGATCCACTGAAGGACCTCGTCGACCGGCGCGGATCGGTTCGGCTGCTGACGTCGACGTACCAGAGCATCACTCAGCCGGCGGCCTTGCAGTCGCTCCTGCGCGTGAAAGGGCTCGACGTCTTTCTCCAAGACGGCCCCACCGGCTTTCACAGCAAGTTCTGGGCGGGCTCGTCGAACCTGTCGAAGGGCGGGCTCGCCGACAATCTCGAGTGGAACCTTCGCTCTCAAGACCCGCGCGTCATTCAGCAGACGCGCCAGCAGTTCGACTCACTTCTTGCGCGCAGCGACGTACGACCGTTGTCGCAACAGCTGATCGACGCCTATTCGCTTCGGTACGTCGAGCGCGCTGGAATTCCGACGATCCCCCTCGTCGCCGACGCTCCGTTTCCTGCAGCAAAGCCGAACGCGGCACAGCGCGAGGCGCTCAACCGACTGGCGAACATGCGAGCGGCCGGGCTGAAGCGCGCGGCCGTCATCGCCGCGACTGGCATCGGGAAGACGTTTCTCGCCGCGTTCGACTGCCAACAGATGGGCGCGAAGTCCGTGCTGTTCGTGTCGCATCGGAAAGAACACCTGACGCAGGCTCACCGCACGTTCCAACGCGTGTTGCCGAACATTCGCGGGCGGTTCGTCACTGTTCAGAGTCTGAGGACGAACCCGGAGATTCTTCGCGAGCACTGGGACTACCTCGTCATCGACGAGTTCCACCACGTGGAGGCCGATGGATACCGGCCGTTGCGAAAGTTGCGCGACAACGGCCACACGTTCTTGCTCGGGCTCACGGCGACGCCCGAGCGACAAGATGGACGAGACATCCTCGAGTGGTGCGACTGGAACATCGCGTACGAGGTGCGCCTGCCCGAGGCCATCGAGCGTTCGTGGCTGTTGCCGTTCCACTACTTCGCGATCGCGGACGAGACGATCGACTTCGCGAAGATCCCGTGGAAGCGGGGCGTATTCGACAACCCCGCGCTGGAAGCCGAGTTGTCGGTGCCGAAGCGCGTCGAGCTCATCATCGAGCAGGCGTTGCTGTACGGCTTCGACGGCCCGAAGCGAGCGACTGTCGGCTTCTGTGCAGGCATCGAGCACGCTCGGTACATGGCGAAGGCGTTCAATGCGCGTGGGTTGGTCGCTACCGCTGTGTGGGGCGAGCACGGCGTCGAGGAGCGCGAGCGTGTGTACGCGCGTCTCGCCAGCCCGACTGACCCACTGGAATGGCTGTTCGTTGCCGACGTGCTCAACGAAGGCGTCGACATTCCCGCGATCAACAGCCTGATGTTCCTGCGGCCGACAGAGTCGTCGTCCATCTTCCTTCAGCAGCTGGGTCGAGGCCTGCGCCTGACGCCGGAATGTGAGGTGCTGACGGTGCTCGACTTCGTCGGTCATCACCAACGCGCGTGGCTTGCGTTGCAGTCGATCAACTCGTTCACGAACACGGGGGCGCCCGTCGAAGTCGGAGACTTCGTCGTGAAGCCGCCGAAGTCGTGTGAGGTCGTGCTTCAGCGGAAGACGCTGGAGATGTTGACCAAGATCCGTCGGCACACCACGCGACGAGGCGAGTGCGACGAGACGTACGAGGCGCTGCAGTACGAAGTGAATGGTCGCGCGCCGCTCCCCATCGACTTGTGGCAGCGCGAGTCGGGCGCCAGCTTCAGCGACTTCAGAGCTGCCTACGGCGAGTGGTTGCTCTGCCAGCGCGCGCACGGTGATGCGCCGTCGTGGTCGACAGACCTCGCGGAGGATCACCTCGTTCGTCGCTTCCTTCGGAGCCTTGAGTCCGACTGGCAGGCGCAGCGCGTCCACGCGCACGCCGTCGTTTGGGGGCTCGCGAACGGTGCCGGGAGTCTCGTCGCGGCGTACGACGGGTTCTTCGAACGGTTTCCTCAGTGGCAGGCCGAGAAGGACGACTTCGAGTCCACGTCCGCGCGGGACACGTTGGACAAGAAGCTCGCGGCGGGCTCCATCACGAAGGCTGGTCAGTTCGCGCGTGCGATCACCGACACGATTGGCGACGAACTGCTGACCCAAGTCGAGGGTCGTATTCTTCCGATCCTCAACCGCTACTTCGAGGAGCGGCATGGCGGAGTGCTCCGAACGCCGAACGAACTCGAACTGCACCGCTTCTATAGGCGGCCGGAGATCGTTCGCTTCTTCGGCCGGCAGTACGACCCCGCGAAGCACAACGCCGGCGTGATGCTCTTTGACGAGCGCGAGCTGGTCATCATCACGAAGCTGGATACGAGCGGCGCCAAGAAGTCGCACCAGTACGTGAACGAACTCGTCTCCGCGTCGCACTTCCGATGGATGAGCCAGAACGCGATGACTCAGTCGAACGAGCGCGGCTTGAGGCTCGTCGAGCACGAGAAGCGGGGCATCACGATTCGCTTGTTCGTTCAGGCGAGTTCCCACGCGGAGAGCGCGTACTTGGGCGAGGTGCGCGTGAAGCGCGTCGAAGGTGACGGGCCGATGCGAGTCGACTTCGAACTGAAGTCACCAGTGCCGGCGTCACTCGCAGAGGAACTTGGCGTCGAGCTGACTTGAGCAGCTCGCCGCACCAGGCCAGGTTCGTCGCATGAACGACGAGCTGGTCTTGAAGCTGTTCCACGGTCGCCACCGACCCGACGAAGTGCTTCATGACTGGGGCTTCGACGGCCCACTGCTCGGACCGTTCGAGGAAGCTTCGCTCACGTACGGCAGCATCTCGGTTCACACCCCGGAGGAGCGCTTCGACTTCGCGCTCATCGACGGGCTGGTGCACTACGGCGGTGAGCTGTACGGCAACGTGTCCATCCGGCCGCGTGGAACGGAGGCGTCGTTGGAGCCCGTGGTTGAGCGCTTGCTTGAGCCTCCGTCGCGATGGGTGGCGAAGCGCTACGAGCGCAGCCCGGTACGGCTGCGTGCTGAACAGTTCGCCGACTACCAAGCCATCATCGCAGTGTTCCTCGACGCGATTCGCGAACGCTGTGGCGACGCGACCGCCGACAGCGTGAGGCTTGCGCTGTCGAACGTCGTTCGACGTCGCTGATTAACCTGTGAAGCAGTTCTCGCGGTGCCAGCGCAGTGCGCTCAGATCAGGAGCAGCACGTTCTGGACTCCTTAGCGCCGCGCCCTCGTGGTCGAGCAGCTGGCGTCTCGCGTCGTTCTTTCTCTTCTTGAGCGACTTCGCGCACAGCAGTCGTCGCGCGTCGTCGAAGCTGATGAGGCCGCGGTCGAACGCGCGGTCGAGGAGCGCGTTCAGCAGCAGTCCGTTCGTGGCGTCGGTGCGTCGTTCACGGTCCACCGCCCACGGGATGATGTGGCTCGCGACGAGCAGCTCGGGCACGTCGAGTCCTGTCACCGCGCAGCGGCCTCCGTAGGCCGCGTTCACTTCGTCTCGGAAGAAGCGCTGGTGCCTACGGACGGTCACGCTCCGGACAGTTTCGCTCTCACCTCGCGGCGTACGCGCGAGTTCGGGGAGCGCAGGCTCAACCAGCGCCTCCATCTGCGACACGACCTCCTCGCGTGAAGACTCGAACTCCTCCCACAACGCTCGGTCAGCCTCGCTCGCGCCCGAAAGCCCACGCCGTCCCGACTTCACGAACGTCGGGTCGAGGCTCGCGAAGTTGCACGCCTTCATCGACAGCGCCGAAGCGCTGCGCGTGCCGAGCGCCTCAGCCAACTTCATGATGCGTGGGTTCGTCTTGTGAAGTCGCCCGAAGGGCTCCGTCAGATATAGGCGCAGCGCCACCAGCTGCTCGTCTCTCGACCAGTTCGCCATCGCCTCACACCTTCAGCGTCACACCCTCACGCGCCGCGAACACTTCCAGCTCCACCCCGTGCTCTTCCGCGCGCTCGGCGCACTCGAGCACCAGCATGTCGACGTCGCGGTCACTGTGCATCGGGTCGTGGTGCGTGAGCGCCAGCCGCCTGACCCCGGCCTGAGCCGCAAGGTCGACGACGGTCGTCGCGCGCGGGTGACCCCAGCCGACCTTCTGCGCGTACTCCGCGTCGGTGTACTGCGCGTCGGCCACCAGCAGGTCTGCGTTCTGCACCGCCTGCACCAGGTCGTCCGGCAGCTCGCGCAGCGCCGAGGCGTCCCGCTCCACGATGCCCGGGTCGATGAGCAGCTGGTCCAGCTCGCTGTCGGTCGCGAACACCACGCTCTTGTCTTCGTGGTCCACCCGGAACCCCATGCTGCCGCCCGGGTGTTTCTGGCCAAAGCTCGTCACCTTCACGTTGTCTATCTTGACCGACGCCCCCGCGAAGCTGCGCGAGACGATCTTCGCGCCCAGGTCTGAGAACCGCACCGGGAAGTACGCGTTCGACATCTGGCCAGACAACAACTGGTAATTCTTGTCATCGCCCTTGGGACCATACACATACAACGTCGTGTTCTTCGCGTACGCCGGCCCGAAGAACGGGAAGCCCTGTATGTGGTCCCAATGCGGGTGCGAGAGGAACAGGTGCACCGTCAGCTCTTTCGACGCCGCGCGCATCAGCTGCACGCCCAGCTCGCGCAGCCCGGTGCCCGCGTCGAACACCAGCAGCGTGTCGTCGACCCGCACCTCGACGCACGTGGTGTTGCCGCCGTAGCGCCGCGTCCTCGGTCCCGGCGTGGGAATCGACCCGCGCACGCCCCAGAACCGCACGAAGACGTCGCTCACGTCACGTCCCTTCCCGGTAGGTCAGCACCACGTCGCCCAGCTGCACCTCGTCGCCGTCTCTCAGCACGGCCGCATGTACGCGCAGGCCGTTGAGGAGGATTCCGTTCCGGCTCCCGAGGTCTTCCACCGTGTACTCGCCGTCGAGGCGCGTCAGCCTGGCGTGCGCGCGGCTGACCTCTTCGCTGTCGAGCAGCAGCGTCGCCTTGTCGCCGCGGCCCAGCACGTACGTGTCGCCGTCGAGCGTGAAGCGCTCGCTGCCGCGCTTGCGCTCCAACGTGTGCGGGCGCGGCGTCGCCGGCCGAAACCCCTTCACCCGTACCGCCACCTGCGTGTGGAACTCTTCGAACTCGGTCGTGTCTCGGTTCAAAGGCATGGGTCACTTCAGCGTATACCGGCTCGCCCTCCCGCCATGAGCCACTTCGTCGCCCTCGATCTGTCTGACACCGCGCGCCATGAGGCCCAGGCCTGCGTCGACGCCGCGCGCCCGCGCTTCGAGGCCAAGTGGCTCCCGCCCGAGAAGCTGCACGTCACCGTCATCTTCCTCGGCAACCTGACGCCCGAGCGCGTCGACGCCGTGAAGCCCATCGTCGACGCGCTGGCCCTTCGTCACCGGCCGTTCTCGTTGCAGCTCCGCGGCGCCGGCACGTTCGTCACGACCCGCGCGCCCTCGGTCTTGTGGCTCGGCGTGGAAGGCGACCTCGAGCCGTTGCACGCGCTGCACCTCGACGCGGCGCAGGCGCTGGGGCCGCACGACGCGCGGGTGTACCGGCCGCACCTGACGCTGGCGCGCGCGCACACCGATGGCTTCTTCGAGCCGCTGCGCGTGGAGCTCGCTGACTTCGCCGGCACGCCGTGGGTGGTCGATGGACTCACGCTGTACGAGTCGACGCACCATCGGTACCACGTCATGCATCGCGCGCTGCTCGCGACGCCGTGACATCATTTGCCGCATGCGCGGCTTCGCCATCTTCGTGGGTGCGCTGGTCATTCTCGGGCTTGCCGGTGCGCTCCTGGTGCCGTGGCCGCGCACCGTGCCTTCGGAGTACGTCTTGGTGCCCTTCCAACTCGTGGAGGTCTCGGCGCCGCGCGAGGGCGTCTTCACCGAGGTCGCCGACGCGGGCGTGGTGAAGAAGGGCGATGTGCTGGCGCGCTACGACTTGGCGCCGCTCGAGGCGAAGAAGAAGTCGCTGCAGCAGCAGGCCGCCGCGCTGCAGAAGCAGCTCGAGGCGCCGCCCAACCCCAACGCCGCCACGAACCTCGTGAAGGCGAACGCCGCGTTGAAGAGCGCTGAAGCGGCGCTCAAGAAGGCGAAGGGGCGCAAGCGCGCCGCGGCGCAGAAGAAGGTGAAGGCCGCGCAGGCTGCGGTGGCGAAGGCGACCGCCGCGCTGCCGAAGGACGCCGCTGAGCTGGAGAAGCCGCTCGCTGAGTTGAACCAGGTGCTGGAGTCGGTGGACGCGCAGCTGGCGGCTCCGACGGTGACGGCGCCGGTGTCAGGTGTGTTCGCGCCGTCGGCGAAGGTGGGCGAGACCGTGCCCGCGCATGTGGCCGTCGGCGTGGTGGAAGACACCGCGCGGCTGAAAGCCCGCGTCAAGGTGCCCGCGGGCGAAGCGCTCAAGCGCGGCCAGGTGGTGGAGCTGGCGCTGCCCAACGGCGTGCGCCGCGTGACGTTCGACGCCGACGCGAAGGACGGCGTGGCCGACGCGGAGTTCGACAACCGCACCAAGCCGCTGGCCGCGGGCGTGAAGGGCACCGCCGAGGTGGAGGTTGAGCCGAAGCCGCTGTTGCGACGGTGACCTCGTTGGTTTGTACGGCGGTTTGCCGTACAATCGGCACATGGGCGCGCCCAAGCGAACACAGGTGGAGCGGAAGACAGACCGCATCGAGCTGCGCGTGGCGCCGTCGGTGCGCGCCGTGATTGAGCGCGCGAGCGCCGTGTCGGGGCTCGCCGTGGGAGACCTCGCCTACGAGGGGGCGCGCCGCGTGCTCGAAGAGCACGACAGGCTCGTCCTCACAGGAGAGGACCGCGAGGCGTTCCTTGACGCGTTGCTGCGTCCGCCGAAGCCGCGGCGCCGTCTGGTCGAGGCGCTGAGGGCCCACGGCGTGTTGACGCGATGACGGGGCCCATCGTCTTCGAGGCGCTGCAACCAACGCACGACAGGGAGTCGTTCCACTCTGGCAACGAGGCGCTGGACGCGTGGTTCCGAACGCGGGCCGGGCAGGACCAGCGGCGCCGTGTCGCACAGGTGTTCGTGGCGGTCGAAGCGCGCCGAGTCATCGGCTTCTACAGCTTGAGCATGTTCACGCTGTCGCTTGAGGCGTTGCCGCCAGCGCTGGGGAAGAAGCTGCCTCGGTACGAGGCGATTCCGGCGGCCATCATCGGTCGGCTGGCGCGCTCGTTGGATGCGCGCGGAACGGGCGTCGGCGACCTGTTGTTGGCTGACGCGGTGAAGCGCGTCGTGGCGGCCTCATCGGCGGTCGCCGCGTGGGCCATCGTGGTGGACGCGAAGGACGGGCGCGGTGCGCGCTTCTATGAGGCGCATGGCTTCATCGCGTTGCCGTCGCGCCCACTCCGGCTCTTTCTGCCGATGCAGACGGCCATCGATGCGGTCGCGGCGTCGCGGCGCTGAAGGTCAGCGGGTGAAGATGGCCGCTTCGCCCTGACCCACGCCCACGCACAACGTCGCCAGCCCGTGCGTCACGTTGCGGCGCTTCATCTCATGGAGCAGCGTGGTGACGATGCGCGCGCCCGAGCAGCCGAGCGGGTGACCCAGCGCGATGGCGCCGCCGTTCACGTTGCTGATGCCCTCGTCGAGGCCCAGCTCGCGCAGCACCGCGAGGGCCTGGACCGCGAAGGCCTCGTTCAGCTCCGCGAGGCCGAGGTCTTTGAGCGTCAGCCCCGCACGCGTCAGCGCCTTCTTCGTCGCTTCGACGGGGCCCAGCCCCATGACGCGCGGGTCGAGGCCCGAGGCGCCCGACGCGCGCCACGTGGCCATCGGCGTGAGGCCCAGCGACTTCGCGCGCTCGGCCGACATCAGCACCAGCGCGGCGGCGCCGTCGTTGAGGCCGCTCGAGTTGCCAGCGGTGACGCTGCCGCCGGTGCGGAAGGCCGCCTTGAGCTTGCCGAGTTGCGCGAGGTCGGTGGCCACCTGCCACGTCTCACCGTTCTTCTCGGCGCGCGGGTGCTCGTCGACGCGCACGAAATCGGTCGCGCCTTTCTTGCCGGCGATGGGCACGGGCACAATCTCATCGTCGAAGCGGCCGGCGTTGATGGCGGCGACGGCGCGCGTCTGGCTCTGCAGCGCGAACGCGTCTTGCTCGGCGCGGGTAATGCCGGTTCGCTCGGCGATGTTCTCGGCCGTCTCGCCCATGGCCTCGAGCGGGAAGAGCGCCGCCAGCTTCGGGTTCGGGTAGCGCCAGCCCAGCGAGGTGTCCCACGCGGTGGCGTTGCCGGGCGGTGAAGACCTGGCCAGCGAGTAGGGCGCGCGCGACATGCTCTCGACGCCGCCGGCCACGAAGACGTCGCCTTCGCCGCAGCGGATGGCGCGCGCCGCCTGGTTGATGGCCGCGAGCCCGCTGGCGCAGAGCCGGTTGACGGTGACGCCCGCGACCGACTGCGGCAGCCCGGCCAGCAGCAGCGCCATGCGCGCCACGTTGCGGTTGTCTTCACCGGCCTGGTTGGCGCAGCCCAGGTAGACCTCTTCGACTTCTTTGCCGTCGACGCCGGCGCGCTTCACGGCCTCGGCGACGACGAGCGCCGCCAGGTCGTCGGGTCGCACCGACGAGAGGCCGCCGTTGAAACGGCCGATGGGGGTGCGCACGGCGCTGACGATGACGACTTCGCGGAGCTGGCTCATGGCCGCTCCATAGCCGCGTCAGCGCGTCGGGGGCAGCGTCATCGCGCCGGTGTCGGGGTTGAGCCAGAGCGAGTTGCCTTCGCGCGCGCCCGACGGCGTGGCGATGATTTCCATCGAGCGCACGGCGGCGGGCGTGCCGTCGATGGCGCCGGCGGTGGTGCTGTCGTCGACGTACCGCGTGCGAATGTGCGTGCCGTCGAGGTCGCGGCGCAGCGTGACGTCGGCGATGAAGTCGCGCTCGAAGTGGCCGTCGCGGTGGAACTCGGTGCGCCCGGGGCCCGCGGTGACGGTGGCGTAGCCGTTGGCCTGGGGCCACGAGTCGGCGTGCGCGGTGCCGCTGGCGGTGCGGCTGGTGACGGTCCAGTGGAATGAAGCGGGCCCGGTGCGGTCGCTGCGAAAGTTGACCTCGCGGGTGTTGGGGAAGCCGCCGGCGCCCTGCAGCGCCGTGACGGTGCGCGCCAGCTCGAGGCCTGACAGCCCGGCGCCGGTGGCGCTCGGGTCGCCCGCGTCCGACACGCGGTACAGCGCTTCCTGCAGGTGCGCGGCCTCGCGCGGCGTGAGGTGGCCTTCGCGCATCGACGACAGCGCGCTCGTCTCATCGGCGCTCAGCGTGACGTGGCGCTGCGCGGCGACGCGGCTCAAGGCGTCGGCGTTGGCCACGGCGTCGCCGTCGAGCAGCATGGCGTTGAACATCGCCGCGCCGCCGCAGCGCGTGGCGTCGCCCGCCGTGCCGCGCACGTCGTCGAGCTGCGGCGTGCGCGAGATGAGCCGCCCGACGTCGCCGCGGTCGCTCAGCGTGTGGGGGTCGTCGCCGTGGCGGCGGTAGGTCAGCGCCGCGGCGCGCTCGGGCGTCAGGCTGCGGGTGCGTTGACCTGCGTGGACGTCAGAGAACGCGTCGGCGGGCGCGGCCGGCGTCGGCAGCGCGGCGCCTTTGGGGTTGGTGGCTTCGGTGCGCGGCGGCGTCACCGGGTGCGACGGGCGGGGACCGATGCGTGGGCTCATGACGGGTTCTCCGGGAACGCGGGCCAGGTGTTGTTGGGTGCGACATCGGTACTGTGGCCGCGCGCGCCGTCTTTTTTTCGTGCTGGCGCGGCGGCGCCCTCGCCGTCATGAGGGCGACCATGGCCTCGAGTCTCTTGCTGTTGCTGGACGACATCGCCTCGGCGCTCGACGACGTCGCGGTGTTGACGAAGGTGGCGGCCAAGAAGACCGCCGGCGTGCTGGGTGACGACCTCGCGCTCAACGCGCAGCAGGTGACGGGCCTTCAAGCCAACCGGGAGATCCCCGTGGTGTGGGGCGTCGCCAAGGGCTCGCTCGTCAACAAGGCGATTCTGGTGCCGGTGGCGTTGCTCATCAGCCAGTTCGCGCACTGGTTGGTCGGCCCGTTGATGATGCTGGGCGGCGCGTACCTCTGCTTCGAAGGCGTCGAGAAGGTGCTGCACGCGTTGCTGCCGTCGGCGAAGGCCGAAGCGAAAGAGGCCGCCGCCGCGCCGGTCGACCTCGTCGAGTTGGAGAAGCGGAAGATCAAGGGCGCCATCCGCACCGACTTCATCTTGTCGGCGGAGATCATCGTCATCTCGCTGGGCACGGTCGCTGAAGAGCCGTTCACCCGGCAGCTGCTGACGCTGGTGGGCATCTCGCTGTTGATGACGGTCGGCGTGTACGGGCTGGTGGCCGGCATCGTGAAGATTGACGACCTGGGGCTCGCGCTGACGAAGCGCTCGGGCGCGGCGATGAAGTCGCTGGGCAACGGGCTGCTGCGGCTGGCGCCGATGTTGATGAAGTTCCTCTCGGTGGCGGGGACCATCGCGATGTTCCTCGTCGGCGGTGGCTTGCTGGTGCACTACGTGGGGCCGCTGCATCACTTCATCGACGGGCTCGCGCCTGACGGCGGCTTCGACGTGCTGCTCGAGGCGGGCATGGACGCGTTGGTGGGCGTGGTGGCGGGCGCGGTGGTGTTGGGCGTGGTGGAGCTGGTGCGCAAGGTGTTGCCGAAGCGCGCAGCGGCGGCGTGAGGGGCACTCGGGCAGCGCGCATCGCGCTGACGTGTCTGCTGCTCGGCATCTATTCAACGCTCTACGTCGCGCGGCGCATCACCGAGGCGATTCGCGAAGCGGGCCTGCTGCGCGCGATGGTGGCGACGGCGTTCGTGGTGGCGGCGCTCTTCGTGGTGACGCTGGTGGCGCGCACGGCGACTCTCAGGAAGCCGCGCGTCTTGGCGATGTTGGCGGCCGCCGCAGCGCTCTACGCCGCGGTCATCTGGCCGATGTCGAGCCCCGAAGAGAAGCTGCACTTCCTCGAGTACGGCGCTGTGGGTGTGTTGGCGTTCTTGTCGACGACACCAGCGTGGGTGACGGCGCAGCGCTTTGCCTTCGCGGCGGTGTTCACCGTCGCGGCCGGGTGGCTCGACGAGGGCATCCAGGCGCTGCTGCCGAACCGGTACTACGACCTGCGCGATGTGGGTTTCAACGCACTCGCCGGGTTGATGGCGCTGACAGTGTTCAGCGTGCTGCGGGCCGTCGCGATGCGTGGCGACGTGCGGTAGCCTTCAGCGCATCGGGGCCGCACCATCACCACCACGAAGCCAGCGCACGCAGCGCCCGACTGCGCGCGTCGTCGTGTCCACTCCCTCACCAAGGAAGGTTCAGTGAAGCTTCACGTTCTCGCGTTGTCGGTCGTCGCGTTGTCTGGTTGTGGCTCGTTCTTCCAGCAGCAGGCGCGCTGCGACCTGCGCCCGCGGAATGATCAATGCACCGACATTCGCGACTTCATCGGGCCGTCGCTCATCACCTTTGAAGGCGTCTGCACCACCCTCATCGCCGCGCACGACAACGAGGGCTCGTACACGGCCAACGCGCGCTGCGATTCTGAGAACGCGCTCGGCGGCTGCCAGAGCAAGAGCGTCGAGGGCTCGAAGCAGACCAACTGGTACTACGCGGGCGACAAGTACAAGACGGAAGACGACGTGCGCGCGAAGTGCGACGACGACACCGAGTTCGTGAAGGAGTGACGACGGACCGGACAGCGCGTGGACGTTGCAAACGCCCGCGCCGCGCCGTAGCGACGGCTCCGTGAAGACCGACTTCGTTCAAGAGCTGACGTGGCGCCGCATGCTCCACGACTCCATCCCCGGCACCGACAAGCTGCTCAACAGCGAGCGCGTCAGTGGCTACATCGGGTTTGACCCCACCGCCGACTCGCTCGGCGTCGGCAACCTGGTGCAGGCGATGACGCTGCTGCACTTCCAGCACGCGGGGCACAAGCCGTTCGTGTTGATGGGCGGCGCCACGGGGATGATCGGCGACCCGTCGATGAAGTCCGAAGAGCGCACGCTGCTGTCTGCCGACACGCTGGAAGCCAACCTCGCCGGCCAGAAGAAGCAGCTCGAGCGCTTCCTCGACTTCTCGGGCGACGGCGCCGAGCTGGTGAACAACTACGACTGGTTCAAGGGCATCGGGTTCCTCGAGTTCATCCGCGACGCCGGCAAGCACCTCACCGTCAACTACATGATGGCGAAGGACTCGGTGAAGAAGCGCATCAGCGGCGATGACCGCGAAGGCATGAGCTTCACCGAGTTCACCTACCAGCTGATTCAGGGCTGGGACTTCTACTGGCTGTGGAAGCACCGCGGCGTGAAGCTGCAGATGGGCGGCAGCGACCAGTGGGGCAACATCACCACCGGCACTGAGCTCATTCGCCGCAAGGCGCAGGGCGAGGCCTTCGCGCTCACCACGCCGCTCA
>CAYWON010000183.1:0-10315 GCA_964459885.1 uncultured Archangium sp.
GCGCGCAGCGTAACCGCGCGCAACGAGCCGACTTCGGAACGAGCTTCTTAGTAGTTACGAAGTGAATTGGTTGGTTGGTTTAGGTGCTGTTGCGGCCGTGCGAAGAGCCTTCCGTAGTCGTAGCGGCGAGTCATGGAGCAGATCAAGCGTGGCCATTCATCGACGCTGCGCCCGCTGGCGGAGCGCGCGGCTGGGCTTCACCAACTCTTCGTACGCCTCGTCGCCCTGGCGCTCGGGCCAGCGCTCGGTCAGCAGCGATTCGCGCAGTCGTGCCGCGCCGTGCGGTGCGCTGGCGGCCTGGCCGAACCAGTAGTCGCGGCTCACGTTCCACACGGCGAGCTGCTTGGCCTCGGGCAGGTCAGCGAAGAGCGCTTCGAGGCGCGGCACCACGTCGGAGAGCAGTGACGTGGCGTCGTCGAGCGCCTGCGTGCGGACCATCGCGGCGGCCTGCGTCAGCGCGTCGAGCTTCTCGCCTTTGGGGTCGGCTTCCCACGCGTCGAGCCAGAAGCGGTCGAGCGCCACGCCGACGAGCGCGTCGGTCAGCTCGCGCGTGACGGCGGTGATGACGTCATCGACGAAGCGGCGGCGTTGTGACGCCACGAGGTACGCGGCGTGCGATGACACCTGCACTTCGCCGCCCTCTTCGCCGGTGTCGACGGTGAGCCAGCTCAGCTCGTCGCTCCCGGACAGCTTCATCACCCGGCCACGCCGCAGCTCGGCCCGGTGAGCCGTAAAGACCACCACGTCGCCCAACTCGAAGCGTTGCGTCATGCGCTGCGGGTTGTAGCGCTACTCGCGGCGCGCGGCACAGCAGCCTTGAGGGTGGCCGGTGCGGCGGACCTCGGCGGTGCTCGACGCCCAGGGGCCCTCGGCGCGCGGCGAAGTGGGTGCGCGTCCTGCGGTCCCACAAGGGTTTCCGCAAATTGGTTGTGGAATGACCACGGTGCGGAAACGGATTCCGCGAAATCGAGGTGCGCGGCGTTCTCACGAGGTCGCGGGCACGTTCGGGTCGCCCACGCGAGCTTGTGACTCGTCGTCCGCGCGTCCATCGAGGCGGGCTTCTCACTCGACCTTCACGGTGCCTTCATCGCCTGGCTTCCCGTCGGCACCGGCTTTCCCGTCGGGGCCGTTGGGGCCGCGCGCGCCGTTGAAGCCGTTGGCGAGGAACTGCAGCGTGCCGTTGACGCTGCACGACGCGCCCGCACCGCCCGCGCCGCCGGGCCCGCCCCGCCCACCCGGGCCGGCCGCGCCGCCGACGCCCGCCGCGCCGCCGCGGCTCTGCACCAGCACGCCCAGCAGCTCCCGCGCGGCCGCGCAGTCCAGCACCGTGTCGTCGCAGCGCACCGACACCGTCACCGGGCCGCCGTCACCGCCGTCGCCGCCGTCGGTGCCGTCACCGCCGGGGCCGCCCTGGTCGCCCATCGTGCCCGAGCGCCCCGGCATCGTCGGGCAGATGGCGCCGCCGCCCGCCATGCCGGCCGCGCCTTCGACGCCGCGCTCGCCCGCGACGCCGTTCACGCCCGCGCCGCCGACGCTGGCCACCACGAAGTCGCGCGTCGCCGTGCGCGGCCACACCACGCGACCGCGCACCCCGTCGATGGAGGTCGCGTCGAAGATGACCGACGACGGCAGCACCTCGGCCGTCACGCGCAGCGCGGGCCCCGCCGTCCCGGGCGGGCCGACGAAGAGCATCGACGGCGGCTCATCGAAGGCGAGCGGCACCGTCAACGTCGCCGCGGGCTGTCCCGCGAGCCGCAGCGGCAGCACGAGGCCCTCGTCGCGCCGCGCCAACTCGACCACGCGCTCCATCGACATCGAGGGCGCCAGCACCAGCACGCCGTCTTCATCGAGGCTGACCTCCGGTACCGCCACCTCGAGGTCGCGCGCCTCGATGCACGGCGAGACGTCGAGCTCGTCGGGCGGCGCGCAGATGTCCAACGGCCGACTCCAGCCGACGTCGAAGCTCACCACGCCGCGCAGGCGCAGCTCGGGCAGCGTGCCACCGCGCGTCGCGCCCGCCACCACCAGACGGCCCTGCTGCTTCGGCACGTCCTGTTGCACCAGCACCTCGAACGGCAGCTCACGCGGCGCCGGCGTCTGCTGCAGCGTGAGGCCGCTCGTGGCCTGCGCCCAGCGCCCGGCGGTCAACACGCGTTGCTCCACCTCGGCGGCCTGTTCGCGCACCTCTTCCCAGGGCGACCGCGCGATGCGCAGCCGCACCACGCGCGTGCGTGACAGCTCGCGCAGCGCCGCGTCGGGCAGCCGTCGACTCATGCGGTACAGCAGCGCCTCGTCGTGCGTGTCGTCGATGACGTCGGGCGTGACGGGGCGGCCGTCGAGCTGCCCGTCGCCCAGCTCCAGCGTCGTCACCAGGCTGCCGAGAATGCGCGCGGCGTCGAGGTCGAGGTCATCGCGGCGCCGTTCGCGCAGTCGGTACAGCAACGCCGTCAGCGCAGGCGACGCCTCGCGCGGTCGCTTGATGAGCGCGTCGTGCACCATCGCCAACCGACCGCTCGCGTCGTCTTCCGGCAGCAGCCACGTCACCGCGCGCGCCAGGCGTGCCAGCAGATGCTCGCGGTGGGGCTGCGTCATGGTGCGCACCAGCAGTCGCGCGCAGTCCTTCCAGTCAGAGAGCTCGACCTCGCCGCGCTCCAGCGCCGCGACGAAGGGCTCGATGAGGCGCTCGTCTTGCACCGAGAGCACGTTCTCTCGCTGCAGATCGCACACGCCGGGGTCTGCGCGGCGCTGCGCGAGGTAGTGCACCAGCGCTTCACCGGCGTACGTGGGGGTGTCGGTGCGCAGCTGTTCCACGGAGTACGCCGCCGGGAACACGTGCCGGCACGCCGTGCTGGCCAGCAACAGAATCGTGACGACGACCCAGCGCATCACTTCGTTGCAGTAGCACGCTTGGCGTTACGCTGTGGCGATGTGGAAGTACGGGTGGGTGCTGTTGGTAGCGGTCGCCGGGTCGGGTTGCGTGCATCGCTTCGAGTGCACGGTGCACGGCGGGCGCGTGGTGCGGCAGGTCGAGACTGAACATTTCGTCGTCACCAGCGACCTCGATGAAGACGTGCTGGTGAAGCAGGCCAGTGAGCTCGAGCAGCTGTGGCAGGCGTGGGTGGTCTTCTTCGGCCACCAGCCCGCGACCTCGGCGCGGCTCTCGGTGGTCTTGAGCAGCGGCGGCGCCACCGCGGAGTTCATCGAAGGGGCCGCCGGCTTCGTGAACTACGGGGCGGTGCCCGTGATGATGAGCGACGTCAGCGGCTACGACACGCCCACAGGCGTGAAGTACTACTCGGCGAACGCGCACGAGATGGCGCACTTCGTCAGCCACTTCTGGTTGCGGAGGCAGCCGCGCTGGTTCGCTGAAGGGCTCGCCAACTACCTCGACGACGCGAACTTCATTCGCGACGGCGTGGTGCGCATGGGCCGCTGGCAATGGAGCGGCGGTGAGGTCGACACGCTTGAGACCATGTGGGCGTGGGACCAGATGCGTGAGTCCGGCGCCAACGAAGGCCAGCGCTACAGCTCCGCGTGGGCGTGGTTCCACTTCTTCAGCAACAAGGAAGAGGGGCGACTCAACCGTTGGTTGACCGCGCTGCGCACCGCGCGTTCACCCACTGAGTCTTTCGAGGAGATCTTCCCGAAGACCGAGTGGGCGGCGCTGCACAAGCGCCTTGAGGCGTACCTCAACGAAGGCAAGTACCGCGGCTGGGAGACGCGCGGCCTCGAAGCCGGTGAGGTGTCGAAGCCGCGGGAACTGGCGCCGTGGGAGGTGCACCTCATTCGTCGCGAGTACTTCGACGACGACACGACGCGCCGCGAGGAAGTCCGCCGGGCGGTGTCGCTGGCGGGCTCGGTGACGCCGCCGGAGTTGACGCTCGCGCGCTACGAAGACGACCTCCGCGGGCCGCAGCAGAGCGAGGTGCTGGCGGAGTTGCCGTCAGACCCGCGCGCCATCTTGCAGGCCTCCTACGCGCCGGACCTCTCGCCGCTGCATCGCTTCAACCTCTCGAAGCGCGCGGTGGCGGCGTTGCCGGACCACGTGGGTGCGCAGAGCCGCTTCGCGCGCCTCGCGTTGCACCGGGACACGCCCGCGGCGCTGGCGGCTGCACAGAAGGCAGCGAGCCTCGCGCCGTGGTGGGACGCACCGTATTACCTGCAGGCCGAGGCCTTCTCGCTGCTGGGGCGCTGTGACGAAGCGTTGGCGGCGCTCGAAGACGTGCGCAGCCTCATCGCAGACGGCCAGCCCGCGCGGCATCGGCGGCTCGACGCGACGGTGAACGAGACGAAGCAGAAGTGCGCGGAGGTGAGGCAGTGAGTCGCGCTTGGTGGGTCTGTCTGGTGCTGGTGACGTCGTGCGCACGCACGTGGCCGAAGCCCCAGAAGGGCACTGAGTGGCATGCGGCCTTTCGCGCGTGTCGCGGGGGAGATCAACGCGCCTGCTACTGGCGTGCGAACTCGGTGCGGAGCTCCGACTTCGACGAGGCGATCAAGCTGTACCGCGCGTCGTGTGACGCGGGCCTCGGTGAGTCGTGCAACGAGCTCGGTTTCTTCGCGAAGGACGGTCGCGGCCTGCCGAAGTCAGGCGCCGACGCGATGAAGTACTGGGACCGTGCGTGCGCGGCCGGCTCGCGTGACGGCTGCGACTCGCTCGGCACCGGCTGGCGTGACGGCGTCGGCGGTGAGGTGAATCACCCGCGCGCGGTGGTCGCGTACGAAGCCGCGTGCAAGCTGCTCGACCCAGCGGGCTGCACCAACCTCGGGCGCGCGTTGATGAAGGGCGAGGGCGTCGAGAAGAACGCGTCGCGCGCCGAAGCGCTCTGGCGGCAGGTGTGCGCGAACGACGAGAAGATCGACGACGCCTGTCGCTTGCTGGGTGACGCGCTGGTGCGCGGCGAAGGCGTGACGCGCGACCTCGAAGGTGGCCTCGCGATGCTGCGCCGCGCGTGCCGGCTGGGCGAAGCCGAAGACTGTCGCGTCGCCGGCGTCGCCATGCGCGAGTTCGGCGATTCCCTCGAGGGGCTGCGCCACCTGCGCACCAGCTGCACGTGGGGCTCGCCGCGCGGCTGCTTCGAGCTGTCTGAAGTGTTGGCGCGCGGCGGCACCGGCGTCGACGACCCCGAGGAAGCCGACGACGCGCGCGCGTGGGCGTGTCGCGATGGGCACAAGCCTGCGTGCGAGCCGAGCGACGCTGGCGTCACGTCACCGTGAGCGCCACGCGCGAAGCAGCCCGCCGCTGCCGACCCACCGCGGCAACGCGAGCCATCGGGCGTCGCTCATGTGCACGCACCTCACCACGCGCGGTTCCACGCGTGGAACGGTGTGTTGCGTTGCGGTGGCCCGCGCGGCTGGTGAGGGTGAAGACATGAAGACCAACAGAGACATCGTTCGTGTCCTCCCGTCGCACCGGCAGCTCGAAGGTGGCGGCTTCAGCGTGCGACGGCCGTTTCCACGCCTCGGGCTGGACCAGGTCGACCCGTTCCTGCTCGTCGATGAGCTGGGCCCCGTCGAGTACGCGCCCGGCGAGGCCATCGGCGCGCCTGATCATCCCCACCGGGGCTTCGAGACCGTGACCTACGTGCTCGAGGGCGAGGTCGAGCACGAAGACTCTGCCGGCCACCACGGCGTCATCGGCGCGGGCGACGTGCAGTGGATGACCGCGGGCGCGGGCGTGGTGCACTCCGAGATGCCGTCGATGAAGCTGCAGCGCGAAGGCGGCCGCATGCACGGCTTCCAGGTGTGGGTGAACCTGCCGCGGAAGGACAAGTTCCTCGCGCCGCGCTACCAGGAGTTGAAGTCGGCGCGGTTGCCCGTGGCCACGAGCGACGACGGCCTCGCGACGGTGAAGGTCATCGCTGGCGAAGCGCTCGGCGTGAAAGCCGCCATCGAGACGCGCACGCCCATCGTGTACCAACACTGGAGCCTGCAGCCCGGCGCGAAGGTCGAGCAGCTGCTGCAGCGCGCGTTCAAGGGCTTCGTCTACGTGTTCAAGGGCGCGGTGACGGTCGGCGGTCGCGAAGTGAAAGACGGCGAAGCGGGCATGTTGGGCGAGGGCGACGTCGTGCAGCTCGAAGCGACGCAGCCGACCGAACTGCTGCTGCTGGCCGGCGTGCCGCTCGAGGAGCCCATGGTGCGCTGGGGCCCGTTCGTCATGAACACGCGCAGCGAGCTGATTCAGGCGGCCGAGGACTTCCAGAACGGTCGCATGGGGCAGATTCAGCGCTGACGCACCGCCGCGTCACGGAGCCCACACGCTGCTCGGGTGTGGGCTTCGCCTGAGTAAGAAGTGGACCATGACGTTCACATATCGAGGCGTGGTGCTGGCGGCGGCGTTGGTGTGCGTGGGTTGCGGAACGATGCCGGGTGCAGACGGCGGCACTGGTGGTGGTGACGCCACAGGTGGTGGCGCTTCGAGCGGTGGTGGCGTCGGAACAACAGGTGGCGGCGCAGCGACCGGTGGCGGTGACGGAACGACGGGCGGTGGGGCTGCGACCGGCGGCGGCGACGGAACGACGGGCGGCGGCGCTGCGACCGGCGGCGGAGACGGTACGACCGGCGGCGGCACCGCGACGGGTGGTGGCACGGCGACGGGCGGTGGCGTGGCGAGCGACGCCGGCGTCGAGGTCCCGCCGACGCTGACGTTCACGACCTCTCCCGTGAGCAACCTCGCGAGCGGCGTGCAGTTCGCGCAGGCCGTGCCCTACGGCCCGCACGCGCGCAACGTGATGGACGTGTTTCTCCCCGCGTCGACCACGCCGCCCACCGCTACGCCGACACCGACGCCACCCCCGAACAGGCCCAAGCCCACATCGAAAACCAACGCTGGAAACTCCCACCCGGAACCCTGCTCATCGTCGACCACGCCGACCGCTGTCGTCTTCTTCTTCCACGGCGGTGGCTTCACGGGCGGCAGCCGCACCAGCGCGTACTCGGGCGGCGGCAACGCGGTGCGCATCTTCACCAGCGCGGGCATCGCGTACATCACCGCCGACTACCGGTTGCTCGAGAACATCGGCACCGAGACCGAAGGCGTGCGCAAGAGCCTCTACGACTGCGCGCGCGCCCTGCAGTACGTGCGGCGCTGGGCGCAGGTCTTCAACATCGACCCGTCGCGCGTCGCTGTGTACGGCTCGTCGGCCGGCGCGGGCACGAGCTTGTGGCTCGCGTACCACGACGACCTCGCCATCGCTGATGCGGGCACGGCGCTCGAGCGGCAGTCGACGCGCGTGTCGGCCGCCGCGGCGCTCTCGACGCAAGCCACCTACGACGTGCTGCGCTGGGCGCCCGACGTGTTCGCGCCCGAGTACCCGGGGCTGACCAACGACGTGTTGCTGAGCCAGATCGCCCTGCGCGGCACCATCGTGCGCTTCTACGGCCTGCCCGCAACGCACGCGCTCGACGCTGGCGCGATCATGACGACGCTGACGTCGCCGCCGTACATCGCCTACCGCGCCGACGCCGACATGCTCGCGCTCATGTCGCCCGACGACCCGCCGGTGTTCGTGCAGAACCCCGGGGCGAATGACGCGCCGGGCACCGCCAACTTCGACCTGCTGCACCACCCGCGGCACGCCGTCGCGGTGCGCAGCGCTGGCGCCGACGCAGGCGTCACCGTCGAGGCCGACATCGACGCGTACAACGTCATGTCTTCCACCACGGCGGTGAACTTCCTCATCGACGCGCTCACGCCGTAGCCGTAGGTCGTGAGGACCATGCGTCCTCTTTTCCTGCTGGTGGTTCTTCTGAGTGGCTGCGCGACCACGCGCGGAATGGTGTCGTGGCCCGACGTGAAAGGTGACGCCAACGACGTCACCGCGCGCGTCACGCAGCAGGGCGAGCTCGTCGGCTTCGTCGAGAGCAAGGGCAACCACGCGTGGCTCGGCGTGCCGTACGCCGCGCCGGCCCAGCGGTGGAAAGCGCCGCGCCCGCCCGTGAAGTGGGAAGGGCGCAAGCAGGCCACGCAGTACGGCGCGCAGTGCCCGCAAATCAACGGGCCGCTGGGTGGCGCGAAGGCCGAGCGCGGCAGCGTCGCTGGCGACGAAGACTGTCTGACGTTGAGCGTCTTCGCGCCGGCGATGTCGGCCGACGAAGCGCGCACCGCGAAGCGGCCCGTGATGCTGTGGATTCACGGCGGCGGCAACACCATCGGCACCGGCAACGTGTACGGCTTCGCGCGCAACCTCGCGCTCAAGCACGGCGTCATCATCGTCAACGTGAACTACCGCCTGGGCGTGCTGGGCTGGTTCCATCACCCGGCGCTCGTCGACGCTGCGGGCACGCCGGAAGACAACAGCGGCAACTACGGCACGCTCGACCTCATCGCGTCGCTGCAGTGGGTGCGCGACAACATCGAGGCCTTCGGTGGCGACGCCGGCAACGTGACGGTGTTCGGCGAGTCGGCAGGCGGCTTCAACACGTTCAGCTTGCTGGCCTCACCGTTGGCGCGCGGCCTCTTTCATCGCGCGGCCATTCAGAGCGGCGTGCCCGGCAGCGTGGGCCTCGAGGCGGCGTGGCGCGCGACCGATGACGAACGGCCGGGCGTGACGGGCAGCTCCACGGAAGTGTTGCTGGCGCAGCTGCAGCTCGACGGCGCGAAGTCGCGCGACGACGCGAAGGCGAAGCTGGCCGGCATGTCGGCCGACGCCATCGCCGCGTACCTGAAGCAGCGCACGCCCTCGCAGCTCATCGCGCCGTTCAAGAGCAGCAGCTTCGGCATGTACGAGGCGCCCGCGTTGCTGCGCGATGGCCACGTGCTGCCGCCGGGCGACGTGATGACGATGCTGCAGTCAGCGACGGTGCCCGTGCTGCTCGGCACCAACCGCGATGAGTACAAGCTCTTCATGGTGGGCAACCCGCAGTACGTCTCGCGCTTCCTCGGGCTGCGCATCAAGGACGAGGTGGCCTACGAGCGTGACGCGCGCTTCGTCACCGACGTGTGGCGCGCCATCGGTGTCGACGCGCCGGTCGACGCGCTCTCAAGGTCGGGCGTCGGCGTGTACGCGTACCGCTTCGACTGGGACGACGAGCCGAAGCGCTTCTTCGCCGACGTGCCGAAGCTGCTGGGCGCTGCGCACGGGCTGGAGATCGGCTTCGTGTTCGACGACGAAGACAGCGAGTTCGATGCGTTCGGCGTGAACACCGACGAGAACGCTGCGCAGCGCGTGAAGCTGGCGCGGGCCATGAGCTCGTACTGGGTGCAGTTCGCGCGCACGGGTGACCCGGGGCAGGGCGTCGACGGCACGCTGCCGAAGTGGGAACAGCCCGGCGACGCGCACCGCTTCATCGTGTTCGACGTCGAGGCCAAAGGCGGCCTGCGCATGGACCAGGGCGCGTTGACGGTCGACGGCGTGGAAGAGGCCATGTGGAAGAACCCCGACTTCACGAGCGACCCGGCGCTGTGTCAGCGCGCGAAGGGCGTCTTCAAGGACTTCGCCGGGCAGGTCGGCGCGTGGACCGACGAGCGCGCGCAGCGCTTCAAGGAGCGCTGCCCCTGACGGGCGGCGCGCCCGCTACAGCGAGCGCCACAGCGCGAGCGCGCCCTCTGACAGGAACACCACGGCGGCCACGGGCGCGATGAGGCCGGCGGCGCTGCCGAGCAGGTGGTCGCGGTGCTTCACCGGTGACAGCGCGAGCGCGTAGGCCAGCGGCGGCGTCAGCATCAGCACCGCGCGCAGCGCCGCGATGGTGACGAGCGGGCGTCGCTCGAGCCCCGCGAGGAGCTTCAACGCCGGCGCCCAGGTGAGCCCGCCGAGCGGCTTGCCGCCCAGGGCGCGCACCACCGTGAACACGAAGGTCGCCGAGATGAGCGACCCCGCATACGCGAGCACGAAGCCGGGCGCGGGGCCCCACACCAGGCGGGCCACCACGATGAAGATGACGCCGGGCACCTGCAGCAGCTGCCCCACGGAGAAGACCGCGAAGAAGAGCGCGAAGCCCCACCAGCCCGCCTCGCGGACCGCGGCCTGGAGCCGCGCCTCCGTCATCCACTCGCGGGCCCCCGTCAGGTGGCCGATGAGAATGAAAAGCCCGACGCCGAGCGCCAGAGCCCCGAGCCTGAGTCTCGTGGAGTGCACGGGTGGCGGTGTAGTCGCGCCGCGCCGCCGCCGCGCGCCGCGGTCTCCGCAACGTTTCGCCGCGACGGTTTGGCGCGGTGGCGACGTCGGGGAATGCGTTTCAGGGCGCTGGCCGTCGCGTAAGCACTTTCGTGGTGGAGCCCGGCCCCGTGCGGCGGGACAGTCGTTGGCATGAAGACGAACCTCGCGACGGTGGTGTCGGCGTTGCTCTTCACGGCGTGCTTCAGCGGCGGCGGCGG
>CAYWON010000183.1:10415-12406 GCA_964459885.1 uncultured Archangium sp.
CGGCGGCGGCGGCGGCACGACGGGGCGCAAGGAGTACCCGACGTCGGTGCACATCACGCTGAACCTCAACTACTCGCGGGTCATCAAGTTCAACAACGGCGACGTGGAGACCGAGACGCGCACCGTGGGCACCTTCGAGGGCAGCTCGTCGTCGTCGACCATCAGCGGCGTCAACATGGTCTACGCCTTCGAGAACAGCATCGACGGCTTCTCGGGCGCGTCGGTGTTCACGAAGGCGCACCGCGGCGCGGGTGGCGGCTACGACGAGAAGACCGAGACCGTCACCGAGGTCACGGGCAGCAACTTCCGCGTCACCGTCGGTCCGACGAGCTTCAACCTCGCGACCGGGCAGCTCTTTCCGCCCTTCATCGGCGTGGTGACCGACCTGTCGACGGGCGTGAGCACCACGGCGGGCAGCACGTTCCTGGGCTTCAAGGCCGACATCCCCGCGCAGCTCGACGCTCGCTGCACGCAGGACACCAACGTGGGCGCGAACGGCGGCCTCGCGCTCGATGGCGACGTGTACACCGGCTACATCATCCGCCAGACGTACACGTGCACCGCTGACACCACGACGTTCACGTATGAGAGCTCGGCGCAGCTGACCGCGCTGTAGTCACCACGTCGTCGAGAAGCGCGCGGGCCAGCTGAACGAAGTGCCGCGCACGCGCACCGTGGCGCGGCACTCGCCGGCCTTCGTCACCTTCGCGACAGGCTGCCAGCTGATGGGCTCGTCGAGCGACGTGGCCTCGCAGGTGTCCGGCGTGGCGATGTCGGCTTCGAACCAGTCGCTGGCCGGGCCGCCGCAGAGCGCGCCGTGCCGCGTGTCGAAGCGGGGCGAGCGCACGGCCAGCACGTTGTCCTGCTCCGGGTAGAAGAGACGGAAGTCGGCGCCGTCTTCGAGCGCGTGCCAGCCGCTGCCCTTGGCGTGCGCCTGCACGAAGCCGAGCTCCACGTCGGCGTCGACGAGGTCCGAGGGCGCCACGGCCATCAGCGTGTGCAGACCTTCGACGGGCAGTGCGGTGTTCAGCGTGACAGCGATGGCGCCGCGGCCCGGCAGCAGCGGCGCGGCCTTGTCGTCGGTGAGCGTGAAGTCGCCGCGCAACATCAGCTGCACCGGCTCAGGCGCGTTGAGCGGCCGGAAGGCAGCGCCTTCAGCGTCGTGCGTCGTCACTGTCGGGAGGGACGTAGGGCGGCCGGCGGCGATGACCGTCTGCGGGCCGCCGCAGCCGTTGAAGCCCGTGGCGTGCGTCACGCTGAAGCGCGAGATGTGCGTCACGCGCAGCTCGATGACGTGCCACGTCGGCACCGGCTCGAGCGCCGCGTTGTTGAACTCGCAGCCCGAGTTGTACACGTCGCCTTCGACCCGCGCGGAGAAGCGGCCTTCGTGCTTCAGCTCCACGCGCAGCGCGCCATCGATGATGGACAGCGACGCGGCGTCGCCGGTCACTTCACTCACGCGACGGAACGCCGCGGGGCCCCAGCGCACGCCGTTGTCGCAGCCGCGCGTCACGTAGGACGGGTTGGTGGGCTTCACGTCGATGACCGTGGGGAAGGCTTCGTCGAGCGCGAAGGCGAGTTGTAGCGGCGCGGCGGCGGTGCCGTCGTCGCCGAGCTCCGCGTAGAGGGTGACGGTTGGCGTCGCTTCGACGCGCGGTGGCGTCGTGTGTTCCTGCAGGGGCTGCGGCTCGGGCGATGGGGGCTGCGGCGGGGCACAGTTGCAGACAGCGACGACGGCGAGGCAGAGCAGGGCGCGGTTCATGGGGTGCTTCGTAGTGCCGCCGAGGCTTCTGCAGGAATGCATGTCGGTGCACCGCGGCTGTGGATTTTCACACAGCTCGATTCCCGACGACGGCCTTGATGAGGGCGGGCGGGCTTTGACCTGCATCGTGCTCGTCGCGTGCTGGCCCCGTGACTTCGGGCTGCGGTCGCTCGCGTCACTCGCGCTTCGACGCGTTCATTCGTCACCTGGGTCACACAGGATGACTCAA
>CAYWON010000184.1:0-10727 GCA_964459885.1 uncultured Archangium sp.
GGCCGTCACCGATGTTGGTGCCGCCGTTGTCGGAGATGTTGGCGATGAAGCGCTGCAGGCGCACCTTGTTCTCGGGCGTGGCGAACACCGCGTTCATCAGCTCGACGTCGGTGCCGTAGTGCACGACCGAGATGCGATCGTTCTCGTCGAGCAGCTCCACGAGGCGCGCGGCGGCGCGGCGGGCGTTTTCGATCTTCGAGCCCGTCATCGAGCCGGAGCGATCGATGACGACCGCGAGGTTCACCGGCGCGCGCTTGGCGCCGGGCACGTCGACGGCGGTGACCTCGAGCGTCGCGAACACGTCGCTGGTGCCGGGCACGAGGTAGGGGTGCGACAGCTTGCCGGTCAGCGAGAGCGACCCCGGGTTCGACGCGGGCTGCGGCGGCGTGGGCGGCGGCTTCACTTCGACCGTCGGCGGCGGAGGCGGGGGCTGCGGTTCGGGCGGCGTCGCGACCTTCGGGAGGCCGAGGACGACGGCGAGGAGCAGCAAGACAGCCGCGGCGGCGAGGAAGGCGCTGGTCCGGTTCATGGTGAAGCCCTTCAACGCGCGGGCGCCGAAACGGATCTGCGCGGTGGAGAATTCAACGGGAACGACCAAGAATCGCCCGCGTTTCCAACGACTTCGAGGGGCACCGTGAGCGAGAAAGACGACCTGGGTCAGACCTTGCCGCCGTCGCGCCCCACGGCGCCTTCCGAGCCTGGCGCGCCCACCTCGCCCAGCGTCCGCTACGCGCTGCCGGAAGGCACCAACGACCCCGAGCTGGGCCGCGGCGGCATGGGTCGCGTGCTGAAGCTGGTCGACACGCACCTCCAGCGCGAGGTGGCGATGAAGGAGCTGCTGGGCGGCGCCGACGCGTTGATGGCGCAGCTCTTCGTGCGTGAGGCGCGCGCGTTGGCGCTGCTGGAGCACCCGGGCGTGGTGCCGGTGTACGAGCTCGGCCAACGCGAAGACGGCACGCCGTTCTATGTGATGCGGCGCATTCACGGCCGCGCGCTGTCGGCGGTGCTGGCGCAGTGCGTGTCACTCGACGAGCGGCTCTCGCTGCTGCCGCACCTCATCGACGTCGCGCACACGGTTGGCTACGCACACAACAAGCGCGTCGTGCACCGCGACTTGAAGCCCGACAACGTCATGGTCGGGAAGTTCGGCGAGACGCTGGTCATCGACTGGGGCCTCGCGCTGGTGAACGGTGAAGCCGCGCCGGGCGCCGAGGTGGCGGGCACGCCGGCGTACATGTCGCCCGAGCAAGCGGGCGGTGCCGTCGTCGACGCGCGCAGCGACGTGTGGTCGCTGGGCGTGATGCTGTTCGAGCTGTTGACGGGCCGTCGCCCGTTCGACGCCAGCGACGCGAGTCAGACCATGGAGGCCGTGCGGACCGCGCCGATTCCTTCAGTGCAGTCGCTCGAGCCGGCCGCGCCGCGCGGGCTGGTGGCCGTCGTCGACAGGGCGCTGCAGCGGGTGCCGTCGCTGCGCTTCGAGAACGGCGAGGCGATGGCGGCCGCGTTGGAAGCCGCGCAACGCGAACGTGCACCGAAGCCGACGGCGCTCAAGCTGGCGGTCGCGGCGCTGGCTGTGGTGTGCGCGGGGCTGCTCTTCGTCGCTGGCGATGCGGGGCGACGTGTCGATGATGCACACCGCGACGCGCGCCTCGCCGTCAGTGACGCGCGGCGCGAGAGCGCCGAGGTGCAGTCGTACGCCGCGTTGTCGGCGCTTCGTGCGCGCGACACCACGACCGCGAAGCGCCTCGCCGAGAAGGTGGCGGACACGCCGCTGGGCCGAGGCGTGTTGCTGCGCGTCGCTGAGGTCGGCGTGCCGGAGCAACGCTGGAGCGTCACGGTGCCCGCAGGCTGTTCCTCGCTCGCGGTGCTGGACGACGCGGTGGCCTGCGCCACGTTGAACGGCGTGACGGTGTTCGGCGTCGACGGGAAAGAACGTCGTCAGCTCTCGACGGGCCCGCTCGGCTGGCAACACGCCGTCGTGGCGCTGCCAGACGGACAGCTGGCGTCTGCGGGTGATGACGGCGTGCTGCGGGTCTGGTCGCTCTCGGAAGACAAGCCCGTGCGCCGGGCCGGGAGCCTCGGCGCCGTGCGCGCGCTGGCGGTCGCTGGCGCCGACCTCATCGTCGGGCTCGCAGCAGGTCACGTGCGCCGCGTGTCGCCGACGGGCGAGGTCACCGACGTGACGAAGCACCCGCGGCCCGTGTGGTGGCTCGCCGCGACGCCCGGTCAGGTGGCGTCGGTGTCGGAAGGCCTGCTGCGCATCACCGGTGAAGTGCCCGCCGAGCTGGACCGCCACGTCGGCGCGGTGACGGCGCTCAACGACCTCGAGTTCGCTGTCGGCGTCGAGCGCTCGGTGGCGGTGCTGCACGGCGGAGAAGTGAAGACGCTGGGCACCGCCCACCGCGACGACGTGACGGCGCTGACGTGGAGCCAGGGTCGACTCGTCAGCGGCAGCAGCGACGGCACCGTGCGCTGGTGGTTCCCCGACGGCGTGTCGGAAGGCGTCCTCACCGGCTTCTCGCCCGGCGTGCAGGCGCTCGGCGGCGACGCGCGCACGCTCTACGTCGCCACCACCAACCGCAAGCTCGAGGCGTGGACGTTGCCGGCGCGTCGCGCGGGCTCTGATGAGACGGGCGTGCCTTCCGCGTGGGCGTGGTGGCCCGGCGGTGGCCTCGTCACCGGCTACCGCGACGGCAGGCTCGTGCGCGTCGACGCCGAGACGCATGAGGCGCACGTGCTGGAAGCGCGGCACGTCGGCCCGGTGCGCGCCGTCGCGCGTGTGTTCGGCGATGAGGCGAGCGGCGCGATTCGGTTCCTGTCTGCCGGCGACGATGGCCGCGTGCTGGCGCAGCGGTGGAACGGCAGCGTCGACACGTTGGACGCGCTCGACGGCGCGCGGGTGCTGGCCGTGGCTGCGTCACCCGACGCGAAGCACGCCGCGTGGCTCGGCGATGACGGCACGCGCGTGTTGTGGAGCCTCGAGTTCGGCAAGGAAGTCTCACGCAGCCGCGACACGCGCGCCCAGGTGCTGGCCTTCTCGCCCGACAGCCGCTGGTTGGCGCTGGGCCGCGACGACAAGCACGTCATGGTCATCGACGCGATGAGCGGCGCTGAGTCGACGACGCTGGGCCCGCTCGATGGCGCCATCAGCGCGCTGACGTGGACGCACGAAGGCATCGGTCTCCTCACGGGCACCACCGACGGCGCGGTGACGCTGTGGAGCGTGAAGGACGCGCGCGCGACGCGCACGTGGAAGCAGTCGTTGTTCCGCGTGGGCGCGTTGGCGGCCAACGAGAAGTACGTCGCAGCCGGTTGCGATGACGGCTCGGTGTGGCTGTTCGCGCCGGGCGAAGGTGAGGCCTACGCGCAGGTGCCGACGGACTCAGGCTCGCTGATGTTGGTGACGTTCACGCCTGATGGGCTCGTCGTCGCCGGGAGAGATCGCGTCGTGCACGCGTTCCCGCGCGGTGACGCGTGGTGACGATGCCCGACGCAGCCCGTCACCACATCTTGCGCTGACCTCACTAGGCTTCACGCCGTCCATGCCTGCTCCCAAGCGCATCCTCGTCATTGACGATGCCGACGACGTCAGGGTTCTCGTCGAGCGACAGCTGGAACGTCTGGGCTACGCCGCCGATGGCGCGGCCGATGGTGTGGAAGGCCTCGAGCGCGTCGCGCAGCTTCGGCCTGACCTCGTGCTGTGCGACCTGCGCATGCCGCGGCTCGACGGCCTCGGCGTGCTGAGCGCGCTGCGCGAGAAGTACCCGCACATTCCCGTCGTCGTGATGTCGGGCGAAGGCCTGCTGCAAGACGCGGTGAGCGCGCTGCGACTCGGCGCGTGGGACTACATCAGCAAGCCCATCATCGGCATGGCGGTGCTGCAGCACGCCGTCGGCAAGGCGCTCGAGAAAGCAGAGCTGCTCGCCGAGAACCAACGGCAGCGCGACAAGCTGGAGCTGCTGTACCGCGAGCTGGCTGACGACCAGGAAGCGGGGCGTCGACTGCAGGCAGGGCTGCTGCCGCACGATGGCGCGACCTGCGGCAGCTTCACGCTGACGCGCGAGTTGTTGCCGTCGTCGTACTTGAGCGGTGACTTCGTCGGCACCTTCACGCTCGACCCGCAGCGCTGGGGCTTCTACCTCGCCGACGTTGCGGGCCACGGGCTGCCCTCGGCGCTGGTGACAGTGATGCTGCGCACCGTCATCGAGCGCTGGGTGCTGGAGCGCCGCGACGCTGGGTTCTTCGCGCCTGCGCACTTCTTGAGCGAGCTCAACCAGGAGCTGCTCCGGCAGGGGCACGAGAAGCACGTGGCGATGTTCTACGGGCTCGTCGACGAGGCGCGCGGGCTGCTCACGTGCGCGAACGCCGGCGCGTTCCCGTGGCCGCTGTTGTTGCAGGGCGGCGTCACGCACACGCTCGAGCTGCCGGGCATGCCGCTGGGGTTGATGCCCAACGCTTCGTATGACGAGCGCACGTGGGACCTCGGGCCCGACGCCAAGTTGGTGGCGTGCAGTGACGGCATCTTCGAGGTGATGGACGGTGCGACGCCCGATGAGAAGAGCCAGCGCATCGCCGCCGCTGCGGTCGGTTGCGACACCGCCTCGACACTTGTCGAGGCGCTGGGGTTGACGGCACACCGCGCTCGTCCCGACGATGTGGCTGTCTTGATGCTGAAGCGAGGAGCTCCGCATGCGCTACGGACATCATGAGCAGCTGTCGTGGCTGAGTCTCGACGGTGCGGTGCGCTACACCGACGCGCGGAAGATCAAATGCTTCCTCGATGAAGTGGTGCTGCCGCAGCTGAGCGACACCATGGTCATCGACCTGCGCGACGTCTTGAGCGTCGACAGCACCGGCCTGGGGCTGCTGGCGCACATCGGTCGCTGCAGCCTCAAGAAGTTCAGCCGGCGCGCCGTCATTCTCTGCCCTGAAGGCCCGGTGGCGCAGTGCCTGCGGGCGATGCAGTTCGACAAGCTCTTCACGCTGACCGATTCGCTCGAGCCGCCGGCAGGGCTCGCGTTGGACACCGTGGAGCTCGAGCGCACGCCCCCGCAGGGCCTCGCCGCCATCATGCTGGGCGCGCACCGCGAGCTGTGTGAGGTCGACGAGCAGAACCGCGCGCGCTTCACCGACGTGCTCGACGTGCTCGAGCGCGAGGTCGCCAAGCGTCGGTCTTGATCACCGCACGTCGGCGTAGAGGCTGGCCGTCAGTCGCGCCGTCTCGGCCCACGTGAAGCGCGCCGCGTGCTTCGTCGCCGACTGGCTCCAGCGCGCGCGCTCGGTCGCGTTGCTCAGCCAGCGACCCAACAACGTCGCGAGGCCGTCCACGTCATCAGGCCCGACCTGCGCCGCGCCGCCACCGCACACCTCGGGCAGTGAACCTTCCGTCGACACGATGGTGGGCACGCCGAGGCGCATCGCTTCGAGCGGCGGCAACCCGAAGCCCTCGTAGCGGGAAGGAAAGACGAAGACGCCCGCGCGGCGCATGACGGCGTAGAAGACCTGATCCGTGAGGTAGCCGAGCGGCCGCACGTCGACGCCGCGCTCGCGGACGCGGGCGATCTCCGCCTCGATGGGGCCAGACCCGAACCAGCGCTGGCCCGCCATCACCAGCGGCACGCGCAGGCCGCCGTCGTGCAGCCGTTCCACCGCGCGCAGCACGAGCTGCACGTTCTTCCGCGCGTCGAGCGCGCCCGCGTACAGCACGAAGGGCGCGTCGAGACCCATGGCGTCGAGCCACTTGTTGGTCGTGTCGTCGGGCAGGGGCACGCGGTCGACGTGGTCGACGCCGTGGTGCACCACGTGCAGTTTGCGCGGGTCGACCTCGAAGCGCTCGAGCACGCTGCGCCGCGCGACGTCGCTCACGCAGATGATCTGCTGCGCTACGCGGAGGCTGCGCGCGAGCCACAAGCGGAACTGCCAACGGAACCGCGCCGAGACCGTGTCAGGCAACAGCAGCGGCACGAGGTCGTGCACCGTCAGCACGTACGGCACGGCGCGCGTGCGCAGCAGCGGCAGGTTGAAGTTCGAGACCGCGTGAAAGAGCGCTGGCTTCCTGGCGTCGAGCCACGTGGGCAGCTCGCCCAGCGTCCAGCCGGTGCGCGACTGGCGCCCGCGCGGCGCTTCGCCGGTACGGCTGGCGCCCCAGCGCTCGACCGGCAGACCAAGCCGCGTCAGCGCGCCGTGGAGCTCGCGCGTGTACAGCGCGATGCCGGTGGTGGGCTCGTCCCAGAGCGTGGCGTCGAGGGCGACGGGTGACACGCGGCGCTCGTTACACCATTCGGACGGGCTGAGGTGCGCGTTGTGCCTACCTCGGCCCCTTGCGAACGCGTCGCGTGGCCGTCATTGATCCGCCCGCCATGCGCTTTCTCGTTCAGCATCAGGCCGCCGTCGATGACGCTGCGGAAGTCGACTACGCCTCTGACCTCTCTCGCGGTGGGCTCTTCATCGCCACGTCGAGGCCGCTCGCGAAGCGGTCGACGCTGCACGTGCAGTTCGCGCCGCGCAAAGACGCGCAGCTGATCAGCGCCTTCTGTCAGGTGACGGACGTCACGCCGCAGGGCGTCACCGCCGCGTTCGTCAACCTCGACGCCGAGTCGGAGCAGCTCATCGCCTCGGCGCTCGGCTGACGCGACAATGGAGGCGTATGACCTCCATCTCTTCGACCCGCCCGCAGACGACGTCCACCACGCAGACGCAGGCCTCGGCTGAAGTTGGCCCCGGGCTGCAGGCCGCCGCCAGTGGCCAGTTCATTCGCCGCGGTCAGTCGGGTGAAGGCGTGCTCGAGCTGCAGCGCGCGTTGAACGCCCGCGGTTTCCGCCTGGAAGAAGACGGCAAGTTTGGCCCCGCGACGGAAGCGGCGGTGCGGCAGTTCCAGCAGTCCACCGGCGCGAAGGTCGACGGCATCGTGGGCCCCGAGACGGTCGGCAAGCTCCAGGGCGTGCCGCCGGGCACCAACCCCATCAGCGACTACACGCCGCCCGCGCAGACCGGGCCCGTCGCGCCGGCGACCACCGGCACCGAGCGCGAGCAGTTCGAGTTCTACGCGTCGATGGTGCGCCGCGCGGGCGGTGAAGTGTGCCCCGACGGCAAGCCGACGGTGCTGGGCCTGCGTCAGGGCGTCGGCGGCGCGCAGCGTCGCTACGAAGATCAGTTCATCGTGCTCACGCCCGATGGCCGCGTGCAGCGCTTCACCGGCGCGACGTACCCGGGCCAGAGCCGCAGCTCGGCGTCGCCCGACGTCACGCGCGACGGTGTCGGCGACGTCGGCATGATCCGCCCCGGCAACTACACGGTGGTGCCCAACGGTCAGCACGCGGGCGCGGCGTCGTTCCACGTGCGCACGCTGGGCGGCTCCGGCAACGTGCCCGGCTGGCGCGACACCAACCACGACGGCACGTACAGCGACGCCGAGCGCGGTGCTTCGCAGAACCGCGGAGACACCTTGAGCGGCGTGCTCTTCCACCAGGGCAACCGCAACGCGCCGTCGTCGATCGGCTGCCAGACCATGAGCCCGGCTGAGTACGCGCGCTTCGTCAACGCCATCGGCGGGCCGCGCGCGTCGTTCACGTACACGCTCGTGTCCGTCTGACCGGCGAAATGCGGTAAGCGCCGCGGCGTGCCGCGCGTTCACCAGCTGATTCCGAACTTCACGCCGGGCGACGCGATGGGTCAGTGCGCCGTCGCCTGGCAGCGCGTGCTGCGGCATCTCGGCTTCGACGGTGAGGTCTACGCCGACGACGTGGCGCCCACGTGGCGCTCGCTGGTGCGGCCCGCGTCAGAGCTGCGGCCTGCGCCCGACGACCTCGTCCTCTACCACCACGGCATCGCCTCGCCGCTCGCTGGCCGGGTCATGCACCTGCCGTGTCGCCGCGCGGTGGTGTTCCACAACGTCACGCCTGCGCACTTCTACGAAGGCACGCGGTTGGCGGAGCCGCTCATCGCCGGGCGCGCGCAGCTGGCCGCGCTGGCGGACTTCGTCGAGCTGTCCATCGGGGTGAGCGAGTTCAACGCGCGGGAGCTGCGCGAGGCCGGGCATCGCAACGTGCACGTGGTGCCGCTCTTCGTGGAACCCGAGCGCTTCACCGCCTCATGCGTCGACGCTGCGCTGATGGACCGGCTCGCGACGGCGGGGCGGCCGCGCGTGGTGTCGGTGAGCCGCGTGGTGCCGCACAAGCGCATGGAAGACCTGCTGGCGCTGCACGCCGAGCTGCGACGCGTCGCGCCGCGCGCGGAGCTGTGGCTCGTCGGCGGCTACGCGGCGGGCAGCGCGGCGTTCAAGAAGCTGGCGGCGAAGGCGAAGGCCATCGGCGGCGTGACCTTCCTCGGGCGCGTGAGCCACGCGGGCCTCGTCGCCGCGTACCGGAGCGCCGACGTCTTCGTGTCGATGTCGGAGCACGAGGGCTTCGGCGTGCCGCTGATTGAGGCGATGGCGTCAGAGGTGCCGGTGCTGGCCTACGGCGCGGCGGCGGTGCCTGAGACGATGGGCGGTGCGGGCCTCGTGTTCGATGAGAAGCACTTCGCGGCGCTGGCGGAGCTGGTGCAGCTCGTCACGCAAGACGACGCGCTCCGTACCTCGTTGCTCGATGGACAACGCCGACGCGTGGGCGAGCTCTCGTTCGAGGCCACGACGCGCGCGCTGCGGGCCGCGCTGGCGGTGCGACCGAAGAAGGCGTCGAAGCGACGACGGCGTCGTCGCGTGGCCTTCGTGGTGCAGCGCTTCGGGCCACAGCTGACCGGCGGCGCTGAAGCGCACGCGCGAGAAGTGGCGCTGCGGCTGGCCGCGCACGCCGACGTCGAGGTGCTGACGACGTGCGCGAAGGATCACCTCACGTGGGCCAACGAGCTGCCCGCGGGCGTCGAGCACGACGGCGCGCTGACGGTGCACCGCTTTCCCGTGCGGCGGCCGCGCGCGATGCGCCCGTTCAATCGGTTGTCTGATGGGCTCTTCGGTCGCCCGCAGGACTTCGTGGCCGAGACGCACTGGCTCGCCGAGCAGGGCCCGGTGTCACCGCAGCTGCTGAGCGCCATCGCGGCCCGGCGCGACGAGTTCGACGCGTTCGCGTTCTTCACGTACCTCTACGCACCGACGGCGTGGGGCGTGCCGCTGGTGGCCGACAAGGCGCTCGTGGTGCCGACGGCGCACGACGAGCCGCCGCTGCGCTTCGGGGCGCTGCGGGACGTGTTCGAAGCGCCGCGCGTCTTGCTGTGCAACACGCCCGAAGAGGTGCAGCTCATCGAGGCGGAGTTCCCGCGCGTGGTGGAGCGCCGCGTGGTGGGCGTGGGCATCGAGCCGCTGCGCGGCAAGCCGAACCGCTTCCGCGAGCAGTTCGGCGTCGACGGGCCCTACGTCCTGTACCTGGGCCGCATGGAGGCAGGGAAGGGCGTGTTGGATCTCGTGGCGCGGCACCGTGCGCTGGTGCGCGATTTTCACGACGCGCCGACGCTGGTGTTGATGGGCTCGGGTGAGGTGTCGCCGCGCGGACACCGCGTGCTGTGCACCGGCCGCGTGGACGAGCAGACGAAGTGGGACGCCTTGTCGGGCGCGTTGGCGGTGGTCGTCCCCAGTCGCTACGAGAGCCTCTCGTTGGTGACGCTGGAGGCCTTCGCGTCGGGCGCGCCGGTGCTGGGCAACGCGGCGTGCGCGGTGGTGGCGGGGCAGCTGGCGCGCAGCGGTGGCGGCGTGACGTTCGACCTCGGTGACGACGCGAGCTACCGCGACGGCGTGCAGCAGCTGGGAGCGCGGCGTGAAGCGTTCGGCGCGAAGGGTCGCGCGTACGCAGCGCGAGCGCGTTGGCCTGACGTGGTACGGGCGTGGCTCGCGGCAATCGACGACGTGACGGAGACGACATGAAGCTGCTGGGCAAAGATATCTCGCCGGCGAAGGTGATGGCGCTGGTCACCGAGCGCCTCGCCGCGCGCGGGCTGACGACGCAGGACACCGAGTTTCATGAGGCGGGCGTGGAGCCGCGCGTGGAGCCGCTCTCGTTCAACCTGCACGCGCTGGAAGAGAACGCCGACGCGACGCGCGGGCTGCCGCTGGAGACGCACCGCGACGGCCTCGGCGGTCGGGCGGTGGTGATGGCCAAGCGCGTGTTCCGGCAGGTGGGACAGATCTTCATCAACGAGGCGCTGGGTCGTCAGACGGTCTTCAACGGGCACGTGCGTGACTCGTACGCGCAGCTGTCGGCGGAGGTCGTGCGGCTGCGCGCGCGCATCGCCGAGCTGGAGCGCAAGCCGGCGCCCGCGACCTCCGACGCGGTGATGCGCGAGAACGTTGAGGCGCTGGCGGAGTCCGTCGCGCAGCTGCCGCTCCCTTCGCCCGCCGTGTCGAAGGGTGGCAAGCCGTCTGCTGTGGTCTCTCCACGCCGCGTGACGAAGCCCGTCGCTGCCCCATCGAAACCGAAGACAGGGCCGACGCGCCCCGCCAAGGCGACGAAGCCCGCGCCGGCCAAGTCGCTCCACCGCACCACGCGCCGAGGCAAGTGATGGGCGGCCTCGCGTTCGGTTGGGACGACAGCATCGACTGCATCACCCCGGTGAAGCTGAAGGGCGACGACGGCGCAGCGCTGTGCCTCGCGCACAAGACGAGCAAGCTCTTCGTCGGCGCGGGCGTGTGGGTGCGTGACGACGGCTACGTGCTGCGGCGTGAGGGCGACGCGCACGTGTTCTACCCGTGGCCCGACGCGGCGACGGTGAAGGCGTGGCAATCGGAGCAGCTCCTGCCC
>CAYWON010000184.1:10827-12383 GCA_964459885.1 uncultured Archangium sp.
GCGACGCCGGGCGCCGACGATCAAATCAACGTGTGGTTCGCCGCGCTCACCAGCCACCGCCTCGTGCTGGTGCGCACGGAGCGCACACCGTTCAAGCCCGCGCTGACGAACAAGGGCGTGGAGTTCATCAACCGTTCACAGGTGACCGGCGCCACCGAGATGAACTGGGAGATCACCTTCACGCTCGAGGGCGGCGACACCTTCGTGCTCTGCGTGCCGCCGAAGGAAACGGGCTTCTCGAACCAGCGGGCGTTCATCCGCGACGTGCCCCGGATTCTCTCAGGAACGCAGGTCGTGACGTCGGGCGTGCAGGTGCTGGGCTAGGCTCCCGGCACGCTTGGCAGACATGCCCTCAGAGTGGCTCCGGGAGTTGCTGGCCTCCGCCCACGTCGGCACGTGGGATTGGTACGTCCCCACCGACACCGTGACCTGGAGCGATGACGTCGATCGCTTCTTCGGCATGCGGCGCGGCGAGTTCGCCGCCACGTATCAGGCCTACCTCGACCTCGTTCACGACGAAGACCGCCCGCGCCTCCGGTCGAACATCGAAGCGCTGCTGGCCGGCACGCAAGACGAGTACGCGCTCGAGCACCGCATCAACTGGCCCGACGGCTCGGTGCACTGGCTGGCCTGCACCGCGCGCTGCACCCGTGACGCCGACAAGCGCGCGCAGCGCCTGAGCGGCACCGTCATCGACGTCACCGCGCGTCGCGCTGCCGAAGCCGCGCTGCGCGAGAGCGAGCACCTGTTCCGTTCGGCGATGCACCACTCGCCGGTGGGCATGGCGCTGCTCGAGCCGGGCGGCCGTTTCATCGACGTCAACCCGGCGGTGTGCAGCATCCTCGGGTACTCGCACGACGCGCTGATGCAGCTCGACTACCAGCGCCTCACGCACCCTGACGATCTGCACCTCACGACCGACCTCGTGAAGCAGCTCTTCGCCGGGGAGATCCCCGCGTTCCAGGTCGACAAGCGCTACGTGCGCGGCGACGGCCGCGTGGTGTGGACGCAGCTCAACTGCTCGTTGGTGCGGAACAGCGATGGCTCGCCGCGCTACTTCGTCTCGCAGCTGCAAGACGTCAGCGAGCGCCGCGCGTCGGAGCACGCCTTGCGCGGCAGCGAGGCCCTGCTGCGCCAGCTCGCCAACAACCTGCGCGAGGTGGTGTGGCTGCGCGACCTCGACGAGGACCGCATGCTGTACGTGAGCTCTGCCTACGCGCACGTCTTCGGTGCCGACCCGCAGCGCCTGCTCGAGAACCCGCGCGCGTGGCTCGACGCGGTGCACGACGACGACAGGGCCTGGGTCACCCGCGCGGTGGAAGCGGCCGAGAAGACCGATGGCTTCGACGACACGTTCCGCGTGCGCGTCGCCGGGGCGCAGCGCTGGGTGCGCGCGCGCATCTTCCCCATTCGTGACTTCGACGGCCGCGTGTACCGCGTGGCCGGCGTGGTGGAAGACGTCACCGAGCTGCGGCGCAGCGAAGAGCAGACGCGGCACGCGCAGAAGATGGAGGCCATCGGCCAGTTCGCCGGCGGCGTGGCGCACGACTTCAACA
>CAYWON010000185.1:0-12257 GCA_964459885.1 uncultured Archangium sp.
TTGTGACTGCCAGGTGGTTGGACCTCGCGCCGCGCGTCGGCTTCGTTGCCTTGCTGGCGCTGCTGGTGGGCTTCGCCGCGCTGTTCATGCGCGAAGCCGACACAGCGCACGCCGCGCTGACGACAGACCAGTCCACTCGCGAGGCGAAGATGACCGCGCAGGTCGACGAAGCGCTGCTGCGCGCGCTCGCCGTCGCCGAAGCGCGGCTCGAAGCGCTCGAGGTGCTTCCGCTGGGTGATGACGACGGCCTCGGCCTCACGCGCGACGGCGTGCAGTGGCTCCCGCGACTTCCTGGCGCGGCCCTCGAGACGGCCGCGGGTGCGCGTGCCGAAGTGTTGGCGACGCTGGAGCGCGGCGACGGGCCCGCGTCGGTGCGACTGCTCGCCGCCTGGCCGTGGCTCACCCGCGACGAAGCGGCCGCATGGTGCGTGCGCGCGCAGCGCGAAGACGTGTCGGCCAGCCAACTCGCGACAGTCTGTGCCCGCGGGCTCGCGTCGGAGCGTGTCGACCTGTCGTTCGCGACCGAGACGCCGACACTTCGCGCGCCGTGGTTCGCGGTGCGTCGCGGCAGCGAGGTTCACGCCGTCGAGGTGTCGATGGCCGACATTATCTCGCGGTTCTCGGACGCCGAAGAGACGTGGACCACGACGCCACCGCTGCACGTGTCCTCACCGCGCTTCGATGCGCAGCACGCCGAGGTACGGCGCGCGCTCGTGCTCAAGCTCGCGCTCCTCGCCGTGACGGCGCTCTTGGGCGTGGGCGTCGTGGCGCTCAGCCGCCTCACGCTGCGGCGTCGTGAAGAGTCCATCGCAGCTCAGCGCGACTTCATCGCCACCGTGAGTCACGAGCTGCGCACGCCGCTCGCCACCGTGCGCCTGCTCGCCGAGACGCTGGAGCGGAAGTTGCCGCCCGACGGCCCCGCGAAGGACTACCCGCGCCGACTCGTGGCCGCGAGCGACGGCCTCACGTTCCTCGTGGAGAACATCCTCTCGTTCAATCGCCTCGAGGCAGGCCGGTGGACGCCGCGTCGCGAAGCGTTCTCCCTCACGTCACTTGAGGCCGCGGTGCGCGACGACTGCGCGCTCTTCGTAGACGTCGACGTGTCGCTGTCGTTCACGGGCCTCGAGACGATGGCGCCGCATCAGCTCGACGCGGAGTTGCTGCGCATCGCGCTCTTGAACCTCACGCGCAACGCGCTCAAGTACACGACGCGACAGCCGGTGCAGCTCTCGCTCTCGGGGCACGACGAAGGCGACGTCGCAGTGCTGCGCGTGCGCGACAACGGGCCCGGCATCGCGGCCGAAGAGCGCGAGCGCGTCTTCGAGGCGTTCCATCGCGCTTCGGCGAAGCGGGGTTCCGGCCTGGGCCTCGCCGTCGCGCGTCGCATCGCAGCGCTGCATCGCGGCACGCTCCGCATCACCGCGTCGAGCGATGAAGGCACGACGTTCGAGCTGCGATTGCCGCGCTACTGACCCTGACTGAACGTCAGCGTGACCTTCACCGTCACGGGCTTGCCCTTCTTCGGCTTGGGGAACGCCCAGCGCGCCGGACGGGACGCGACGCAGTTCCGCACCTCGTCGCTGCCCACGGTGTTCTCGCTGACAGACGCGCCGTTCACGGTGCCATCGGGCTGGATGATGAAGCCCAGCGTCAGCTTGCCCGCGAGGCTCGGGTTCCGATTCAGCTGCGCCTCGTAGCAATAGCGAAGCTGCCCGCGGTTGCGGTTGATGATGGCCTTCACGAGCCCTGCGTCGAGGACCCCCTCACCACCGACGATTGGCTCGTCCACCGTCACCGGGTTTCGAGCGCTCAGCGATGGTGCCGACGGCACCGGAGGCGGAGGCGGAACCCGAGGGAGCGCGCGCTTCGCAGAGAGCGCCTTGGGCTGCGCGCCCAGCTCGGCGACGGCGGTGGTGAGCACCTCTTCGAACGGGTCGACGAGCGTGGCCGGCGCGAGCTTCTCGTCGGTCTCCCACGGCACCGGCGGCGCGCCGAACATGTTGCCCATGTTCGAGCAGCTCTTGAGCCGCATGATGAAGCGACCCTGGAAGCGGTTGCTCTTTGCGGGCCCGGCCTTCGCGACGTCGGGCACGCCGCCGTGAATGGGCGTCGCTGTCTTGAACACGAGGTCGTCGGGCGCGCCGGCCTTCGTGTAGCGGAGGTGCAGGCGCGTCAACGTCGCCTCGCGCATGAAGGCGCTGACCTCCCCGTCGGTCTTCCGTTTCGGCAGCAGGTCGACGCCGAGGTAGCGCGCCAGCGGTTGGTCGACGGGGTTCACCGGCGGGCACGGGTCGCAGGTCACGCCGTAGACGCCAGCGACCGAATCGGGTGACGGCAGCGCGCCCTTCCACGCGTACTCGGTGACGGCGGCGCCGGGGTTCTTCGCGAACGTGCGCGAGAGGAGCTCTTTGTAGAAACCGCCGAACTGCGGCCGCGCGCGCTCGGTGAGCTCCACGTTGGTGGGCACGAGCACGTTCTTCATGTTCGCGAGCTCGTAGCGGTCCTTCGCCAGCACGTGCACCACGAGGTCTTGTGTGCCGCCGCTGTTCACCAGGCCCAGGCGCACCGGCAGCGAGAACTGTTCGCTGTCGTAGTGAAAGCGCAGCGGCGAGAGCAGCAGTTGGCCGTTCTCGAACTTCGCCTTCGCGGCGTTCACGCGCGCGACGAAGAACTTCTGGCCGTTCTGCACGTAGGGCCGCAGCAGCTCGGCCGCGCCCTCGGGGACCTTGTACTTGTACTCCTTGAGCCAGATCTCGAGGCCGAGCGAGTCCTTCGCCGAGAGGATGACGATCTCGTATTCCTCGACGTCGAACTTCGCCTCGACCTTCACGCCCAGGTCGCGACCGCCGAGCGAGCCGATGCCCGCGCCGTAGCCGCCACCGCCGACGCCCGTGCCACGCAGGCCGAGGCCGCCGAAGCCGCAGTCAGGTGGCGGCAGTTCGACGAGGCGCGGTGCGGCGAACTCGTCGACGCGCGCGAAGACCTCGCGGGGAATGGTCTTCACGCTGTCCTTGCCGAGCAGCACCGGCACCGGCACCACGAGCGCGAAGTCTTCGACGGGGCCGCGGTAGTTGTTCTGCATCGAGAGCACGGTCTTCGTGCCGTCGCGCAGCAAGACCACCATCGACGTGTCGTTGAAGAGCTTCGTGTCAGCGCCCGAGACGTAGAAGCCGCAGAACGCCGCCGCTGTTTGCGAGAGCAACGCCACCGTCACCGCGAGAGCTGTGCGCATGGGGCGCACGACACCACGGCGGCGCGCAAAGTTCTGCGATGACGTGAGCGGTCTCGCTACGGCTTCGCTTCGTGTTCTTCAGCGACGAGCGCCGGCTTGCACGTCGGGTTGTCGGCCACGCTGCGGCACCAATAGACGCCGCTGCTGACGCCGCGCAGCCCGTCGACGAAGAGCCACTGTCCACCGGAGTCATTTCCCAGCGCGACGGCCGAGGCTGGCCTGGCGGTCTGCGTGGTCGCGCAGCTCGCAGCCGAGAGCGTCAGAAGGAGGAGCAGGGTTCTCATGGCGCCTTGTTGCCGCACGTCGGTGCGGAGCGCGTTCCTGAATTCAAGAAAGTCCGTCGCGACGTCGGGAGGGCTCCGCGCCGTGCGAAGCTGCGTCCGTGCGTTGGCTCCTTGTTCCGCCGGTCGTCTCGTTGCTCGTCGGCGTCATCTTCTCGACGCTCTATTGGGGCTACCCGTGGTCGCGCCCTGCCGTCGACGCGCGTGTCGCGGACGTTCGGTGGACGGGCGTTGGCAGCTTCAAGTCGGAGAACGACGGCACCCGCTGGGCGCTGCAGCCGCGTGACGCTCTCGACCACCACCGGGATTTCGAAGAGCAAGACCCCGCGTGTTGCGACGTCGGGGCGATCCTCGAATTCGTCGGGGCAGAGACGCCCACGCTGACGCAAGCCGAAGCGACACAATTGGAGGTCGCGGTGTCGTCGCTCATCACCCTCGAGCAGGGCGAGCCCGGGTATGCGCACGCCGCGCGGCTCCACGGCGTTCTGGTGAAGGGCGTGGCGACGGACGGCTCGCCCGTGGCCTTCGCGTCATTCTTCGGCGGCGAGGTCTCGAATGATCACCACGCGATGTACGAGGTCTTCGTGCGTCTCGGCGCGACGCCGACACTGCTGGGCTCGAAGAAGTACTACGGCGACATCGCAGGCATCGAGTTCGCGACGGCGTGGGTGGTCGCCCTGGTGCTGCTGCTGCCCACCCTGGCCACGGCGGCGCTTCTGGTCGTGTGGTGGCACCTGCTGCGGGCCATCACCGCGCTGTTTCCACAGCGCCACCGCGCGCGCTGAGCACCGGCGCTATTCCGGCACCGCGACCGGCACGACCTTCCACGCGCGCGGCACGTCGTACTCGGGCGGCAGCGCGCCCAGCGTCCACCCGGGCGTCGTCACTTCGACGAACGCGTACCGCTTGCCGCCGTACGCGAACTTCTTGCCCGTCACCGGCAGCGCCACGCCCAGCGCCGCGTGCCCCAGCGACGAGCCCAGCAGCACCACCGCGTCGATGCCCAGCTGCTGCAGCATCACCACCGCCAGCAGCGCCTTCGAGTCGCAGTCACCCGAGCCGTCGGACACCACGATGCTGGGCGGCAACATGCCGAAGGCCGCGCTCTCCTCGGTGGGCAGGCGGTACGTGATGTTCTGCACGAAGCTGACGACCAGCTCCGTCGTCTGGCGCGCGTCGAGGCGCTTCTCTTGCTGCACCTTGCGGAACAGCTCGGTCAGCGGCCGCACGTTGTCGGCGTTGTCGCGCGCCAGCGTGTCGAACACGCACTGCCACTCGCGGTCGCGACAGCCCGTCGGCGCGACCCAGGTAAAATTGGTGCCGCTGCCCTGACGGAACGAGAAGCGGTCGGCCAGCTTCTGGAAATCGCTGTAGACCTCGTCGTGCACCGACGTCGACAGGCCGTAGCCGAGGCCCCACGCCGCGTGCGTCTGTCGCCAGTGGTAGCGCCGCGCCTCGCTGGCCGTCAGCGTCTCGGGCACCAGCGCGTCGCCGATGGGCACCTCGTTGGCCAACGGCGTCTGCTCGGGCGTGACGATGCGCTTCCAATCGAGCGGGTCTTCGGCGCTCTCGGCCGCGGCCATCGACAGGCAGCAACACATGAGGAAGCTGCCGCCCATGAGAACGAGCGTCCACTTGAGGCAGCCGCCGCCCTTTTTCGCCGGCGGAGGCGGCGGGCGCACGACAGGCTGGCCCGGCTCGGCCCACCTCATGCGGCGGGAATGCCCATGCCGGCAGGGAGCTCAGGGTACGGCACCAGCCCCGACAGCAGCGCCTCGAGCCCGGGCGCGGCCAACAACGCGAACGCGACCAGGATGGCGCCCAGCACCAGCGCAGGGCCCAGCTTGCCGGACCGCACCGCGGCCACTTCATCAACGCCGGGCGTCAGGCGGTTGAAGAGCCAGACGCCGAGCGCCAGCAGGACAGAGCCGAGCGCGATGGCGAGGCCGACGTGCAACGCGCCGAGGAAGAGCACCTTGGGCAGTGTCTTGAGGATTTCGCCGCGCAGCAGCACGAGGTCGAGCGTGTCGTAGAGCGACGTGAGCGACTGCCTCGCGAGGATGCCCAGCGACAGCAGCGCGCTGGCGTGCAGCACACCGGCGGCGGGGTTCTCTTCGAGCGGCTGACCGTCTCCAGAGAGCAGGCGGGACAGCAGTCGGTACGCCAGCACCACGCCGAGGCCACCGAGGCCGATGCCGATGAACAACTTGACGGCGCCAGCCAGCAGCAGAGGTCCATTCATAGGGCTGGTGACGCTAGCGCCGCCGTGGCCGGTTTGTTGACGAACCTGCGACCCCGACGTTTCGTGACGCCGCCGTGAAGCCCCGCGTCGGAGAGGTGTTCGTACTGACTGTGGCTCCGGGCGCCGACGTGTGGCTGCGCGTGGTGGCGAAGCGCGAGGGCGCGTGGTGCGTGGTGATGACGGGCGCGACGGTGTTCGACGTGCAGCCGCTGACGCAGCACGGGTGGAACCGGCCGATGCTGGGCGGCTGGGTGAGCGACGCGTCTCCGCTGCCCAGCCGTGGCGTCACGCGCGTGAAGCCGGTCGAGCAGCAGCGCGTGCAGCACCCGAAGGCGTGGCTCGCGAAGCGTGACGCGGGGCGCGCGGTGTTGCCGGTGATGACGTGGGACGGGTTGATCAGCCAGGCGCGTCAACAGTGGCGTTGGGACCACGAGCGCGCGGCGGTGAAGCGTGAAGAAGTGCGTGCCGATGCGGCTTCACTCGCGCGTTTTGACGCGGCAGTGCGGTCGGCCGACGCGTCATCGGGCGCGGCGTTCCCTGCGTGGGTGGGTGTGGTGCCTGACGCGTTGATTCATGACGCAGAGGCGGCGGTGCGTGACGCACGCGACGCGACGTCGCTCGAGCAGACGCTGCATCGGCTCGCGGCGAAGCACGGGCACACGTTCGATGACGATGCGCTCGAAGACATCGCCTGGGTCGTCGCGCGTAAACGGTAAACATCAACGCGCGTGTGGAGCGTCGCGTCTCCGCCGAGGCTCGCGGCATGACGAGGCTCCTTCGCGTGTTCGCTGCGGTGTTGGCGTCGTGGTTGGTGGGCTGTGCTGAAGAAGAGGTCGTCACGCCGGTGGCGACTGAGCAGGGCACGCCGGTCGGCGCGGCCGTCACTGCCACCATCGGCGCTGCGGGCGGCGAGCTGGCGACGGCGGACGCGCGGTTCACCATCGTGGTGCCACCCGGCGCGCTGGCGAGTGACACCAGCCTCTCGATTCAACCCATCACCAACACGGCGCACGGCGGTGTCGGGACGGCGTACGAGCTGACGCCAGACGGGCTGGCGTTCGCGCAGCCGGTGACGTTGCGCTTCAAGCCGAGCGAAGAAGACCTCGACGGCTCGGCGCTCGAGTTCGTGCAGGTCGACGTGCGCCGACGGCGGCTTCATTCGAATCACCTGCGAATCGAAGCAGTGCGTCGGCAGCTGCGGGTAGAAGTCGCCCCGTGAGTTCGACCGCGCAGTGCCCCGAGCGATTTCTCCGCGCGAAGCGCCTCGTCGAGAGCGGTGAGTACGAAGCAGCGACGAAGTACTGCGTATTGCTGTGGAGGGAGAACGACTTCACGAGCGCGTTGACGGTGCGTCAGCTCGTGCCGCAGTTGGCCGCGAAGTACGAACCTGCGCGCGTCGAGTTCACGAAGCTGCGCGACGGGCTGACGTCAGAGGTGCACACGCCGAGAGGCTACGTGCGGTGGATTCAGCTGTGCAACGCGCTCGATGATGGTGCGCCGGTCGTGAAGTGGCTCGAGACCGCCGAACTCGACGTGCGCACTGTTCAATCGGCGATTGGTGATGAGCGCGTGTACAAGTTCGCAGAACGCGCCGGCGCGCTGACGTCGTTCACGCGGCTCGTCGACCTGGAACGAATCGAGCGCTCGTTGCGCGACGAGCTTCGGGACTGCGCGGAAGACCTGGGTGAACTACTGGCGATGGGGCTGGTCATGACCCTTGAGCTGCCGCGGAAGGCGTTGCTCGCCGTCGGTCGCGTGGAAGACGAAGAGAAGCTCGCCGCGCTCATCGAGCAGCTGGTCACCGAGTTCGAGAAGAAGCCGAATGACGGTTGAAGCCGCGCGGGCGAAGACGTTGCCGAGGTGACGGTGAAGGCGACGCCCTTCTTGGGGGTGCGGTAGCGGCCGTCGGTCAGCCTCCGCGCTTCGGTAGCGAGAAGAAGCGCAGCATCGGGCCCAGCTGCGGCCTCACGGCGACGACGCGGAAGAACAGCTCGCTGTACGAGATGTGCTCGACCACGCGCACTTCCTTGAGGCGCGGCAGCAGCGTGACGCACACCACCAGCCTGAGCGCGCTGGACACCACGAACACCACGAAGAACGGGTTCCACGTCGGCGGCACGACGGCCACCAGCACCGCGCCCACGGCCGACCCGAGGAACACCATCACGCCGTTCACCACGTTCATCGCCGTCGTCAGCCGCGCGCGCTCGTCAGGCGGCGTCGAGTCGAGCAGGAAATTGAACGACATCAGCTCGTGACCGCCCCACGCGAGGCCGGACCAGACTTGCGCCAGTAATTGCGCGGTGAAGTGCAACGTGACGTTGTCCGTCGGCAAGAGCCACGGCAGCGGCAGCAACACCACGAGCCAGGCTGACAGCGTCAGGCTCTTGCGGCTCCCGAAGCGGTCACCGGCGCGGCCCCACAGCGGCAGGAAGAGGAACTTCGACGCAGCGGCCGTCGCGGTGACGATGGTGAACGTCGCGTAGCTCCACGCGAGCCCGTGGTTGCTCTCTTTGCGCAGCATGTACGCCGCGAAGTACGCGGCCGACACGTACACCGCGAAGTTCATGCTGGTGACGTAGCGAACGAGGTGTCGCTGCGTCGGGTGCTTGAGCGCGTCGGTCACCAACGTCCACAGCTGCCGCTTCTTCGGCGCCGTCATCGCCGGCTCGTGGTGTCGCAGCAGCAGCGCCATCGACACCAGCCGCGCCAGCGCCGCCACGCCGAACGCGAGCGCGAAACCTTCCATCGTCAGCCCGCGCTCGCGAAACGCGGTGAGGCCGAGGCCGGCGATGAGCATCGACGTGAAGGTCGCGAGCTGCACGAAGCGGCTGCGCTTCGCGAAGTACGCGCCGCGCGCGGCCTCGGGCACGAGGTCGCCCATCAACGAGTTCCACGCCGGCCCGGCCGTCAGTTGGAAGGCCCAATAGAGACAGACGACGACGAGGAACCAGACCGCGCGCGCGGGGAGCTCGGTGAAGCCGAGCGCCACCATCGGCGCGAAGCACAGCGCCTGCAGCCCCGCCGCGAGCCCGATGACGCGCCGACGCGAGCCCAGCTTCGCGATGAGCGACTCGGCGAAGAGCTGCATGACCGAGCCCGCAAGGAGCGGGAAGGCCAGCAGCAACCCCAGCACCAGGTTCGACGCGCCGAGCGCGAGCGCGTACGGGCTGAAGTACGTCTCTCCGACGCCGACCATCACTGAATAGAAGACGCCGTCGAGGATGGAGAGCGTCAGCGTGCGGCGGACCTGCGGCACGACTCAGTACCTGACTTGCACGTTCTCGATGACCGCCAGCAGCGCCTGCTTCGCGCCTTCCGTCGTCTCGCTGCGCACCAGCGCGATGCCTTCGCCTTCGTAGCCCGGTGCGCGCGGCTGGCCGACCTTCGGCGCCTTGAGCTCCACCAGCGCCGCTCCGGCCTTCTCTTTCGCGACGTCGAGCCCGCGCACGCTGGTGACGTGCGGGCCGTTGCCCTGACCGCGGAGGAACGCCGCGCCCGTCGCCCACCTGCGCGGGCCCGGGTCGGTCCAGCGGTCGAAGCTGATCAATTCCGCCCACTTGCCGATGAAGTCGACGTCATGCGCGAGCGACATGAGCGGCATGATTTGCACGCCCGGCGGCCGCGCGCCCACCTCACTCACGAACTTCACGCCGTCGTCGCGCAGGAACCATTCCATGTGCGTCATCGCGGTGCCGGTCACCTCGGCGTCGGCGCCCCACAGCGCGGTGAGCGCGGCTTCGTTGATGTCGGCGAACTCGGTCCACGGCGCTTCGACCTCGCGCGGCAACAGCACGCAGTACTGCACCCACGGCGTCTCGAGCACCTCGAGCGGCGACGGGAAATAGCGCGTGCCGCTGCGCCAGACGGACTTGCCGTGAATCGACACCGTCTCGCAGGTGAACTCGCGCGCGCGGATGAACTGCTCGGCCTGCAGCGGCTTGTCTTCCGTCGGCACCAGGCCCAGGCGGCCCAGCGCCGCGAGCGCCTCGGCCGACTCGATGCGGTGCGTGCCGCGAGAACCGACGCCCGCCTGCGGCTTCACGATGATGGGGAGCCCCACGCGGTCGATGAAGGCGTGCAGCTCGCGCGGTGACGTCACCAGCGCGCTCGCCGCGACGGGCACGCCCCGCGCGCGCAGCACCTCTTTCATGACGTCCTTGTCGCGGAAGCGCCGCGCGAGGTGCGGCTTCATGCCGGGCACGTTGGCCAGCGCGCGCGCCTCGGCCATCGGCACCTGCAGCTGCTCCAACGCGCCGGTGAGCCGGTCGACGCGGCCGACGGCGCGTGACAGCACCTTGGTGGCGGCGGCGAGCTGCGCGGCGTCGCCGATGCTGCGCACCTGGTAGTGGCCAGCGAGGTGTTTCTGCAGCACCGGCGGCAGTTGCTGCTGCGCGTCTTCGCTGATGACCGAGAGCGTGACGCCGTCGAGCTTCGCGAAGGCTGCGATGTAACGGTTGGTGTTTTCCAGGAAGTGGGGCGCGACCAGCACGATGTGCGGCATCGACGCCGGAGGTTACTCTCGATGTATGTACACGGTGCTGCGCATCGACGACGGTGGCGTGCGCTTGCTCGAGCGCCACGCGCGCCGACTCGGTGTGCGCGCAGGTGCGCTCGCTGACTGGAGCCGCGGCGTCGAGCCCGGCGTGTACCGCGTGACGTGGGACGGCGACGCGCTGGCGAGTGAGCGACGGCCCGCGTCGCGGTTGGTCGAGGGCATGCCCACGCGCGTGGTGGTCTCGCCTTTCGCCGGAACGACGGGTCGCTTTCCCAAGCCCGCGCCGCCGAGCCCGTACGACGCGGTGCGCGTGCCCGGCGTGGCGACGTTGCTGTCGAGCGCCGACGGCGTGGAGCTCTACGAGTCGTGCGCGGCGTCGCTCGTGTCGTGGGACGGCGCGCGGCTGGTGTTGGCGCCGGTGGAAGCGCCCGGCGTGGCGTCGGTGGCTGAAGCCGCGGTGGCCGAGGCGCTGCCCCACGTGCGCGCGCGGCTGCTGGTGCAGAGCGACGCGCCGTTGATGCTCATCAACGCGGTGGCGGGTTGTGTCGCGGTCGACGTGCCGGGGCGGCGCGCGTTTCCGCGAGACGTGCGTGACGAAGTCGAGCGCGTGCTGCGTTAGCGCGGCGTCGACGGCGCCGGCATCGGGATGCCGAACTCCATGCGACGCGAGCGCTCGCCACAGCGACGGCCCGCATCGGCGCGCGAGACCAGCACGCACAGCGAGCGCTTGAACAACTCCGTCACCGCGCGCGTGCAGCCCGATTCACTCACCGACTGCAGCGGCATCGACTCGACGTAGAGCTCGGTGGCCGCCAGCAGGCAGTTGATGAGGTGCTGCACGAAGGTGTCGCCGTTCACGCCGCGCGCCGCGACGCGCAGGGCGCCGGCCATGGGCGCGTCTTGCACGAGCTGCGAGGCCTCCAGCAGCTGTCGGCGCAGCGAGTCGCGCACGTCGACGATGAAGAGCGCCAGCGCGCCGCCATCAAACTTGTCAGACGCCTCGCGCACGGCCACCTGGGCCAGCGACTCGGACGTGGCCGTCAGCGCCTCACACAACGTCAAACCGTCGCGGAGCGCTTGCGCCAGCTCGCGGCTGGCCTGCGATGGATCAGCCTTCGGGCGAACCAGACGCCAGACCGATGACAGTGCGTTGAGCGGCGACATGTCGCATTGTCACCTGAGAGCGACACATCATTTCGTGAGAGGTCTGTATCACGCGTTGACGTTTTCGCCCGCATTTCGCCGCTCATTTCGGGAGTGATTTTCAGCGCGTGGCGCTCACCGTCTGCGCCGCGCCGTTCACGTTGCGCCAGAGGTCCGACAGCGTGCCGGCCGCGGCTTCCACGGTGTAGGTGCCGGTCTCACTCTGCGGCGTCGACAGCCACGCCTTCTCGGTGTCGCTCCACGTCAGCGTCGCGGGGCCGCGTGCTGACGGCGTCGTCAGCGTGACCTCCACCGTGGTGCCGCTCGCGAGCGCGCCTTCGCGTGGGTCGCTGTCGAGGTCGCGCACGCGGTAGTGGCGCACGGAGGTCGGCGTCAGCTCCATCGGGTTGGGCGGGAAGCGCGCCGTCAGCGCGAGCCGGCCGTCGTCGGTGAAGCGCAGCTGCGCGTTGCCAATCGCTTCGCTGGCCGTCACCTCAAACGGCGCGCTCGTCAGCGTGTAGTCGCTCACCTCGCCCGCCAGCTTGATGCGGCCGCGCGCCACGAAACGGTAGGTCGTCAGCGGCGCGTCGGGCACCGTCTCGAAGAGCGCCGTCCACACGTGCTTGCGCACCGTCGCGTCGTCGTCGGCGCGGAAGGTCGGCGTGGCGTCGTAGCGCAGCAGAATCTCCGGGCCGTTGGCGCCGCCGTACCGGCTGAACACGCCAGCCGACGCGAGCTCCAGCGACACCTGCGGTGTGCCGAGGCCCGGGTCACCACCTTCGAAGGCGAACACGTGTGTCGTCAGTCGCGGCCCGGCGTCGGGCTCGGTGATGACGACGGCCGGCCCCGTGCTGTCGGTAC
>CAYWON010000186.1:0-12207 GCA_964459885.1 uncultured Archangium sp.
CACGTCGTGCTGGTACTGGCCCACGCCGATGCTCTTGGGGTCGATCTTCACCAGCTCGGCGAGGGGGTCTTGCAGTCGCCGCCCGATGGACACCGCGCCGCGGATGGTGACGTCGAGCGACGGCAGCTCTTCGCGGGCCACCTCCGACGCCGAGTAGACCGACGCGCCCGCCTCGCTGACGCTCACCACGCGCACCGCGCTGGAACCGGCGAGCCCCGACGCCAGCACCTTGCGCACGAACGCTTCGGTCTCGCGGCCGGCCGTGCCGTTGCCGATGGCGATCGCCGCGGGCGCGTGCGTCTTGAGCAGCTTCGCCAGCTCGGCGCCGGCTTCGGCCTCACGCCCGGTGTGCGGGTAGATCGTGGCGTGCGTGACCACGCCACCGCGCGCGTCGAGCACCGCCACCTTGCAGCCGGTGCGCAGGCCGGGGTCGATGGCGATCACCGGCTTGCCGCCCAGCGGCGCGGCCAGCAGCAGCGCGGTGAGGTTCTTCGCGAACACCGCGATGGCTTCTTCGTCGGCCTGCGTCTTGAGCGCGCGGCGCCGCTCGCTCTCGAGCGAAGGCAAGATCAGCCGCTCGATGGAGTCATCGATGGCCAGCCCCAGCTCCCGCGCCAACACGGGCGCCGCGCCTCGCTTCGCGACGGTGGCTGAGACGCGCGATCGCACGGTGTTGGCGTCCACCTCGAGCGAGACCTTGAGCAGACCCTCGGTTTCCCCGCGCTCGGCGGCCAGCACGCGGTGCGACGGCGCTTGCGTGGCGCGCTCGCGACGGCCGACGTGATCTGCGTACTTGGCCAGCTCTGGCGCCTTCGACTTGCCTCGCGCGACGTCGACGACCAGCTCGGCCTGCTGCACGAAGAGCTCACGCACCTGGGCGCGCAGCTCCGGCTTCTCGGCGATGACCTCGGCGACGATGTCCCGCGCGCCAGCCCACACGGCGTCGACGTCAGGCAGCTCCTTGTCGGTGGACACGTAGGGCGTGGCCATCGCCTCGCGCGTGGCCGACGACGCCGCTTGCGCCAGGAGGACGTCGGCGAGCGGCTGCAGCCCGCGCTCACGGGCGGTCATGGCGCGCGTGCGACGCTTGGGGCGGAAGGGCAGGTAGAGATCTTCGAGGGCCGAGAGCGACGTGGCGGCGGTGACGGCGCGCTCCAGCTCGGGCGTGAGCACGCCTTGCTCCTTGAGGCTCGAAAGAATCGTGGCGCGACGGCCTTCTCGCGTCTCGACCACCTCGGCGTGGGCCGCGATCTTCGCGACCGCTTCATCGTCGAGCCCGCCGGTGGCTTCCTTGCGGTAGCGCGAGATGAACGGCACCGTCGCACCTCCAGCGAGCAGCTCCAGCGTGGCGCTCACACCAGCGAGCGGAAGTGACAACTCACGAGCAACGATGTCTGCGATCTTCATGGGGCGCGCAAAGTAGCAGGCACCACCGACACGCGAGCGTTAGCTGCGAGCGCATGCGTTCGTTCCTGCTGCTGTCGCTGATGTTGATGGGCTGTGCCACGTCATCGAGCCGTCGCTTCGACGCGCGGCTGACCGATTTCCCGTACCCGTTCCCCGTGAAGACCTTCGAGGTCGCGGGCCAGCAGTTCGCGTACATGGACGTGCAGGCCCCGACGCCCAACGGCGAGACGGTGCTGCTGCTGCACGGCAAGAACTTCAGCGGCGCGTCGTGGGAACGCACGGCCAACGAGCTGCTCGCGCGCGGCTACCGCGTGGTGATGCCGGACCAGATCGGCTTCGGGAAGTCGTCGAAGCCCACGACGTTCCAGTACTCGTTCGCCGCGCTGGCGCACTCGACGCACGCGCTGCTGCAGCACCTGAACGTGCCGAAGGCGCACGTCGTCGGCCACTCGATGGGCGGCATGCTGGCCACGCGCTACGCGCTCATGTTTCCCGGCGAGGTCGCGAAGCTCGTGCTGGTGAACCCCATCGGCCTCGAAGACTGGAGCGCCGTGGTGCCGTACGCCCCCGTGGACGACGCGTACCGCGAAGAGCTCGCGCGCACGCCCGAGCAGGTGCGCGCGTACATGTCGGCGAGCTACTTCGACGGCAAGTGGGCGCCGGAGTACGACGCGTTCGCGGCGATCCAACTCGGGTGGGCCACGAGCGCTGACAAGGCCACGCTCGCGCGCGTCGCCGCGCTCACCAGCGACATGGTCTTCACGCAGCCGGTGGTGCACGACTTTCCCCGCGTCGCGGCGCCGACGTTGCTCATCATCGGCACGCGCGACCGCACGGCCATCGGCAAGGGCAGGGCGAGCGCCGAGGTGAAGCCCACGCTCGGTCGCTACGATGTGCTCGGCAAGCAGGCGGCCGCCGCGATCCCTGGCGCGAAGCTGGTCGAACTCGAGGGCGTCGGACACATTCCCCAACTCGAAGCGTGGGACGCGTATCTCGCCGCCCTGACCACGTTTCTCGCGCCCTGACGCGAGTCAGTGAGCCCCCTCGAAGATTCTTTTCACGAGGGTGCTTGACGTGGGCGAGCCTGCGACGTATACGCGCGCCGCTTTCGCCGCACCGCTCTGTGAAAACCAGGGGCTTCCGGGTCGTAACAAGCCGTAAGGCGATCGCTGTGCAGTAGTCGCAAACCACAAGGGTGAAACCGAGAATGGCGACACAGAAGATTCGCATCCGTCTGAAGGCGTACGACTCGAAGCTCCTGGACCAGAGTGCCACGGAGATTGTCGAGACGGCCAAGCGCACTGGCGCTCGGGTCTCCGGGCCTATCCCCCTCCCGACGCGTATTAACCGATTCACCGTTCTTCGTTCGCCGCACGTGGACAAGAAGAGCCGTGAGCAGTTCGAGATCCGCACTCACAAGCGGCTCCTGGACATCCTCGAGCCGACGCAGCAGACGCTCGACGCGCTCATGAAGCTCGACCTGTCGGCTGGCGTCGACGTCGAGATCAAGAGCTGAGGGAGATCACGACAATGGCCAAGTTCGACGTCGTTGATTTGAGCAACAAGAAGGTGTCCGAGATCGAGCTCTCGGACGACGTGTTCGGCGCCAAGCCCAACGCGCACCTTCTCTATGAAGCTGCGAAGATGCAGCAGATCAATCGCCGCGCCGGTACGGTGGCGGTGAAGAACAGCTCGCTGGTGTCCGGTGGCGGCAAGAAGCCCTGGAAGCAGAAGGGCACCGGCCGTGCGCGTCAGGGTTCGACCCGCGCGTCGCACTGGGTTGGCGGTGGCAAGGCGATGGGCCCGAAGCCCCGCGACTACACCTACCGTCCGCCTCGCACCGTCCGCCGCGCCGCGCTCTCGAGCGCGATCTCGCTGCGCGCCGGTGAGAAGAAGATCGTGTTCGTCAGCGAGTTCCCCTCGGACGGCAAGTCGAAGAAGGCGTTCGACTCGCTCACCAAGGGCCTCAAGCTCTCGAGCGCGCTCGTCGTCGACGAGAAGAAGAACGACAAGCTCCTCCGCGCCGTGCGCAATATGGAGAAGTTCGACGTGCTGCCCGTCGAGGGCGTGAACGTCGAGTCTGTGCTCCGTCGCGAGTCGCTTGTCATCACTGTCGCTGCGGCGAAGGCGCTCAACGAGGCGCTCGTCAAGCCCCGCGGCAACAAGGCCAAGGAGTAATCGATCATGGATCTCAGCTCCGTCATCAAGGGTCCGCTGATCACCGAGAAGCTGGACAAGGCTCGTGAGAAGCAGCGTCAGTACTCGTTCGTGGTCGACCGCAAGGCGACCAAGCACGACGTGGCGCGCGCCGTCGCGGCGCAGTTCAAGGTCACTGTCGAAGACGTCCGCACGCTGATCATGCGCGGCAAGATCAAGCGCGTGGGCACGTCGATGGGCAAGCGCTCGAACTTCAAGAAGGCCTTCGTCACCTTGAAGGAAGGCGACAAGATCGAGTTGTTCGAGGGAGGCACGGTCTAAAATGGGCGTCAAAAAGTTCAAGCCGACGTCGCCGACGCGCCGTCTCATGACGGTGTCGGACTTCGCGGAGATCACGCACGACGTGCCCGAGAAGTCGCTCACCCAGTCGATGAAGCGCTCGGGTGGTCGCAACGGTGATGGTCACATCACCCGCCGTCACCAGGGTGGTGGTCACAAGCGCCGCTACCGCGTCATCGATTTCAAGCGCAACAAGGACGGCGTGCCGGCCAAGGTCTTCTCCATCGAGTACGACCCCAACCGCACGGCGAACATCGCGCTGCTGCACTACGCGGACGGCGAGAAGCGCTACATCCTCGCGCCGGTCGGCCTCAACGTTGGTGACACGCTCTTCTCGGGCTCCAACGTCGACATCCGCCCGGGCAACACGCTGCCGCTCCAGAACATCCCGGTCGGCACCGTGATCCACAACATCGAGATCAAGCCGGGTCGCGGCGGTCAGCTGATTCGTTCGGCGGGCAGCTGGGGTCAGCTGATGGCGAAGGAGGGCGACTACGCGCAGGTTCGCTTCCCCTCGACCGCCGTCCGCAAGGTTCTGATCGTCTGCCGCGCGACCATCGGTCAGCTCGGCAACATCGACCACGAAATCATCACGATCGGTAAGGCCGGTAAGAGCCGCTGGCTCGGCATCCGTCCCACGGTCCGCGGTCTCGCCATGAACCCGGTCGACCACCCGCACGGTGGTGGTGAAGGTAAGTCCGGTCAGGGTAACCCGCACCCGGTTTCGCCCTGGGGCAAGAAGACCAAGGGCCTCACCACGCGCAAGAACAAGCGCACCGACAAGTTCATCGTTTCGCCGCGCCGCCAGGGCGTGCGCAGCAACTAAAGGGAGCGACTAACCATGGCTCGTTCAACCTGGAAGGGTCCCTTCATCGACGTCAGCCTCAGCAAGAAGGTTGACGCGATGAACAAGGGCAACAAGAAGGCGGTCATCAAGACCTGGTCGCGCCGTTCGACGATCATCCCCGAGATGGTCGGCCACACGTTCGCCGTCCACAACGGCCGCAAGTTCATCCCCGTGTACGTGACCGAGAACATGGTCGGTCACAAGCTCGGTGAGTTCGCGCCCACGCGCACGTTCAGCGGGCACAGCGCCGAGAAGAAGGCCGCCGCGGCCCCGGGCAAGAAGGGTTAATGACGATGGAATCGACTGCTCACCTCCGTCACCTGCGCATGGCCCCCCGCAAGCTGTCCGTGGTGGCCTCGCTCGTCCGCGGCATGCCCGTCAGCAAGGCCATCAGCACGCTGCAGTTCACGCGTCGCGCGGCCGCGCTGCCCGTCAAGAAGCTCATCGAGTCGGCGATGGCCAACGCCACCGACCTCTCGAAGGGCGCCGTCGACATCGACAAGCTCTGGGTCAAGACCATCTCGGTCGACCAGGGCCCCACCGGCCGCCGGTACATGCCGCGCGCCATGGGTCGCGCGACGCGCATCAACAAGAAGACGTCCCACATTCACGTCGTCCTCTCGGACGAGTCTTTGAAGGCGAAGAAGTAACCGCCTCATTTCAGGAGATACACCTTGGGTCAGAAGGTTCATCCGATTGGTTTCCGGCTCGGCGTCATCCGCACCTGGGACTCGAAGTGGTTCGAGGAGCGGAACTACGCGCAGTGGCTGCACGAGGACATCAAGATCCGTGCACACGTCAAGAAGAGCCTGAACCACGCCGGCGTCTCGAAGGTCGAGATCGAGCGCGCCGCCAACAAGGTGAAGGTGAACGTGCACACCGCGCGTCCCGGCATCGTGATCGGCAAGCGCGGCGCGGGCATCGAGACGGTGAAGAAGGAGCTCCAGCGCTTCACCAAGAACGAGGTGTTCCTGAACATCGTCGAGGTGCGCAAGGCCGAGACCGACGCGCAGCTGGTGGCCGAGAACATCGCCACGCAGCTCGAGCGCCGCATCGCCTTCCGCCGCGCGATGAAGAAGGCCATTCAGACGGCCATGAAGTTCGGCGCCAAGGGTATCCGCGTGGCCTGCTCGGGCCGCCTGGGTGGCGCTGAAATGGCGCGCTACGAGTGGTACCGCGAGGGTCGGGTGCCGCTGCACACGCTCCGCGCCGACATCGACTACGGCTACGCCATCGGCCGCACCACCTACGGCACCATCGGCTGCAAGGTGTGGGTGTGCCGCGGCGACATTCTCCCGACCAAGGGCGCGAACAGCGCTCCGGCGGCTCGCTAAGACCAGAGGAACGTCATGCTTCAGCCTGCACGCACCAAGTACCGCAAGATGCACAAGGGCCGCACCCCGGGTATGGCCCACCGCGGCAGCACGCTCGCCTTCGGCGAGTTCGGCCTGATGACCACCCAGCCCGGGTGGATCACCTCGCGCCAGATCGAAGCGGCTCGTATTGCGATGAGCCGTGAGATCAAGCGCGGCGGCAAGATCTGGATCCGCATTTTCCCGGACAAGCCCATCACCAAGAAGCCGGCCGAGACCCGCATGGGTACCGGTAAGGGCGGCGTCGAGTACTACGTGGCCGTCGTGAAGCCTGGCCGCGTGCTGTACGAGATGGGCGGCATGGACGAGAAGCTGGCGACCGCGGCCTTCAAGCTCGCGGCGGCCAAGCTCCCCGTGATGACCCGCATCGTCAACCGCGCCGAGCAGTCGCTCTAAGAGAGGACCAGACAATGGCCACCGCGAAGGAACTCAACGAGCTGTCGATTGAAGATCTCAAGAACCGCGCCTCGGAGCTCAAGGCGACCCTGGTTCAAGACAACCTGAAGCTGCGCACTGGCTCGCTCGACAACCCGACCGAGCGCACGGCCCACCGGCGTGATCTCGCCCGTGTGCTGACGGTGCTGACCGCGAAGTCGAAGAAGAAGTGAGAGAGAGCACGACCATGGCTGAGACCGAGACCAAGCAGGCTGACTCCCGCGGCCGTCCCAAGACGCGCATCGGCATCGTCACCTCGAACAAGATGTCGAAGACGGTCGTCGTGACCGTTCGCCGCCGCACGTCGCACGCCGCGTACGGCAAGGTGATCAACCGCCGCGAGAAGTACAAGGCGCACGTGGAAGACCACGAGCCCAAGAAGCCCACGGTGAACGAGGGTGACAAGGTGCTGATCGCCGAGACGCGCCGCACGTCGAAGGACAAGCGTTGGCGCGTGGTGAAGGTGATCGAGAAGGCCACGACCGCCTGAGCCGTTGTGGCCCTGGCTTTCCTTAGAGAAGAAGAGAGAACCAAGTCATGATCCAGATGACCAGCGTGCTCGATGTCGCTGACAACTCGGGCGCCAAGAAAGTGTTCTGCATCAAGGTGATGGGCGGCTCGCACCGCGAGTACGCGTCGATCGGCGATGTGATCGTCGTGTCGATCCGCGAAGCGCTCCCCAACGCCAAGGTGAAGAAGGGTGACACCGCGAAGGCGGTCGTCGTTCGCACCGCCCGCGAAGTCCGCCGCGCCGACGGCAGCTACATCAAGTTCGACGGCAACTCGGCCGTGCTCATCAACAAGGAGCTCGAGCCCGTCGGTACGCGCATCTTCGGGCCGGTCGCTCGCGAGCTCCGCGCCAAGAAGTTCATGAAGATCATCTCGCTCGCGCCTGAGGTTCTCTAAGCCATGCAGAAGCTGAAAATCGGAGACACCGTGCAGGTGATGTCGGGCGGCGAGCGCTCGCAGAAGGCGAACCGCGGCAAGATCATCGGCTTCGACCGCGTGAAGGAGCGCGTGCGCGTCGAGGGTCTGCGCCTGGTGAAGCGCCACATCGGCAAGGGCAAGGACCGCGCGAACCCCGAGGGCGGCATCGTCGAGAAGCCGGGCACCATCGCCCTCTCGAACGTCGCGCTCGTGTGCCCCAAGTGCGACAAGGCGACCCGCGTGGGCGTCCGCGCTGAAGGCGACAAGAAGAAGCGCTTCTGCAAGCAGTGCGAAGCGACCATTGACTGACGATCTCGCGCTGCGCTAAGGGCGCGCGCTCCGTTCAAGGAACTGACCGACCATGGCTGACGAAAAGAAGCCCGAAGCCGCCGAGAAGCCGAAGAAGGCTGACAAGGGCGGGGGCAAGCGCAACAAGAAGGAAGAGGCCAAGAAGGCCGGTTTCGCCGCGAACATCGAGGAAGGCCTCGAGGCGAAGCCTGCGCGCCTGAAGCTGCGCTACCGCAAGGAAATTGTCGGCGCGCTGATGAAGGACCTGAACCTCAAGAACCCCAACGAGGTTCCGAAGATCGAGAAGATCGTCGTGAACATGGGTCTCGGCGAGGCGCTGGCGAACAACAAGCTGCTCGAGTCGGCCGTCGACCAGATGAACGCGATCACCGGTCAGAAGCCGGTCATCACGCGTTCCCGCAAGGCGATCGCGAACTTCAAGCTGCGTGAAGGCCAGGCCATCGGCGCCATGGTCACGTTGCGCGGCGACCGCATGTACGAATTCCTCGACCGCTTGATCAGCGTGGCGCTGCCCCGCGTGCGCGACTTCAAGGGCATCTCGCCCAAGGCGTTCGACGGCCGCGGCAACTACACGCTCGGCGTTCGCGAGCAGATCATCTTCCCGGAAATCAACTACGACCAGATCGAGAAGGTGAAGGGTCTGAACGTGTCGATTGTCACGACCGCGAAGAACGACGAGCACGGCCTGGCCCTGCTCAAGGCTTTTGGAGTTCCCTTCCGCGCCTGAGAAGGTGCGGCAGGAAAGAGACGGCCGCGGTGAACCACCGGGATGGGCCCGGTAGGCATCACGGCCTCCAGCGAGCGCGCGGACAGCGCCTCACCGGAAAGACGTACCGATGGTCATCAATGATCCCGTGGGTGACATGCTCACCCGCATCCGCAACGCGCAGCTCGTCCGTCACGACAAGCTCACGCTGCCCTCGTCGAAGTTGAAGGTCGAAGTGGCGAAGGCTCTCAAGTCCGAGGGCTTCATCAGCGACTTCATCGTTCACGAGAAGAAGCCGCAGAACGAGCTGACCCTGGTGCTGAAGTACGGCCCGAACCGCGAGCCGGTCATCACCGGCATCAAGCGCGAGTCGAAGCCCGGCCTCCGCCACTACGTGCACGTCCGTGAGATCCCCCGCGTCAAGGGCGGCATGGGCGTCGCGATTCTCTCCACCTCGCGCGGTGTGATGGTCGACCACGAGGCCCGCAAGGCCAACGTGGGCGGCGAGCTCATCTGCACGGTCTACTGAGGACACGACCATGAGCCGCATTGGAAAGCTGCCCATCAAGATCGACGACAAGGTGAAGGTCGCGGTCGCGGGCGACAAGGTGAACTTCGAGGGCCCCAAGGGGAAGCTCTCGATCAAGATCCCCTCGAGCAAGATCAAGGTCGAGCTCAAGGGCAAGGAACTGGTCATCACGCGCCCGTCGGACCACCGTCTCGACCGCGCGGCCCACGGCCTCACGCGCGCCATCATGGCGAACGCGGCGAAGGGCGTCGGCACGGGCTGGGAGAAGGCGCTCGCGATCCGCGGCGTCGGTTTCCGCTGCGAAGTGAAGGGCAAGCAGCTGCACATGGCGCTGGGTTTCTCGCACCCGGTCATCTTCGACCTGCCGGAAGGCGTCACGGCCGAGATGGCCAAGACCCCGCGCACGGAAGACACGCTCCCCACGCTCGACCTCACGCTGCGCTCTGCCGACCGTCACCTCCTGGGTCAGACGGCCGTCAAGATCCGCGCGCTGCGTCCGCCCGAGCCGTACAAGGGCAAGGGCATCAAGCTCTCCACTGAAAAGGTCCGCCGCAAGGAGGGCAAGACGGGTACGGCGTAAAGCCCCCCGTTCATCCGCGCGGGGAGGTCTCAATCCCGCGCGGAAGGAAAGGAAAACACCATGTCCAACATCGAATCCCGTCTCCACCGCAAAGAGCGCATTCGCAAGAAGGTGTCTGGCTCGACCGAACGTCCGCGCCTCACCATCTACAAGTCGCTCAAGCACCTGCACGCGCAGGTCATCGACGATTCCACCGGTCGTACGTTGGCTTCTGCCTCGACCCTCTCGAAGGAGCTGAAGGGCAAGCTCGACGAGGGCGACAAGAAGGCCGCCGCGAAGCTCGTGGGCTCGCTCATCGCCGAGAAGTGCAAGGCGGCGAAGATCGAGAAGGTCGTGTTCGACCGCAACGGCTTCCCCTACCACGGGCGTGTGGCGGCGATCGCCGACGCGGCTCGCGAGGGTGGTCTGCAGTTCTGACCATTAAGGACTAACGAAATGAGCACGACTCCCATCAACGCGAACGACCTGGACCTGCAGGACCGCGTCGTCAACATCTACCGCCCCACCAAGGTCGTGAAGGGTGGCCGCCGGTTCTCCTTCGGCGCCATCGTCGTCGTCGGTGACGGCAACGGCCACGTCGGCATCGGCCTGGGCAAGGCGAACGAAGTTCCCGAAGCCATCCGCAAGGGCGGCGAGAACGCCAAGAAGCACCTCTTCAAGGTGCCCCTCATCGGCCACACGATCCCGCACGAGGTGCTGGGTCGCTTCGGCGCCGGTCAGGTGCTCCTGAAGCCCGCCTCGGAAGGTACTGGCGTCATCGCCGGCGGCCCCGTGCGCGCGGTCCTCGAGGCGGCGGGCATCCGCAACATCCTCACCAAGAGCCAGCGCTCGCGGAACCCGCACAACGTCGTCAAAGCGGTCGTTGACGGTCTCAAGCAGCTTCGCTCGCCCGATCAGGTCTCGCGCCTGCGCGGCAAGGAAGTCAACTTCGGCCGGAAGGGGCAGTAAGCCATGGGCATCAAGATCAAGCTCATCAAGTCGCCTTCGAGCGCCTCGGCCCGTCAGGTCGCGACCGTCAAGGGTCTCGGCGTGTGGAAGTTCGGGTCCGAGAAGCTCCTGAAGGACACGCCGGCCATCCGCGGGATGCTGGACAAGGTGCGCCACCTGGTGGCGTTTGAGATCGTCAAGGACGAGCCCAAGGTTCGGGCCCGTACCAAGCCGCGCAAGATCCGTGCGCGTGACGCCGCGCGCGCCAAGTCCGCGCAGGCGAAGTGAGGGAATGACCATGGTGACGCTGCATACGCTCAAGGCTCCGCACCGCTCGACGCACCGCAAGAAGCGCGTCGGTCGTGGCCAGGGTTCTGGTCTCGGCAAGACGGCCGGCCGCGGTGGCAAGGGCCAGAAGGCCCGCTCCGGCAACATGCGCTTCGAAGGCTTCGAAGGCGGCCAGAGCCCGCTCCAGCGCCGGCTCCCGAAGTTCGGCTTCAACTCGCCCAGCCGCGTGAACTACGCGGTGGTGAACACCGGCGAACTCGAGGCGACCTTCAAGGGCGGCGAGACGATCGACGAGAAGACGCTGCGCGCGGCGCGCCTCATCAAGGGCACGTACGACGGCATCAAGATCCTCGGCGACGGCAAGCTGACCAAGAAGTTCACCGTCAAGGTGAACAAGGTCACCGAAGGCGCCAAGACGGCGATCACCTCGGCCGGCGGTTCGGTCGAAGAGATTGCGCTGATGGTGCACAAGCCCGAGGCCGCCGCGAAGGCGCACGCCGGTAAGGGCGTGAAGGCCGCCAAGGCCTGAGTCGACGGTGCACACTTCCTGCTCTCACAGGGAGTGTGCGTTGCCCCTCGCACCCGACTATGGGGCGAGGGGTTTCGACGTTTTCTGATTCCCACCTTTTCTCCAGGAAGCTGCCGTGGCCCTCAACGCCATTTCCAACATCTTCCGCGTCGCTGAGCTGCGCGCGCGCATCGTCTACACGTTGGTGCTGCTCGCGGTGTACCGCCTCGGCATCTTCATCAGCACGCCCGGCATCGATCGCGTGGCGCTGAACGCGGTGATGGAAGCCCGCCTGAAGGACGGCGGCCTCCTCAACCTCTTCAACATGTTCTCGGGCGGCGCGCTGAACCAGGCGTCGATCTTCGCGCTCGGCATCATGCCGTACGTGTCCGCGAGCATCATCATGCAGCTGCTGGCGGTGGTCGTGCCCAGCCTCGAGCGCCTCCAGAAGGAAGGCGCCGCGGGTCGGCAGAAGATCAACCAGTACACGCGCTACGGCTCGATCGCGCTGTCGGTGGTGCAGGGCATCGGCATCTCGCGCTACCTGTACTCGTTCGGCCGCAGCACGGCTGACGACGGCGTGGCGCTCGACAAGATCGTGGTGCCCGACTCGGTCGACACCGTGTGGTTCACGTTCATGACCGTCATGACGCTGACGGCCGGCACGGCCTTCATCATGTGGCTCGGCGAGCGCATCACCGAGAACGGCATCGGCAACGGCATCTCGCTCATCATCTTCGCCGGCATCGTGGTCGGCATTCCGCCTTCGGCGCAGCAGCTGTACCGCGGCGTTGAGGCCGACACGCTCAACCCGGGCGCGGTCGTCGGCCTGCTCGCCATCATGGTGGCGGTCATCGCGGCGGTGGTCTTCGTGG
>CAYWON010000187.1:0-12046 GCA_964459885.1 uncultured Archangium sp.
CCGTTGTCGAAGGACCCATCGCGACCCGGCCGCTGGCGCGCGAGCGCTGAGGCCAACGGCATCGACGCGCTTACGCAGTACCGGCGCCTCGACGACAACGGCACGCGGGCGCTGGTGGCGTTGTTCCCGAAGACCGGGCGCACGCATCAGCTGCGCGCGCACCTCACCGGCATCGGCTTTCCCATCGTCGGCGACAAGCTGTACGGCGGGCCGCCGGGGCCGCGGTGCTTGCTGCACGCGCGGCGGCTGGTCATTGACCGGCTGGAGCTGGAGTCTCCGGTGCCGCCGGAGCTGGCTTGAGCGACAAGAAGTCGCCGGTGATCTGAAAGCCGAGGCCCATGAGCGGCAGCGCGGGGTGCGTGTCGACGCCGGTGCGCCAGCGGTGCTTCATCCACCACTGCACGAGCAGGAACACGGTGGGGTTGTTGAACGCCGCGCCGTCTTCAGACTTGAACGTGTAGCCGACCATCGGCCCGAGACGGTGCATCGAGTTGTCGGCGGTCTGCACCGGGTCGTTGGGGTCGAGGTGCCGCGCGGGATCGTAGAGGGGCGCCGACAGCGTGTAGCGCGCGCCGATGACGAGCCGGTTCTCGAGGCCCTGCCACAAGATGTCGGCGTCGTTCGTGAACGTCCACCCGCCGTTGGGCGCGAGCACGTCGTAGAACTGGTCGTAATAGACGCGGTCGCCCGAGCGGATGGCCATGTTCCCGTGAATGAGGCGCGCGAAGTCGCGCACCACGATGGGCCCGACCTTGATGTTGAAGTTCGCGCCGATGGTGAGCTCCCAGCCATTGGTGGGCTGGCGGCTGCCGGTGAGCGCCTTGATCTGCGTGTCGCGGTAGTCCGACTGCGCGCCGGGGAAGCTCTGCAGCAGGTCGAACGAGCCGAAGTACTGCACCACCTGCAGCGCCGACCAGAAGCCGAGGATCGTGAGCGGGTTGAACTCGACGTACGGGCCGATGCGCACAAACGCCGGGCTCGCCGTCGGCGCCACACCCACGCCGATGAAGTTGTCGCGCAGCACCTTCGATTCAGTCGCGTACAGCCGGAATCGGTACGAGAAGCGACCGTCGTAGAGCAGACCCAGCGGGTTGTAGCGGAGCGCGATGAGGTTCTTGTGGACGATGCGGTGCTGCGGCGGCGCTTGATCGTTCAGCATCTGCGCGCTGGAAACGGTGGAGACCAGAACCGCGAGAGCAAGAACGCCCCGATTGAGCAGTCGCATGGCCGGGGAGTTTCGCCTCAATCACCAGCGCGGCGAGTTCTTTCGTACGGCTCAGCGCGTCATCACGCAGCACACGTAAAATGTTTCAGCTCCTCGCGGCCGCGCTCGGCGAACCACGCGCGGATGTCGTCGCGCGCACCCTTCGCAGCCACGCACACCAGCACGTGCGAGCCGTCGTCAGGCAGCGCGTCGGGGTGGATGACGGGCACGCCGTGGATGATCTGCCCCAGCTTGCGCGGGTTCAACTCGACGAAGCGCGCGACGCGCAGGCCCCGCGGCGTCAGCAGTCGCGAGAGCGCGCGACCGGTGTCGGTCGCTCCCCAGATGGTGATGGGCGTGCCCCCGAAGAGCCGCGCGAGGTAGTCGGCCTTGAGCTCGAGGTGCCGCTCGAGGGCGTAGCGCGCGTCTGACCGCGTCAGTCGCCGGTCGTGATCTCTCCAGCGGTGCAGCTGCTGCGGCACGCAGGAAAGTCGGTGGCCGGCCTCCATCAGCCGCAGCCAGAGCTCCCAGTCTTCGGGGAACGCGCCGTCGCGCCAGCCGCCCACGGCCTCCAGCGCTTCACGGCGCAGCAACATCGATGGGTGGCACAGCGGCGACTCGACGAAGCGGTCGCGGAAGACGAGTTCGGGCGAGGTGAGTGACGAGAGCCACCGCCCGTACCCTTGCAGGTTGGGGCTCGGCGGCCGGTCGTCGCGGAAGATCTCCACGCCGGTGCCCACGCCCGCGAGTGAGGCGTCGTCGAGCGCCGCCACCGACGCTTCAAAGCGCGTGGGCAGGCTCTCGTCGTCGGCGTCCATGCGGGCGATGAGCGGCGCGCGCGCCTCACGGAGCCCCAGGTTCAACGCCTCGACCAGCCCGACGCCGCCGGTGGAGAGCACCCGCACGCGGTTGTCTGCACGGGCGAGCGCGTCGAACCGCGCGCGCGTGCCGTCGGTCGAGCCGTCGTCGATGGCCAACAGCTCGAAGTCGCCGAAGGTCTGGGCGAGCACGCTGCGCGCGGCCGCGTCGACGGTGGCTTCGGCGTTCTTGGCCGGCAGGAGCACGCTGATTCGCACCGGCGCCTCATAGCCCATCGATCTTCCATCGCCGCGAAGGGACCTGACGGTAGATTGCCGCCCCGATGTCGACGGATGACCAGGGCGCGACGACGCTCCTCGATCTTTCCGGTGAGAGCCGCCTCGAGACCGTACGCACCGACGCGTACCTCGGGGAGGTGCGCGGCGTGGTCGCGATGCACCTGCAGATCGCCGCCCGCCTGAGCCGCGAAGGCTCGCCGCTGCAGGGCTTCCAGGAGCTGGTGCGCGCCAGCCGCGCCGTGCCGATGAACGCGCGCCTCGCCGCCGCGCTGGTCTCGGCGTCGCTGAAGGCCGGCACCCAGGCCGCGGCGCGGCGGCTCATCAGTGAAGGCGTCGACGACTCGGAAGGTGACGAGCGCCTCGACGTGCTGCGCCAGCTCGCCCGGCTCGCGCGGCGCACGGGCGATCTCGACACGTCGCTCGAGGTCTTGAGCGCGCTGCTGGCCGAGCGCGTCGAAGATCGCCGCGCACGCGCTGTGTTGAACGCGCTGCTGGCCCGGCAACAGCGGTGGGAAGAGCTCGACGCGTCGCTCGAAAAAGAGACGAGAGAGTTCCTGCGGCGCAAGCAGCTCAAGGGCGCTTCTCGCTCTGCGCTGCGCCGCGCGCGCCTGTGGGCTGAGACGCTCGACGACCCCGCACGCGCCGCGCTCCGCGCCATGCAGGCCGCGCAGTACGCCGAACAGGCGAAAGATCTCCACAGCGCGTTCCTGCTGCGGTTGCTCTGGCTGCGAAACCTGCACCGCGCCACCGCGCCGGGTCGCGCGTTGGAAGAAGCCGCGCGCCTCGTGTTGTCGTTGGGGCACCGCGTCGGCCAGAGCGCGTCGGCGCAGGCGTTGGTCGAGGAGCTCGGCATCGGGCCAGGCTGGGGCGAGGAGCGCACCGTCAACAGCGTCGAGACCTCGCCGGTGGTCGACGTCATCAACTCGAACTCTGGCGAGACGCCGACCCCGAAGCCGCGTCGTCGCAGCACGCAGCTCGAGCTGGTGGCCGTCGCGCAGGCGGCCGAGAAGGTCGGGCGCACGCCCGAGGCCGCGGCCATCTTCGCGGCGGCGGTGCGCGAAGGCCCTGACCCCCAGGCCGCGCTCAAGCTCGAAGCGCACTTCATTCAGCGCGGCGCGTGGCGCGAGCTGGCGAACTTCTACCGCGACGCGCTCAACCGCTCGACGCAGAAGGCCGACCGCGCCCGCTGGGGCGAGAAGCTGGCCGAGCTGCTCGAGAGCGAGCTGGGAGATCTCGAAGGCGCCGCGCGCGCGTGGGCCGAAGTGGCGGCCGCGACCGGTGATTCGCGCGCGGTGTCCGAGCAGGTGCGGTTGCTGGGCCAGAAGAAGGACTCGAGTGGCGTGCGTGACGCGCTCGATGCAGGTGTGCGGCAAGCGCTCGCGCCGGCTGAGAAGGCGCGCGCGTACGTGCTGCGCGCCGAAGAGGCGTTGAGCCGTCGTGAAGTGGCGCTGGCGCGCAGTGACTTCGAGGCCGCGCTGAAGGCGGTGCCGGGACACCCCGACGCCGCGACTGGGCTCGCTGAGCTGGCGGCGATGGAAGGTGACTTCGCGCCGATGCGCGCGCTCGAGCAGGCGCTGATGAAGACGAGCCGGCACTCGTCGGGGCGTGGAGATCTCTTCCGTCGCCTCGCGCGCCTGGCCGACACCGCGCGTGACGCACGCCTCGCGCGCGCTTCGTGGGCCGAGGTCGTCGCGGAGCTGCCCGGTGATGAAGAAGGTACGGCGCGGCTCTCGGCGTTGGCGCGCGCGTCAGGCGACGAGGTGGGGCTCGAAGAGATCTTGAAAGCCGCCATCGCCCGCGAGCCGCGCGGCCCGCGCACCCGGCTGCAGCGCATGGAGCTGGTGATGCTGCTGGAGCGCAGCGGCCGCGGCGCCGAAGCACTCGAGGCGCTCAAGGCGGCGGTGCGCGCCGAGCCCGGTCACCGAGAGGCGTGGCTCGCGTACGCCGAGCGACTGATCGCCGACGGTGGGCGCGACGCCGAAGCGGCGTGGGCGCTGGAGCACGCGGCCACCGCGACCGACGACCCGGTGCAGCGGCTGCGGCTGTGGCAGCGGTTGGCGCGCTTTTGTCGTGAGCGCCTGGGCGACGCGACGCGCGCAGAGACCTACGAGAAGCGCGCCGAGAAGATGCAGCGCGAGCTGATGCAGAACGCGCCGCCGCCGTCGGACACCCCAGCCGCGACGCCGGCTGCGTTGCTTGGCGGCCCGCTCGTCATCCCCTCGCGTCGGCTCTCGAAGCGGCGGCCCTCGGGACCGCAGTTGACCGACGATCAACAGCGCGCGTTCGAAGAGCTGGCGATCAAGCTGGGAGCGCGGGTCGAGCCGCACGTGCCCTCGCGCGACCACGTGCGCCTCGCGCCGCACGTCGCGAAGCAGCTCGCGTCGGCCGAGCCGCTGCTGGTGCCGCGCCCCGCGCGCAAGGAGCTGAACGAGCCCATCCGCGGTGGCGCAGCGTCGACGGGGCCCATTCGCGCGCAGGTGCCGGTGTTGCCTCCGCCGCCCGTGCCCCAGGAAGAAGAAGACACGCCGGTCGGCGCGCCTGCACGCCCTGTCTACAAGGAGCACGCCATCATCGCGGCGCCGGTGGACGACCGCCCGTGGGACGACGACGAGCCCGCGGGCGAGACGGGCGAGGTGGCCGTGGCCGACGAGGTCACGCCGGCGCCAGCCGAGCCGGAAGAGATCGTCTCTGACGAGGTCGAGGTGCCCGACGAGCGTGAACGTCACAGCGGCCCTGTGCCGCGCGCCGCCGAGCAGGAAGAGCGGCGCACCGCCGAGGTGCAGGTCGAGCTGGGCGATCCCGAGGTGGGCATTCCTTCCTCGTTTGGCCCGTCGCCTTCGAAGATCCTCAACGCCGAGCGGCAGGCGCTGTTCGAGCGCGTGCGCGGCAATCCGCTCGATCCCGACGGCTACAAGATGTTGGCCGAGCACTTCGACACCGCGAACGATTCGTTGCGCTCGTCGCTGATGCTGGAGATCGGCCGCGCGCTCGAGGGAGATCCCCACGCGGCGCCGCGCACGCCGAGGCTCATTCTCAACGCGTCAGATCGTGCGGGCCTCAAGCACCCGTCGCTGCGTGGCGAAGGCGGCGAGCTGCTGGGCCTGGTGGGCATCGCGCTGTGTCGTCTCAACCCGGCGCGCGGCAAAGACGCGGGCTCCGATGACGAGTTCCACCTCGACGCCGGGAAGGGCGCGCGCGCGGTCGCCGACTCTTTGTTGGCGGCGGTGCGCATCCTCGGGCTGCGGTCTCCCGACGTGTTCCTCACGTCAGAGCCCGGCCCGCCGCTCTCACTCGTCTACACCGGCGAGGCGCGCGTGCTCGTGGGGCGGCTGGCGCTGAAGAAAGAGGTGTCTGACGCCGAGCTGCGCTTCTTCGCGGGCCGCGCGCTCTTCATGTTGCAGCCCGAGCTGATGGCGCTGCGCAGCCTGCGCCGTGAGCAGCTGCTGCGCGGGCTGGTGCTGGTCTCGCAGGTGGCGGAAGGCCGCGCGTCACCGGGCGAGACGAAGCTGATGCGCGACGTCATCCCCGCCCGCTCGTGGGATCGCCTGAAGCAGCTGGTGCGCGCGGTGGGCACGAAGCTCGATCTCGCCGCGTTGACGGAAGGTGCTCGGCACTCGGTCAACCGCGCGGGGCTGGTGGTGTGCGGCGGCATCGCGCCGGCCATCGCCAGCCTGCGGGCCAAGCGCGCGTTGCCCAGCGAGACCATCGAGCTGGTGCGCTTCGCCGCGAGCGAGCGCTACCTGCAGCTGCGCAACCGCCACCTGCCCAGGAAGTAGTCGTTACTCCTCGCTGGTCTGCACGAGGCCGTACTTGTGCAGCAGCGAGTAGAGGTGCTTGCGATCGAGCCCCGCGTCGCGCGCGGCCTTGGCGATGTTGTTGCGCGTCTTCGACAGCAGCCGCGTGAGGTACTCGCGCTCGAAGGCGCGAATGAGGTCGTCCTTCACGTCTTTGAAGGGGCCCGCGTAGCTGACCGGCAGGCTCTCGCCGTCCTGCTTCTCGGGGCCCGCGTACTCGCGCAGGAAGTTCTCGCTCGCGAGCTCCGGGATGTCGGCGACGTGCTTCAGGCGCTCGACGGCGTTGCGCAGCTCGCGCACGTTGCCGGGCCAGGTGTGCCCGGTGAACTGCTCGCGCTGCTTCTCAGAGAGCCGGCCCCAGAGGTTGCCGCCCGACAGCGCGTCGACCAGCAGCGGCAGATCTTCTTTGCGATCGCGCAGCGTCGGCAGCGTCAGCGTGAAGACCGAGAGGCGGAAGTAGAGATCTTCGCGGAAGCGACCCGCCTGCGTCTCGGCCCAGAGGTCTTTCTTCGACGCGGCGACCACGCGCGTGTCGAACTTGTGCGCCGAGCCCGACTGGCCGAGGCGGCGGAACTCGCGATCTTCGAGCGCGCGCAGCAGCTTGGGCTGGAGGTCGAGCGGGAGGTCGTCGATCTCGTCGAGGAAGAGCGTGCCGCCGTCGGCGCGCTCAAGACAGCCCACGCGCTGGGCGACGGCGCCGGTGAAGGCGCCTTTCTCGTGACCGAACAACTCGCTCTCGATGAGGTTCTCGGAGACAGACGCGCAGTCGAAGGTGACGAACGGGCCGGTCGCCCGCGGCGAGAGCTTGTGAATGGTGCGGGCGGCGGCGCCCTTGCCGCAGCCGGTCTCACCGATGAGCAGCAGCGTCGAGTCGGTCGGCGCGATGCGCTGGATGAGCGCGAAGATCTGTCGCATCGGCACCGACTTGCCGACGAGATCGCCCAGGCGATCGCCGGCCGTGGGCGAGACGTCCAGCGACTTGATCATCGGCTGGAAGCGGAGCTGTACGTCGCCGACCTCGAGCAGCGCCCCGGCGCGCAGGAAGCCTTCCTTGATCTGCGCGCCGTCGATGAAGGTGCCGTTGGTGCTGCCCTGGTCCTGCACCACGAAGGCGTCGCCCTGCCGGCGCACCGTGAGGTGATTGCGGCTGACGGTCGGGTGGTCGATGACCACGTCGTTGTCGGGCGCCTTGCCGATGCGCAGCGACTGGCCGATGGGGAAGGCCTGGCCGGTCTGCGGCCCGCTGACCAGCACGAGGCTGAACTCCTGCGAAGCGAAACGGTCGCTGGCGCTCGCGGCGCGCACGCCGAGCACGGTGCGCTGGGGAATGGTGCTTCCGGTCGACATGAGGTGAGCGGAGCTTAGGCGGGTTGGGTGGCGGGTGGGTCACGAAGTCATTCGTGCGGTGGCACGACAACTCCCGTAAAGCGTCCGCGTGGCACCGGTGCTCTCGCTCGATGGTCCTTCACGCTTCTACGGGAAGCTGCTCGCCACACCGGGCAGCGTCCTGGTGCTCGGCGCTGGCGACGGCGTGGTCGCGGTCGCGCTCGCGTCGCGTGGGCATCAGGTGGTTGCGGTGGAACCCTCGCCGTCGCTGCGCGCGCTGCTGGCCGAGAAACAGCTTCGGTTGCCCGTCGGCGAGCGGCTGGAAGTGCGCGGTGACGACCCGCGCACGCTCGACCTCGGCAAGAAGTTCGACCTCGTCATCGCGCCGCATCAGGCGCTGGGGCTGACGCGCTCACCCGACGAGCTCTTCGCGTTCCTCGAGACGATGGCGAAGCACCTCGCGCCCGGCGGCGTCTTCGCGCTCGACACGCTCGCCGACGCCAAGGCTGACGACGACACGCGGCCGCGGCCGGTGATGCACCTGCGTGAACGCACCGACGCCATTCATCCGCTGGCGCCACTGCGCCTCACGGCACAGACGCTCGACGACGCGTTGGCTTCGGTGGGGCTCGAACCACGGGAGCGCTACGGAGACTTCAGCGAGGCTGAGTTCTCGACGCAGTCACAGCTGCAGCTCGTGGTCGGCGGGCTCTTCGACGTGACCGGCGGCTGCTGAAGTTCAGGCCTGCGCCGTCTCGCCGCCCAGCAGCTCGTCGACGACGCGCAGCAAACTCGAGAGCCAGTGCTCTTTCGCTCGACGCAGCCGCGCCGTGCGCGTGCTCTCCGACACCTCGTCGGGCTCCGACAGCGCCTCCAGCTCACTGCGCACTGCTTCCATCTCGAAGGCCAGCAGCGTGGTGCTGGACTCGGCGGCCCGGCGGAGGCGCCGCGTCTGGGCCTGCGCCCACGGCTCGAACCGCTCGTAGTGCTCAGGGGCGCCGCGGAACATGGCAGCGATGTCTTCGAAAACCGGAACAAGGCGTTGCTGCGTGAGGCTCATGCCGCGGCCTCTGTGCAGTCGCCGCGCCAACCGTCACGAACGTGCAACCCCGCGAAGACTGGCGCACCCACACCGCCCAGCGAGTCGGCGAACACACCGAAACATCTTCCAAATTCGAAATGACGAGGCCATTTCTACCCACGTGAAGGCGGTCCTCCTCATTCGCTACAGCGCGCTCGGCGACGTCGTGCTGGCCACCAGCGTGGTGGGGCCGCTGCGGGCGAAGTACCCCGGCGTTCGCATCGAGTGGCTGACCGATCGCGCGTTCGGTGGGTTGTTGGAAGGCGCCGTCGATCGCGTCATCACCTTCTCGCGCAAGGATCCCGCCACGCGCGCCGCGGCTCTGACGGACGTCGCGGGTCGCTTCGACCTCGCCATCGATCTCCAGAACAAGCTCTGGTCGATGCGGGTGGCCCGGGCGGCAGCTCCGAAGCGCCTCCGGCTCGTCAGGCGAACTGCCTGGCAGTCGCTGGCGGCGCTGCTCGGCAACGACACCATCTTCAACGACCGCCACGCGACCGAGCTGTACGCCGAGGCCGCGCAGCTCGAAGCGCCGGGGCCGCTGCAGCTCGCCGACGGGCCGGTCGCGCGCGCCGCGGAACTGCTGCCCGACGATGCGCGCTGGGTCGCCGTCGCGCCCGGCGCGGCGTGGGAAACGAAGCGCTGGCCCGCTGAACGGTTGGCGCAGGTGGCGAGCGCGCTGTGCGCCGACGGCTACAAGATCGCGCTCGTCGGCGGCCCGATGGACGGCGCGTTGCTCGACGTCTTGCGGCCACACGCCGACGTCGATCTCTCTGGCGAGTCACTGGCCGTCATCTCGGCGTGTCTCGCCCGCGTGCAGCTGATGATCGGCAATGACTCGGGCCTCGTGCACGTCGCAGGCGCTCACGCCACGCCGGCCGTCGCCTTGTTCGGCCCGACGTCAGTCAAGCGCTGGGGCCCGCGCGAGCCCGGCGTCGCGGTCACGCTGGGGCTCTCGTGCGCGCCGTGCAGCAACCACGGCACGCGGCGCTGCCCGCTCGGTCACCACGACTGCATGCAGAAGCTCAGCGTCGCCGAGGTGCTCAGCGCGGCGCGCGATCGGCTGAGTCGAGACAGATCGTCACCGGCCCGTCGTTGACGAGCGCGACCTTCATGTCCGCGGCGAACACGCCTTCCTGAACCGTGAGCCCCAGCGCGCGCGCCTTCTCGCAGAACAGCGCGTAGAGCCGCTTCGCTTCCTCAGGCGGCATGGCGTCGATGAAGCTCGGCCGGCGACCCTTCTTCGTGTCGGCGTAGAGCGTGAACTGGCTGACGGCCAGCATCGCCTTCGAGGTGTCGAGCAGCGACTTGTTCATCTTCCCCGCGTCGTCTTCGAAGATCCGCAGCTGGGGAATCTTGTCCAACATGAACTCGAGGTCGGCCTCGGTGTCGCCCTTGCCGACGCCGAGCAGCACCAGCAGGCCGGGCCCGATCTGCCCGGTCACCTGACCGTCGACGGTGACCGACGCTTCTTTCACGCGCTGCAGCACCGCGCGCATCACTTCGCTCCGGGCAGCGTGACGCTCCAGACCTCGGTCTTCGGGTCGATAGGCGACTTCACGTACTTCACCTTGAGCTTCTCGCTGTCGTCGCGACCGACGCGCTCGCCGTCGGGCAGCTTCTTTCCGCGGCGCGCGACGTACGCGAGCAGGTCGTAGAAGAACTCGAACTCGCCGCCGCTGACCGACTGTGTCTTGAGCAGCAGATCAGGCAGCGCGAGCTGGTGCATGCCCAGCGACAGCACCTCGAAGCCCTTCTTGGTTCCGGCGAACGAGAGGCCCACCCACACGGGCAGCGGCAGCTCGCTCTTGGCCATGTCGATGACGAACTCCGGGTGGTGCGTGGCCTTCGCTTCGCCCCAGTAGACGCCGACCGCGTTGCACGCGCGCGTCAACACCGCGACGAGCCGGGTGAACACGATGAGGTTGTCGAGCGAGCCCTTCTCGCCGCCTTCCGCCACCACGAGGTGCGCGCGGTGCTCAGGCAACGACCAGCTGCCGTCGACGCCGCTGAGGCTGTGATCGGTGTGCGAGTCGGCCTCACCGTTCGGCACGGGCATGGGCAGCAGCACGGCCATCGCGTCGGTCGCGCCGATGCGCAGCGTGACCGACTGGTCGTCTTCCGAGACGGCGAACTCGGCCTTCTCCAGCTCGGGGAACTCCTTGAGCGCCTTGCGCAGGGCCGCCGTGGTGGGCAGCGCGTGCTTCGGCAGCAACACGTACGCGAGCCTGGGAGTTGGTTGTTTCGCCATGCGCGCCCTCTACCTGAAGCGCTTCAAACTTCTTCACCGGAATCGCGGCTGACGCTTCACACACGGTTCCTACCTTCTCTTCGCGAGACGCCATCACGGCGTCTGCAGAAACGAGAGGGTTCACATGTTCGGCATCTTGATTGGCACGCTGAGTCTCATCGGGTTCGTGAAGGTCTGGCGCTGGGGCCGTCACGGGCGCCGCGGCTTCGGAGGCCGCCGGCAGTGGATGTTCCGCCGGCTCTTCCAGCACCTCGACACCACGCCGGGGCAGGAGAAGGTCATCTCGGCCGCGGCACAGAACGTGGAGCGCGCGGCGTGGCAGGCGCGCGACGGCTTCTTCGAGTCGCGTCGTGACTTCGCGCGGGCGATGCGCGGCGAGCAGTTCGACACCGCGGCGGTCAACGAGCGCTTCGACGCGCAGCAGGCCGCCGTCGACGAAGTGAAGAAGGCGGTGCGCGAGGGCTTCCAGCAGATCCACGAAGCGCTGACGCCTGATCAGCGCACCAAGCTGGCCGACCTCATCGAGTTCGGGCCGGCGCGCATGCACGGCGGGTACGCGTGCGGTGGGCGCGGGCGCTTCGACGGCGGCTTCCGTCACGGCGGCGGGCAGCAGGCCCAGGCCGTCAACCTCTGATCAACGCTGCAAGAGAAAGGGAACACACCATGTTTCGTCGCGTCCTCCTCGTCGTCCTCGGTTTCGGAGTCATCTCGGGCTTCGGCTCGGCCTTCGCGCACGCCCGCTGGCACGCGCGACAGCACCACGGTTGTGACGGCGGCGGTCGTTGGGGCGACCGCTGGGACCGCCGCGGTGACCTGACGCCGCCCGCCCCCGCGCCGGTGCAGACCGTGGTGGTGCCGCAGGCCGCGCCGCCGCCCGCGCCGATGCCGTACGCCGCGCCCGCGCCACAGGTCTTCGTCATCACCGTGCCCACTGGCGCTGCGCAGCCGACGCCGGTGGTCGTCACGCCGGCCCCCGCCGCTCAACCTGCTGCCGCGCAGTAACTCCGCGGCCGTGAGGACCCAGGAGGTAAGGTCCATGGACACGATGGCTTCACGAGTCCTTCTCATCGACGACGACGCGCGCCTCCCCGAGCTGCTCCGTGAGTACCTGGAGCAGAACGGCGTCGCGTTGACCCACGCGCCCGACGGCGCCCGCGGCCTCTCGATGTTGGAGCAGGGCGCGTACGACGCGGTGCTGCTCGACGTGATGATGCCCGGCATGGACGGGCTCGAGGTCTGCCGGCGCATTCGCGGCAAGAGCAACGTGCCGGTCATCATGCTGACGGCGCGCGG
>CAYWON010000188.1:0-11827 GCA_964459885.1 uncultured Archangium sp.
GCGACGACGAGGTCGCAATGGCACAGCAGCTCGCAGACGCAGGCCCCTGGGTCCTCACGGCCGCGGTCCTGTTGATGCTGGCGCTGGAGACGAAGTGGTCGCTGGTGCCGGTGCTGCCGGCGACGCCGCGCGTGAAGCACCTGCTGCGAAACGTCGGCCTCGCGCTGTGCGCCGCGGGCTTCGCGGTGGGCGGCACGTTCCTTCAAATCTCCCTCGCGCTCTGGGCCGAGACGCACGACGTCGGGCTGCTGCACCTCGTCGACGCGCCGTGGCCGCTGCGCATCGCCTTCGTGGTGGTGACGTTCGATTTCTTCGAGTGGCTGCGTCACCGGCTGCACCACCGCGTGCCGCTGCTGTGGCGATTGCATCGCGTGCACCACTCAGACCCGCACCTCGACGCGTCGACCGCCGTGCGCGGGCACCCGCTCGAAGGGCTGTTGGCGTGGCTCTACTTCTCGTCGTTCATCCTCGTCTTCGGCGTCGATGCGCTCTCACTCGCCGTGCGCGCGCTGCTCGTGGCGATGGCGCTGGCGTGGCACCACTCGGTGCTGCGATTGCCGGCGCGCGTCGACCGGTTCATCAGCTTCGTCACGCCCACGCCGCGCACGCACCGCATGCACCACTCGCGCGACGTGCGCTTCACCGACACCAACTTCGGCACGCTGTTCACCTGGTGGGACCGCGTGCTGGGCACCTGGAGCCCACCGCGCGAAGTGCCCGAACTGAAGACCGGCCTCGACGGCTACGACACGCCCCGACATCAGTCGCTCCTGGGGTTACTGCGCCTGCCCTTTGAGTGAGCCGCCCTGTCTTCAGCGGGCGCTTTGGAGTTAGCTGGCTCGGCCATGTCGGGAGATCCAGACGACAAGAAGGAACCCGCGCCGGAGCTCTTTCCGTACGACGAGATGTCGACGGGAGTGGCGTCCGCGTTGACGCGCCGCGCGCAGTACGTGGCCGGCACGCCTGACTTGCCGGTGGCCGACCCCACACTCAAGCCGATGACCGGCGCGCAGATGGCGGCGTACCGCCCGTCGGCGCCGGTGAAGCCCACCACGGGCTCGCACGCCGCGCTCAAGCCCACCACCGGCACCCACGCGGCCTTCAGACCGACGGCGCCGCCTCCGGGCCCGCGGCCTTCCACCGGTACGCACGCGGCGTTCAAGCCCGGCGCCGCCAAGGCCCCGCCCGAAGAGACCGAAGAGCCGCCGGTGTTCGACCCCGAGAAGCTGCAGGCGCAGATTCGCTCGTTGTCGCTCACCGACTCGGCGCTGGGTCGCGCGGCGGCCAGCGGCAAACCGGTGCGCGCGCCCAAGCTGCCGCCGAGCGCCGCCGAAGACACGTTCGTGAAGACGAAGATGAAGCAGGCCGAGAGCAAGGTGCCTGACTTCAACCTCGACGAAGACCTCGGCTGATTCGGCTATACAGACGGCATGAAAACCCTCGTCGCCGTCGTAGTCGCGTGTCTCGCTGTGCCTGCCTTCGCCGCTGACAAGATCATCACGGTGACGTTCGACTCCATCCTCGCGATGGAATCGAAGAGCGGTGAGAAGGTCGACGGCAAGATGTTCAAGTTCGGCCCGGAGGTCGCGGGCGCCGAGCAGGACACGTCGGCGGCGTCGAGCAGCGGCTTCGGCAAGTCGAAAGAGGAGTCGTGCAAGTGGGCGCTGCTCTCGAGCTTCCTGAAGTTCCAGGCGCAGGCGAAGCAGAAGGGCAAGAAGGTCGTCGGCGTGCGCACGTACGCGGGCGCCACCGAGGGCGCCAAGGCTGATCAGCTCGTCTGCCTCGCGGGCGCCATGGTGGTCCGCAGCACCGTGAAGGCTGGCTACAAGTAAGCCGGCCGGAAACTGGACGCGCTACGACCCTGTGTCACCGTGTGGCGCATGACGACGCGCCGCCAGACCATCCGACGCTCCATCCGCCTCCCGTTGTCGCTGGGCCGCCGCCTGCCGGCGCTGTCGGCCGACGTCTCGCGCGGCGGCTTCCAGGCCGAGCTGCCGCAGGTCTTCATGCCGGGCTCGAAGGTGCACGGCTTCTTCCTCGTGGGTGACACCGAGGTCGCCTTCCGCGGCACCGTCGCGTGGGCCGAAGCCGGCAACCCGCAGCTCTCCATCTACAGCCGCATCGGCGTGGCGTTCGACGCGCTGCCCGAGAAGCTCGACGCGCTGCTCTCGGTGCAGGACCGCCGGCCCAAGAAGCTGAAGGCGCGCGCGAAGAAGAAGTGACAGTGCAGCGGCGCGCGAAGAGCTCGCGGCTTCAGGCCTTCACGCTGGCGCTCTCGGTGGCGCTCGCCGCCGTGCTGGGGGCCATCGTGTACCTCGCGGTCACGAGCCTCCCGTACCTCGCGACGTCGCCGACCACCGACCCTGTCTTCGGTGCGTTGAACACCTGCCTGCTCTCGGCGGTGCAGGAGCGCGTGGGCTTCGCGGTGAGCGGCGACACCACGCGCGCCGCGGCGTTCTCACACAACAAGCTGGTCGAGTGTGCTGGCACCCCGCCCACCCCGACGACGTGGGACCGCGCCGGCGTCACGCTGGCGGCCTACGACGCGGAGGGCGGCCTGTGGGCGGCGACGTCGACCGATGACGCGGGCGCAGCGGCGCTGCTGCGACTCGACGCTGGCCAGTGGGTCGAGCGCGCGCCCTTCTCTGCTGCGGCGCTGGTGGGCGTGCGCGGCGGCGTGGTGGCGCTCTCGGCCGATGGCACGCTGGCCTCGCTTGGCGCCGACGGCACGCTGCGCGCGACGCGGTCGCTGCCTCAAGCCCGCAACGTGAAGCTGGCCGCGAACGTCGACGGCGCGCTCGTGCTGCTGTGGGGCGGCGGCAAGTTGAACGTGGTCAACGCGCTGACGCTCGAGTCGACGCCGGCCGAGGTCGCCTGCCCGGTGCGCGAGGTGTGGTGGCGGCCAGAGCCACCGCTGTTCCTCGCGGAGTGCATCGACATCGCGGTCGAAGTGCACGCCCTCACGTCAGAGAGCGCGCTGCTGGCCGCGCGACGGCGCGTGGCGTCGGTGCTGAGCGGGCCGAGCGGCGTGTACGTGCAGGCGTGTGATGCCCTGCCGTGCAGCGTCGAAGCGCCGCGCTGAAGGCCTCACGGCCAGTGCATCACCACGCGTTCCTTCGTGTTCACCGGCACCGTCTCGCCGTACCAGGGCGAGGTGTCGTTGATCTGCACCACGTCGAACGTGGTGATGCGGTCGCTCGGGTTCCCGGTGCGGTCGGGGTACTTGAGGATCCACTCCCGCAGCGGCGGCTCGTACGCGCGGTCACCGCCGATGCGCGAGAGGTAGTCGCACCAGAACTCGTCGTGGTCGAGCCGCGTAGAAATGATGCTGAGCCCCGGCGGCGAGCGACGCGACGCGCGCGCTGACAGCGGGTCGACCAGGCGGCCGTCGACGGTGCGGGCGCGCACCACCACCGTCGCGTCTTCACGCGGCGACACGGCGAACATTCCCCAGCCCTGGAAGAAGTGCAGGTACTCGACGGGCCACATCACCCAGAACGGCGGCACCGGCTTGATGGCCTGCGGCACGGGCCGGTTCTGCGCCAACGTCTGGATGCAGAAGACCACGAACATGAAGGCCAACAGCCCGAGCCCCACGCGACGGCGCACGTCCATCACCCTGGTGCGCAGCGCCGTGTCGGGCGCGAACGCGTCGGGCTCGAGCTGGTCCAACGAGAAGCGCTTCGAGACGCGCTGGAGCCAGCGGGGCACGAACGCGGGCACGGCCGTGACTGCGCGGGCCTCTACCGCCAACAGCGCGTGCGCGGCCCAACGACCGAACGACTCCCCGACCTTCACGGGCTCGTCGCGCTTCGGCGCGCCGAAGAGCTTGCGCAGCAGCCACACGAGGTCGTCGTGCGGCACCATGAAGAACCAGAACATCAACATCGTCGTCGAGAAGACGCCGAGGTTGAGGAAGAGCATGAAGCCCAGGTGCAGCGAGAACCCGAGCGCCACGGCGATGCGCCGCGTGGTGCGCGAGGGCCACAGCACCCAGAACGGCAGCGTCGCTTCGACCACCTGCGTGAAGCGCGTCATCGCCATCGAGAGGCCGGGCGTCACGTGCGGCCGGAACCACTCGGCGGCCGCGGTGGCGATGCGGTCCTGGTGCAGCACGTCGAGCAGCACGCGGCCCGTGGCCCAGCCGTCGGTGTCTTTGTGCAGGTAGTTGAAGAGGTAGATGACGGCGAGCTGCAGCGCGAGCGCGCCCATCACCCACTCGAAGTACGGCGTCGGCGGCTTGAGCTGCTCGGCGTGCGCGGCCGGCACGTCGAGCGACGCGGTGCCCTTGTTGTCGACTTCCAGCTTCGAGTGCCGCATCGCGCGGCGGAGCGCGTCGATGGACAGCCACTGGCCCAGCGGGAGGAACGCCGTCCACACCAGCAGCACCGAGAGCGCCACGTCGCCGCCGTTGGTGAGGTAGTGAATGCGGCAGTTGAGCGAGAGCTGCGCGGCGAGCGCGAGCACCTGCATCAGCTTCGTCTTCCACCCGAGCAGCAGGCCCACGTACACGAGCACGATGAGGCCCACGAAGAAGCGCGCCTCGTGCAGCTCGCTCACGCCGTAGAAGATGGAGAAGCCCAGCCGCGCCTGGGGCGCCCACAGCATCGTGTGGTTCGGCATCAGCCCGGCGTTCGTGTACCAGACGTCGAGATCTTCCCAGCGGCGCAGCACGTCGAAGAGCAACAGCAACGCGAGGCCGATGCGGCCGATGCCCAGCGTCACTGGTGACGCCGTGAGCAGGTGCTGACCGAACCGCGACGCCTTGAGCCGTTCCATGGGCCCGCCATCTAGCTGACGGCCCACCCACCGGTCACACGAATGCGCGCGTCACAGGAGCCCACCGTGGAAGCGGCCGAAGTGGCGCGCGACGTAGAGCCCCATCATGAGCAGCCCGGCCGCACAGGAGCGCCGCTGGTGCCGCACCTGCGCGTGGGAAGCGCCGCCCGGCGAGTACCGGTCGGCCCGCAGCTGCCCGAACTGCGACGCCGTCTGGTACTGACGACGCATGAAGCTGCTCGTTCCCGAAGGCACAGCGCTCGACGTCGCGTTGCCAGGCGAAGTGCAGGTCGTCCCCTACGACGTGGCGCAGCCGGTGCCCGACGCGCACCTCGACGCCGAAGCGCTGGTGACGTGGGGCAACCCGCGGGCGCAGCTCGTCGACGCGGCGCAACGCCTGACGAAGCTGCGCTGGGTGCAGGCGTTGAACGCGGGCCCTGACATGGTGCTGGCCGCCGGGTTTCCAGCGCACGTCACCATCACGTCAGGCAGAGGCTTGCATGATGCAACCGTCACTGAACATGCGCTGACGCTGACGCTCGCGGTGCTCCGTCGCGTGCCGGAGATGGTGGCCGCGAAGGCGGACCGACGCTGGGCTGGCGAGCTGGGCGGGTTGCAGCCGCTGCACGACCCCGCGGGCGTGCGCACGCTCATCGGCGCGCGCGTGTTGCTGTGGGGCTTCGGTTCCATCGCGGTGCGGCTGGCGCCGGTGTTGCGGTCGCTGGGCGCGCAGGTCACCGGCGTGGCGACGAAGGCTGGCGTGCGCGACGGCTTCACCGTCATCGCCACGCACGAGGTACCCGCCGCGTTGCCGAACACCGACGTGCTCATCTCGTTGTTGCCTGACGTGCCCGCGACGCGTGGCGCGCTCAATGCCGACGTCTTCGCCGCGCTGCCCCGCCGCGCGGTGGTGGTCAACGTGGGCCGTGGCGCGGTGCTCGACGAGGCCGCGCTCGACGCCGCGCTCAAGGACGACGTCATCGCCGGCGCCGCGCTCGACGTGTTCGACACCGAGCCGCTGCCGCCTGCGTCGCCGCTCTGGTCGACGCCCCGCCTCGTCATCAGCCCGCACGCGGCCGGTGGTCGACCCATCGGCGCCGGGTCGCTCATCGCGCACAACGTCGCTGCGCTGCTGGCGGAGCAACCGCTGCGCAACGTCGCCCGCTGAAGTCGTCCTCCGCGCGCGCTCCCCATGCAGGCCGTCGCGAGGTGAGCCGAGTTCTCGACGGCGGAGGCGCTCGCGCACCTCGCTCAGAGCAGCTTCATCAGCTCGGCGATGGCGGCGGCGCGCGTCGGCGCCATCTCGCACACCGCGTTGGCGATGACCTGCACCGGCTCGCGCGGCTGCAGCGAGAGGAACACGCGCGACGCGTGCGTGCCGTCCCACATGGTGCGGGCCTCTTCGAAGCCCTTCATCAGCCGCTGCTCGCCGAGCGCCACGTAGAGGAAATCAGCCACCGGTGACGGCGCGATGTCGAAGCTGGAGCTCGTGGTGCGACCACCCAGCAAGAGCCCGCGCAGCACGTCGTCGCGCTGGCCTTCGCGCATGGGCGTGGGCACCGGGAGGAACTGCTCGAGGCGCTTCATGGGCACGCCGGAGCCGTCGGGCGTGCCGCCGAGGAAGTAGGGCAGCGGGCCATCGCCACCCGACTCGGCCGCCAGCGCCTCGATGATGGAAGACGAGTACAGCTTGCAGCGCATGTAGCGGACGGCGAGGTCGATGTTGCGCGCGGCCGCGGCGATGCGGCGGTCGTGCTCGGGCTTGGCCGGCTCACCGCCCCAGGTGTGGAACACGCGCTCGGGCGGCAGCGTCGAGAGGAAGCGCTCCATCTTCATGAGCGCGACCCGGTAGTCCTTGATGCTGTACGTCGTCGGCGTGTGCAGCGACGGGTTGGTCTCGGGCAGCAGCTTCCACGTGTTGTCGAGGAAGCGCGCCGGGTCGGGGTCAGCGAAGTTGCCGACGTCGTTGTTCGACAGGCGCGTCGCGCGGCGCACCATCACGCCGACCTCTTCGTCGCCGAGACCCAGCGCCTTGAGCCGGTCGCGCAGCGCCACCGCTTCACCGTCGCGGAACGGGATGCTGGCTTCGATGCACGCCACCACCGCGAGCAGCTGCTCGCGCGTCAGCACGCCTTCGAGCTCCTTCGCGGCGACGAAGCCAGAGGCGAGCTCGTTGAGGCCGGTGAAGGGCGTCAGCACTTCGCCCGGCCGGCGACCGAAGAGGTGCAGCACGTCGCGCGCGGTGGGGTCTTCGCCGGTGTGCGGCAGCAGCTTCCAGCCGTGCGGCGTGGTGTCGTCGCGCGCCACGAGCGGCTGCAGCAGCGCGGCGTAGTGCGTGGGCACGTCGAGGTCGACCTGCACGTAGACGATGTCGTGGTACAGCGCCGCGAGCGTCTCGATGGCGTCGGCGTCGCGCACGAGGTCGAGCACGTGCTGGTGCGTGTGGAACTCACGCGCGCGCGAGCTGAGCGCCTGGTGCACGGCGACAGCCCACTTCTCGATGAAGAGTGGAGGTACACCGAGGCCCAGCGCTTCGACGGCACGTGAGAACGTCGAGATGATGCGATGGACCGGAGAGAGGCCCGCCTCGTCGCCCATGGACTCGCGAGCGTAGGCTGAAAGGGGGGTGACGCCACCACTTTCCCGACCTATGCGGTGCGGCATGAAGCTCGCGACCCTCAAGAACGGCACGCGCGACGGTGCGCTCCTGGTGGTGAAGTCGGATCTGTCGGCGTGGACGTCTGCGTCCCACATCGCGCCGACGCTGCAGGCCGCGCTCGACGCGTGGACCGACGTGGAGCCGAAGCTGCGCGCGCTCGCCGCCGACCTCGAGGCCGGCAAGGCGAAGAGCGAGCCGTACGACGTGACGAAGCTGCTGGCGCCGCTCCCGCGCGCCTACGAGTGGGTCGACGGGTCGGCGTACCTGAACCACGTCATCCTCGTGCGCAAGGCGCGCAAGGCCGAGCCGCCGCCCACGCTGAAGACCGACCCGCTCGTGTACCAGGGCGGCTCGTCAGAGATGTTGCCGCCCACCGCGGACATCGTGGTCCGCGACGAGAAGTTCGGCCCTGATTTCGAGTCGGAGGTCGCCGTGGTGCTGGGTGACACGCCCATGGGCACGACCGCCGCCGAGGCCGGGAAGTACGTGCGCCTCGTCATGCTGGTGAACGACGTCACGCTGCGGAACCTCATCCCCGACGAGCTGGCGAAGGGCTTCGGCTTCTTCCAGGGGAAGCCGGCGACGGCGTTCTCACCCGTGGCGGTCACGCCCGACGAGCTGGGCGGCGCGTGGAAAGACGGGCGCCTGCACCTGACGCTGCAGACGTGGCTCAACGGCAAGCTGGTGGGCGACACGCACGCCGGGCCCGAGATGCACTTCAGCTTCTTCGACCTGGTTCAGCACATCGCCAAGACGCGCAACTTCACCGCGGGCACGATTCTGGGCAGCGGCACGGTCTCGAACGAAGAGCGCGCGCGGGGCATCTCGTGCCTCGCGGAGATCCGCATGATCGAGACCATCGATGAAGGCGCGCCGAAGACGCCGTTCATGAAGAACGGTGACCGCGTGGAGATCGAGATGAAGGACGCCGACGGGCGGTCCATCTTCGGTCGCATCGACCAGCGGGTGCGCGTCACCGGGAAGTGAGCGCACGCCGCGGTCGCGTCGACGCCGCGGCTACAGCGCGACCGTCACCACCACGTTCGCGGTCACCGAGCCGACCGTCGCCGACACGCTGGTGACGCCGAGCTGCACGCCCGTCACGAGCCCCGTCGCGTCGACCGTCGCCGTCGTCTGCGCACCTGTGGCCCACGTCACCGTCTGCGTGATGTCGTCGCTGGAGCCGTCGGCGTAGTGACCGGTCGCGGTCATCTGCTGCGTGCCGCCGATGCCGACGAGCACGGCCGCGGGCGTCAGCGTGATGCTCGTCAGCGGCGCCTTCGTCACCGTCAGCGTCGTGGACGCGACGACCGTGCCGATCGTGGCGGTGATCTCGGTCACGCCTTCTTCGACGCCAGTCGCGAGGCCGGCGCCGAGGCCGAGCGTCGTCACGGTCGCCACGCCCGCGTCGGCGCTCGCCCAGTTCGCGGAGTAGGTCATCTCGATGACGGTGGCGTCGCTCATGGTGGCAATGGCCGCGAGCTGCACCGACGCCGTCTTGGCCACCGACGCCGGCGAAGGCGTCACCACCATCGATTCGACGACCTCATTGTCGACCTGCGCGGTCGTCGACCCGGTCACTGCGCCGCTCGTCGCCGTCACCGTGACCACGCCGTAATAGAGCGCGGTCGCGAAACCGCCGTCGGTGATGCCCAGCACGCCTGCGTCGCTCGAGGCCCACGTGACCGCCGCCGTGAGGTCCTGCGTGCTGGTGTCTGAGTAGACGCCGGTCGCGGTGAACTGCTGCGTGCGGCCCTTCGGGAGGATGGGCGCGTCGGGCGTCACGTCGATGCTCGAGAGCACCGGCGCGGTCACCGTCAACGTCACGCTGCCCGACACGGCGTTCAGCGTCGCCGACACCACCGACGTGCCTTCCGCGACGCCGGTCGCGAGGCCTTCGGAGCCGACCGCGTTGCTCACCGTCGCCGTCGCTGACGTCGCGCTCGCCCACACCACCTGCGTCGTCACGTCTTGCGTGGTGGTGTCGGTCATGCGCGCGGTGGCAGTGAGCTGCTGAGTCAGGCCCGCCGCGACCGAAGGCGACGCCGGCGTCACCGTGATGGCCGCGACCTCCGCCGCCGTCACCGTCACCTCAGTGGTCGTCGTGAAGCTGCCCACCGAGACCGTCACCGTCGACGTGCCGAGCGCGCGCGCGGTCACGAGGCCCTGCGCGGAGACCGTCGCCGTCGCGGTCGCGCTCGAGCTGAACGTCGCCTGATTGGTGACGGGCTGCGACAGGCCGTTGTCGTAACGGCCGGTGACGACGAGCTGCCGCGTGAGGCCGAGCGCCAACGAGAGCGGCGCGGGCGTCACCTCAATCGAGGTCAGCACCGCGGTGGTGGTGGTGACGCTGGCGGTGGCCTGCACGTCGCCGCGCGTGGCGGTGATGGTGGCGCCGCCCATGGCGACCGCGCGCACCACGCCGAGCGAGTCGACAGTGGCGACGTTGGTGGCCGACGAGCGCCACGTCACCTGCGTCGTGAGGTTCTGCCGCGTGCCGTTGCTGAACACGCCCGACGCGGTGAGCTGCTGCGTCGTGCCGGTGATGAGCGCGTTGGTCGCGGGCGTGACGTCGATGGACGTGAGGCGCGCGTCGGTCACCGTCACCGTCACGGCGGCGCTGCGGCCGTCGAACACGCCGCTGACCTGCTCGCTGCCGAGCGCGACGCTGGTGACCTCACCGCTCGCCGACACCGTCAAGGCCGTGGTGCCCGCGGTGCGCCACGTGGTCTCGGCCGTCACGTCGCGCTTGGTGCCATCGCTGGCCACCGCGGTGGCCTGCAGTTGCAGCTTCGTGCCCAGCGCCAGCGACGGGCGGCCGGGCGAGAGCTCGATGCGCGTCACCACTGCGGGGCCGACGGTGACGGTGCTGGTGGCCGTCGAATCGCCCACCGTCGCGGTGATGGTGGCGGTGCCTTCACGGAGCGCGCGCACCGTCGCGGTGCCGTCGCCGTTGGTCTTGACGGTGGCGACCGCCGCGTCGCTGGTCGACCACGCCGCGGCATAGGCCGGGCCTCCGTTGATGGACGCAGACAGCACCTTCGTCGCGCCGAGGTCGACGGCGAGCGACGGCGGCGTCACCGTCAGCGGAGCGGGCGTGACGGGCGGCGGACAGGCGAAGAAGACGACGGAGGTCACGACGAGAGCAGCAGAGAGGCGCATAGAGGGCGCCGACTCTGCCGCGACTCGTCGTCACGGCAATGGAAGATCGACTGTGCGTGTCAGACCTTCACGGCGAGACGGTCAGCACGCCCTGCTGCGCGGCTTCGAACACGAGCCCCATGTTGCTGCCGGCGCCGTTCAAGTCGCACAACGTCCAGTGCACGCCGTCGAGTGAGACGCGCGTGGTGTACGCGTACGAGCCAGCGGCCGGCACCACGAAGCTGCCCTGGAACTCGTCGTCGTTGCCGACCTGCACGTTGTACGTCGTCGGGCGCCATTTCCACGCGGCGCTGCTGAGCGCCGAGGTCGACGCGGGGCCGTAGCCGAGCTGCATCACCACGTTCGCGGGCGCGCCGGCCGCTTCGGTCACACCCGCCTGGAACACGCGCGAGTACACCGTGGCGCTCGTCGCCCCGGCCGTCTCGTTCAGCGACGCCGGGAACTGCAGCACGCAGAAGTTCACTTCTTCCGGGGCGGTGAGGTCGTTCACGTAGACGTCGCACTCGACGCGGGTGCTCGACGAGTTGCGGGGCGTCGGCGTGGCGACTTCGAAGTCGTTCTGGTTGTGGTTGGTGTCGACGCAGCCAGCGCCTTTGCGGATGGCGCTGTTGGCTGCGTTCAAAGTTGGGGTCGGCGAGGTCTCTGAGCAGTTCGCGGTTCCGAAGCCGACGAAGTCGACGACGGTTGGGCACGAGGTGGTCAGCGCCGTCGCGTCGGCGACCAACGCCACCTTCCCGGCACCAGCTGCCATCGCGATATTCCCCGTGACGTCAGCGGTCGGCAACGGCGCGCCCGTACTGCCGCCCTGCTGCCGAACGAGGAAGTAGCCACCCGCCGGAATGGAGCCGGACAGCGTCGTGACCTGCCAGGACGCACCAGACGAGCTCGCGTACTGAACGGACATTCCATCCACAGAGATGGCTGCGCTGGTCGGGTTGTGAAGCTCGACAAAGTCATGGGTGAAGGCCGCTCCGCTGTTGCCGCCCGCGCCGTACACCTGACTGATGACCAGGTGGTTCACCACGCCCACGCTCCCGGCCGCGCCGTTCACGCGCACCGACAACGTGCCCGTCACCGTGCCCACCGTCGCCGTCACGTTGGTGACACCGCCCGCCGCCGTGCCCTCGAGCACGCCACGCGTACCGGTGTTCGTCACCGTCGCCGCGGTCGTGGCGGAGCTCGCCCACGTCGCGGTCTGCGTGACGTTGGCGGTCGACCCATCTGAGT
>CAYWON010000189.1:0-11716 GCA_964459885.1 uncultured Archangium sp.
GCCGGATGTTATGCCCCCCACGTCACGTAAGTGACGCTGGGGGGCTTCTTTTTTTGTGCGTCGTTGAAGCCAGTCGGAACCCCGACGGCGTCCGGCGCACGTGATCAACGGTCTGCTGCTCGGAACGAGTGTGTTCTGTCTCGACGGGACGCACGCATACACCGTCAATCCAGACATCTCGTCTGCCCTGCCGCTGTTCCAATCAGGACCGGGTCAGCGCGTGCGGCGCTTCTTCGGTGCCGGCTGACGGACTTCCCGGAGCTCGAAGCCCAGTCGCCCCGTCTCGGCATCGGGGACGTCATCAAAGAACGTCACCCAGAACGACGTCAGGCCTTCCAGCCGCGTCACTTCGTTCACCGGTGCGATCAGCAAGCCGCCGGGCGTCCCCACGATCACCCGCATGATGGGGTTGCCGTTCTTCCTCGCCACCGCCGGCGGTTCACTCTGTCTCGGCGTGAGCTCGTACACGCTTGTCTGCGACAGGCCAGTGACGGTGACCCGCTGAGACGCGGGGAAGGTCAGCTTCGCCGGGACGCTCTTGTTGGCGCTGCGGCGCGAACCTTCGACGGCCACCGAGAGCGGCCTGGGCCGCGTCTCGTCTTTCTGGGGCGCGCCGAGGACGCTCGAGGGGACGTGAAGGGCGTAGAACCGTGAGGCGCTCTTGATGAGGAGCGGCTCTGGGCCGAACACGCCAGGCTGAGCGCCGCCTTCACTCACCACGTAGAACGCCCACCCTGGAGACAGTGCCTTGCCGCCCAGGGCGATGCGGTACGCCTTGCTGGCGTCCAGAGGCACAGCGGTGGCTCCCGATGCCGACAGGTCGAGTCGGTGCTTCGAGGCGTCGAGCTCGAACCTCGTCACCGGCCACGACACGATGTCGGGGGCGGGCGCTGGCTCGGCGACCTTCACGGGCTCCGGCGCCGGTGGCGGCTTCGGGGGTTCGGGCGGCGGCAGCAACGCCAGCTTGGCGTCGACCACCAGGTGCTGGCCCGCCTTGAGCGGCACGTCGTTCTTCCAGGGCTGGTAGCCCGCCGCCAGCACCTCGACGTGCAGCGTGCGGTTCCCCGTGAGACCTGAGACCGTCGTCGGCGTCCGCCCAGCCACCGTCTTGCCGTCGACCACCACCTCGGCACCTCCCGGCGTGCTGACCACCTCCAACGTGGCCTCGCGGAGGCGCTGCAGCACGGTCACGGCGCCAAAGCCCACCACGGCCGCCGAGACCAGCAGCCCCACGGCGCGCAGCCACGGGAACGGCGCCGGCTTCGGCAGGCTCCGCGCGGACTGCCGCGCCTCGCCGAACGCCACCATCTCGGTGGGATCTTCCGAGTCGTCGTGCTGGCCCTCGGCGGGCGCCGCAGGCAGCGGCTCTTTCCATTTCTGTGCGCGCTCGACGAACTCGCGCGGCAGTTGGACGGGGCGCCCCTCTTTCACCAGCTCCGGCTCGAACAGCAGCTGGAGGAAGAGCGACAGCATGTTCTGCGTGAACTCGGGGTGGTTGTTCGAGAGGAACCGATTGAGGTCCTGCTGGAACGCCTCGGCCGTCGGGTAGCGGGCGTCTTTCTCGAGGGCCATCGCCTTCAGCACGATGCGCTCGAGCTCCGGGGGAATGCGCGGGTTCAGCTCGCGCGGCTTCCGGAACTGGCCGCGAACGATGCGGGCCAGCACGTCCATCAGGCGGCCCTGGAACGGCAGCTGTCCCGTGAGGAGCTCGTACAAGACGATGCCGCCGGCGAAGACGTCGGTGCGTGAGTCGAGGTCCTTCGCCCTGGCCTGCTCGGGCGAGAAGTACGCGTACTTGCCCTTCACGGCGTTGGCGGCCGTCTCTTCGCGGCTCGCGTTGCGCGCGCGGGCGATGCCGAAGTCGACCAGCTTGACCTGGCCCTCGTAGCTGACGAGCACGTTCTGCGGGCTCACGTCGCGATGCACGATGTGCAGAGGCCGGCCGCTCTCATCGAGGCGGGTGTGCGCGTAGTGCAGCCCCTTGAGCATCTCGGCCGTCACGAAGGCCGCGAACTCCGGAGGCAGCACCGGCATGCCCATGGTGCGCGCGCGCTTCACGACCTTGCTGAGCGGGTGGCCGTCGACCAGCTCCATCGCGAGGAACCAGTCGCCGTCGATGACGCCGAAGTCGAAGACCTGCGCGATGTTGCCGTGCGACAGGCCCATCACGATCTTCGCTTCGTTCGTGAACATGCCGATGAAGGCCTTGTTCTCGGCGTAGTGCGGAAGAATGCGCTTGATGACGACTTGCTTGGTGACGCCGGGCGCCGGCTCGTACCGGGCGCGGAAGATCTCCGCCATGCCGCCCGCCGCGATGCGGTCGAGCAGCTCGTACTTGCCGAATCTGGAGGTGTCGGAAGCTGACAACGTGGGGGCCCTGCGCGAAAGCCGCGGGACGGTAACATGCTCCAGATGCGCTCCATCATGCTTGTTGCGGCCCTGTCAGCCGCGGGCGTCGCTGCCGAGCCCGCGGTGCTCTTCTTTCCTGCCGTGGGAACGCCCGACGTGGTCACGCTGTCAGGTCGGGTGTTGAAGCACACGCCGTCGAAGGGCCGCACCACGCTCGATCGCAACCTGCGACGGCTGACCTCGTCGAACTGGGTCGGTGCCGACGTCGAGGTCCGCTACGCAGGGCGGTCGGCGAAGACCACCAGCGGCCACGACGGTACGTTCACCGTGACCTTGAAGGGCGGCGACTCGCTCTTTCCGCTCGGGCTCGGCACCGCCGAGGCTGGCGTCAAAGGGGCGGTCGGCATCGCCACGGTCGACATCGTGTCGCCCGAGGCGCCGTTCGTCGTGGTCTCGGACTTCGACGACACCATCGCGGTCACGAACGTGCTCGATGGATCGAAGTTGGTCGCCGCCGCGCTGCTGCAGGACGGGAAGTCGCAGCCCGCGGTCGAGGGCATGGCCGACTTCTACGAGTGCCTGCGTGCCGAGAAGGCGAAGCGCCCCGGCTTCGCGCTCGTGAGTGGCTCGCCGCAGCAGTACGTCGACCGGGTACGCGAGTTCCTTCGGGTGAACCGCTTCCCCATCGGGTTTGGCGTGTACCTGCGCGACCTCGGGCCCGGCACGCTCAAGAACTACAAGCAGCCCGTCATCCGCTCGCTGCTCAAGGACCTCAGCAACCCCGTGGTGTTGGTCGGCGACTCTGGCGAGCGCGACCCGGAGGTCTACGCGCAGATGCGCGCCGAGTTCCCCGGGCGGGTGCAGGCCATCTACATCCACGACGTGGGGCACAGCGACGACCCCGCGCGCTTCAAGGACATGGTGCTCTTCAAGTCTCCGCGAGAAGCGGCGCTCGACGCCGTGACCCGTGGGTTTGCGTCGGCGTCGTGCGTGGCTGACGTGTTCTCGGAGAAGGCGAAATGAAGCAGTGCTGGTGTCTGGTGGTGCTGTTGATGGCGTGCAGCGATCGCAAGTCGACGGAGCCGATTCCGCGCGCGAAGCCGCAGCCGCTCGAACCGTTGCAGCGCGTCGTCGCGGACGCCGGCGACGAGCGAGACGCGATGTATCGCGTGGTGCCCTTCACGCCAGTCGGCCCGGATGTGCCATCTGACGCTGCGCGCGTCGAACTTCATGGAGAGAAGTGGACGCCGGTGCCCGCGGGTGACGCGCCGGTGCTCCTGGTGTCTGACGAAGACACCTTCCTGGTTCAGGCGGCGCCGTTGCTGGCGCAGTTGGACGACGCGCATCGCGAGGTCTGGCTCAAGCACCCCGACGCCGACATCGCGTTTCAGGTGACGCTGCGCGACGCGCCGTCGTTTCAGACGTGGGTCGACGAGCCGAAGCCCGGGAAGGTGAGGGTGATTCACCGCGCCGACGGGTTTGAGATCACCACGAACCTCGGGAAGCTGCCCGGCGGCGACCCGAACGGGCCGACGGTGCCGGTGCGCAGCGGCGTGATGGATCTGACGACGCTGCAGCGGGGCCTCGAGCGGGTGCAGAACAAGTTCCGCGAGGCGCCCGACGTGTGCTTCGTGCCGTCGTTCGGCATGGAGCTGCAGCGCGTGGCGCGTGCGATGTCGGCCGACTACTTCACGGCGGACCAGCCCTACTTCAAGGCGTTGTGTCTGGTGTACCCGCGTCCTCCTCAAGAAAAGTGAGGACGAGGTCGAGGTGCGGCGGCGCGTGACGGAGCGCGCGCAGCACCACGGCGAAGTCAGCGACGAGGTCCTCGAGGTCGACCTGCGCCGCGAGGGCTTCCGGTGCTTCGGGTGGAAAGAACGGGCGATCGGCGAGGAACCCTGGCCTCTCGTCCGCGGGCAGCACGAGGGTCTGCATCAGTCTCGCGACGCGGCGCGGGTTGCCGAGGCGCTCGGCGAAGACGTTGTCTCGGAGAAACGCCACGGCTTCACCGGACAGCGCGGTGGGCCAGCGCATGGTGCCGACGGGTTGCAGCGTGTCTTCGCCCGGCGCGCGCAGCGAGAAGTCCAGTCTGTTGGGCGTCATGGCGGGGGCATCGTCACCGCGTCGACGCCACGCAACAAGCGCGCGTCGGCGCGTCGCATCAGTCGACTTACCGGCTCGCGCTCACGACCACGGTGAGCACCCGACGGAAGGCAGCGCAGCGCTGGCGGCGAAGAAGAAGCGCAGCTGCCGTTGCGGTTGATTCTCGGTCCGCGTCGCTGCGCTGACTGCCCGACGCGAGGAAGGCAAGGCTCGCGAAACGGACACCGACCGCGCGCTCGGCGCGAGGCGGCGCTCGCCCGCGTGAGCAGCGTTCTTGCGGACGCGCGGACGGCTACGTTGAAGCCCGCTGGCGTCACCGAGTTGCCGGTCATCGACGAACGACGACTCGACGCACGGGTTGGTGCAGCCCCTCGAGACGGCTTGTGTTCAGAGCCCGTCGGGCCCGACACACACCGACGTCATCGAGTCACGCACGACGCGACACACGTAGCCCGCGCGACAGTCACTGCTCGACTCACACGCGCGTAAACACCCCGCGAGGTCACCGTCGATCGCGCCGCGCACGCACGTGGTCCCCGACGGGCACGAGTTGGACGAGTCGAGATTGCACGACGTGGTGCAGAGCCCGCCCGGGGCGTACGCGCGGTTGATGCACGTTCCGGGGCCACAATCAGTCGACGTGGTGCACGCGTCTCCGACAGTGGGGCCACACGCCGCGAACGTCATCACCAGCGCGAGAATCGAGAGCGTCTTCTTCATCGCGGCGCAGCGTGCCAGAGCGTCGCCCCGAGAGAAGTTTCCAGCCGCCTCCCGCGCGCGCCGCGACGGTGCGAGACTCCACGCATGCTCCTCGCCCTCGTCCTCGCCGCTTGGCCGACTCCGCAGTCGGTGCAGATCGCTGGGTGTGCCGCCGCCGCGTGCAGCACTCGTGACGACGTTCGCGTGTGCAAGTGCATTCCCTCCGAGGGCGAGCAGCGGCCCGGCATCACCGTCGATGGCCCGGCCGGTCGACACCTTGAGTGGGACGTGCGCAGCGTGCTGGGTGACGTGAGCGACTTCATCGTCGACGCGAGCGATCTCGACGCGGACGGTGCGCCTGAGTTGCTCGTCGCGTCGCGCGCGGCTGAGAGCAACGGCGTGATGATTCGCACCTGGGAACTCGCCATCGTCGATGGCGCCGACGACGGCGTCACGCACGCCATTGCGCAGGACTGGGGCCGCGACTTCGAAGGGCCGAAGCACGCGCTGTTGCTGACCGAGTGGGCCAACGACGGTGATCGTGTGGTGTTCATCGGTCGCGAGTACCGGTACGCCGACGGTCGTCTCGAGCCCACGGACTCGCCGGTGCGCCGCCGTGCCTTCGACGCCACGTTTGAGCGCGAGCGCCTCGCGGCCATCAATGCGTCGAAAGACAAGACGCTGCCGGTGCGTGCGTTCCTCGCGGCCGGCGGCACGAAGCCCGGCGTCGACGCGCCACCGGCGAAGCTGAGCGCCGTCACCGTGAAGGGCGTGACGCGCGACGAACAGTGGCTGCAGCTTCATCTGCAGTCATCGTCGGGCGAGCTCGAGACGCTCTCAGGCTCGGTCGAGGGCGAGGTAACGCTGCGCCTTGGCGATGCGACGCGAAAGCGGTTGTACCCGCTGGGCTACGCGCCGGCCGACGCCGAGACCTGGTTGCTTGGTCGCACCGCCCGTCGGGCGGCGGGGCAGGTGTGGTTGCGGTGACCTCGGCTCGCGCGCCGCTCCGCGCAACGTGACGGCGTTCGTGTCACCCGAACGTGAGTCGCGCGATCCACGGCGGGCTCGGCAGCACCTTGAGCGTCAGCAGGTCATCAAGCAGCTCGCGCGCTGACGGCTTCAGCTCTCCGAACGCGACGCCCACGCGCGGCGGCAACGTGTCGCTCGCGCGCGTCGTCACCGCCCACACCACCTGACCAGGCAACGACAGCACGCCGGTCGTCAGCTTCATGGTGATCGAGAAGGGCGCGCCCACCTTGATGTGCCGCGGCAGCGAATCGCCTTCGACGTCGACGCCAACGCCGCCCGCGCTGATGTCGCGCAGCCGGTAGCCCGGCGTGTCGGGGCGATCTTCCGTCGCGCGCACGTGAATGGGGATGCGCGGCGTCTTGCGGTGCTTGTCGAAGCGCGCGGTGTCGAAGATGCGGCGAATGACGGCGTCGAGCCCCTGGCGCGTGCGCGGCGGCTCGTAGCGGATGTGCAACGCGAAGGTGCCGGGCGCCGTCTCCGTGACCGTCAGCACGGTGCCCATCACCTCCACGGGCTCGCGCACGCCGGGTGATCGCAGCTCGAAAACGAATTTCGTTCCCAGCGGAAGCGCCTTCTTGGTCTCGATGCGCACGCCGCCGCGGCCGACGCTCTTGGTGAGCTCGCCCAGCAACGACTCGGGGGTCTTGTACGCGACCTTGAGACGAACCGGCGTCACAAGTGCTCCTGATAACTCATCTTTTCCCCCGACTGTCGACCGACGCCCTCGGCCTGCCGTCCTAGCACAGTCCGCGGCCCCGATCGGGGCGCCCCTGATCCGCCTTTCTTGACCCCTCACTCCACGCCCCCTATTTTCCCGGCGAAAGTGGCAAGAAGTGGTATCGGGCGGATCAATTTCCCTCACTGTGGTGGATCACGGCAGACATGTTCCGGGGCGTCTTCGAGCACCAGATCGACGCGAAAGGTCGCACCAGCTTCCCGGTGAAGCTGCGGGAGACCCTCGTCGGCAGCTACGACGACCGGCTGATCGTCACGACGGCGCTCGACGCGTGTCTGCACTGCTACCCGGTGCGCGAGTGGGAGCACTTCGAGGCGTCGATCGCCAAGCGCAACCCGATGGAGCCGGGCGTGAAGGCGCTGCTGCGGCTCTACGTGGCTCCCGCGCTGGAAGTGCCCGTCGACAAGCTCGGGCGCGTGTTGATCCCACCGTCGCTGCGCGCGCACGCGGGCCTCGAGAAGGACCTCGTGTGGGCCGGCATGGTGAAGGTGATCGAGCTCTGGTCGAAGGACGGGTGGGCGAAGGCGCAGGAGAGCGCCCGCGCCGAGGCCGACTCTGCCGATGTGATGCGCGTGCTGACTGAGCTGCAGCGGTCCTGACTTTTCAAACCTGGAGAATGAACGTGAGCGAGCTGATGAATGTCGATGTGGCGAAGACGGTGAACGTCGCTACAGCCACGTCGCGAGTCATGACGATGGTGCTCGAAGGTGAGCTCGATCGCGACGAGGCGAAGGACGTCTGCGACATGCTGGCGCGGCTGTCGACCAACGGCGCCAACGAGGTGGTCGTCGATTTCGCGGGCGTGACGCACTTCGATTACCGCGCGGTGCGGCCGCTGGTGCAGCGCGCCGAAGAGCTGCGGTTGCTCGGTGGCGATCTCAAGCTCTCGGGCCTCTCGCCGTACCTGCACGCCATCTTCCGCAGCGCGGGTGCGCACGACGCGTTCGACTATTTCGCCGACAGCACCGACGCGGCCCGTTCGTTCGATCGCGGCGTGCTCGTCTACGGGTGACGCCATCGCCTTCGTTCACCAGACCGTACTCCTGCGCGAGACGGTGGAGCTGCTGCAGCCCTCGGAGGGGCGCGTGATCATCGACGGAACGCTCGGTGGTGGAGGACACACGGAGGCGCTGCTGGAGCGCGGCGCCCGTGTGTTCGGCATCGACCGGGATCCGCGCGCGCTCGAGGCGGCCACGGCGCGGCTCGCGCGCTTCGGCGATCGCTTCACGGCGGTGCGCGGTGAGTTCGGCGACGCGGCGAGCCTGGTACCCCACAAGGTCGACGGGTTCGTCCTCGACCTGGGCGTCTCATCGCCGCAGCTGGATCACGCCGAGCGCGGGTTCTCGTTCATGAAAGACGGGCCGCTCGACATGCGCATGTCGGACCTCGGCGAGACCGCGGCGGAGTTGATCGCCCGGCTGCCCGAGAACGAGCTGGCCGACGTCATCTACGAGTACGGCGAAGAGCGCCTGTCGCGGCCCATCGCCCGGTCGCTCAAGGCGCGGCTGCCGAAGACGACGTCGGAAGCGGTCGAAGCGGTGAAGGCCGCGGTGCCGCGCAAGGCGTGGCCGAAGGACATTCACGTCGCCACCCGCACCTTCCAGGGCCTGCGCATCGCCGTGAACGCTGAGCTCGAACAGCTCGATCGCGCGCTCAGCTCCATCCCCGCGATGCTGAACCTCGGTGGGCGCGCGGCGATCATCAGCTTCCACTCGCTCGAAGACCGCGCGGTGAAGCGCGCGTTCAAGGCGCTGTGCGGCGAGGCCCCCGACGAAGCGCCGCGTGGCTTGCCGGTGGTGCGCACGCAGCAGGCCGATTTCAAGTCACTGTCGAAGAAGCCCCTGACCGCCTCTGAAGAAGAGGCGTCGCAGAACCCGCGTGCCCGCAGCGCCAAGCTGCGCGGCGTGGAGAAGGTGTCATGAGCGTCGTCCTCGAAGCGCGCAACAAGGGCGGGCTGTCGCTGTCCGTCATCCTCCTCGAGATCCTGCCGGCGGCGCTGGCGGTGCTGCTGCTCGCCACCGTCGGCATCGTGCACGTCACCTCGCGCGTGATGGTGGTGAAGATGGGCTACGAGCTCTCGCGCAAAGACGCGCAGGCGCAGGAACTCCAGCGCGCCAACGACGCGCTCAAGGTCGAGATCGCTTCGCTCACCGCGCCGTCGAAGCTCGCGCCCACCGCCGCCGCGCAGCTCAAGATGCAGGTGCCCTCCGTCGTCATCCCGGTGAAGGACTGATGCGCGATCTGAAGGCCATGCAGCCCATGGAGGCCCCGTCGAAGTGGATGCGCCTGCGCGTCATCTTCATGGGGATCGTCTTCTTCACGTTGCTGGTCGGCGCGTTCGGCCGCGCGTGGCACCTGCAGGTGCACCAGAAGGATCGCCTCAAGGGCTTCGCTGAAGATCAATACGTGCGCGCCATCGAGATTCCGGCGCGGCGTGGCGACATCGTCGATCGCCGCGGCGTGAAGCTGGCGTCGTCGGTCGACGTGGATTCCGTGTGGGTCGACCCGTCGATGCTGGCCGACACGCGCGACGCGGCGAAGAAGCTGGCGAAGGTGCTGGGCCTCGACTGGAAGGACGTACACGAGCGCCTCGAGAAGGGTCGTCGGTTCGCGTGGATCAAGCGGCAGGTCACCGACGCTGAGGCGGCCAGGGTGAAGGCGCTCGGCCTGCCCGGCATCGGCTTCGCCAAGGAGCCACGTCGTTTCTACCCGCAGCGCGAGCTGGCGGCGCACGTCGTCGGCCTCGTCGGCACCGACTCGCACGGCCTCGATGGTCTCGAGCGCAGCTTCGAAGACGAGCTCTCGGGCGAGCGCGTGAAGCGTGAAGGCTTCCGCGACGCGAAGGGCCGCAAGCTGCTGACCAACGGCCTCGAGGCGCCGGAAGCGACGCAGGGCGCGAGCCTGTCGCTGACCATCGACTCGACGCTACAGTACGTCACCGAGCGCGCGCTGGAGAAGGCCGTCGTCGACGCCAAGGCCACGGCCGGCATGGCGGTGGTGCTCGACCCGCGCACGGGCGAGGTGCTGTCGCTGGCGAACTGGCCGCGCTTCAACCCCAACGCGCCGAAGGGCGCGAACCCCGACGACTTCCGCGATCGCGCCGTCACCGACAGCTTCGAGCCAGGGTCCACCTTCAAGGCCTTCGTCATCGCGTCGGCGCTCGACGAGAAGGTCATCAGCGAGAGCTCGGAGTTCGACTGCGAGAAGGGCGCGTGGAAGGTCGGTCGCAACGTGGTGCACGACACGCACCCGCACGCCATCCTCACCCCGCGCGGCATTCTTCAGGTCTCGTCGAACATCTGCACCGCGAAGGTGGCGCAGAAGCTGGGCCGCGAGAAGCTGGTCGAGACGTACAAGCACTTCGGCTTCGGCGATCGCTTCGGCCTCGGCCTGCCCGGTGAAGGCCGCGGGCTGGTGCCGTACCCCAAGGCGGAGATCGCGCTCGCGACGCAGAGCTTCGGTCAGGGCATCAGCGCCACGGCGCTGCAGGTCGCCGCGGCGTACGGCGCGCTCGCGAACGGCGGCGTGCTGATGAAGCCGTACCTCGTGTCGAAGGTGACCGACGGTGACGGCCTCGTGCTGCTCGAGAACAAGCCGACGCCGCTGCGCCGCGTGGTGACCGAGAAGTCGGCGAAGAGCGTCATCGCGATGTTGGAGAGCGTGGTCGAGCAGGGCGGCACCGCGCCGCGCGCGCGCCTCGACGAGTACCGCGTGGCCGGCAAGACGGGCACCGCGCAGAAGGCCGACCCGGTGGCCCGCGGCTACTCTGACAAGCGCGTCGCCAGCTTCATCGGCGTGGTGCCGGCGGAAGACCCGCGCGCCGTCATCTACATCGTCATCGACGAGCCGAAGACCGACGTCTACGGCGGCCTCGTCGCGGCGCCGGCGTTCAAGGAGATCGCGCTGCAGGCGATGCCGCACCTCGGCGCGCCCAAGTCGCGGGAGATGCCGGTGGCGCAACCTGCGCCGAAGCCGGTGAAGCCGACGAAGTCTGTCGTGGTGGCGGGCCTCGAGAAGCTGGAGCAGATGGACGCCGTCACCGAGGAGACGCCGGCAGAGGGCGCGGTGCGTGTGCCCAACCTGACCGGGCTGTCGGGGCGTGTGGCGGTTACGCAGTTGTTGACCGCGGCCCTGGAGCCGCACCTGGCCGGGAGTGGCCGCGTCGTCTCTCAGAAACCCGCAGCGGGCAGCCTCGTCGAGAAGGGCACCCGCATCACCGTGGAGTTGGCAGGGCACTTGCCAACTTCACCCCGTTGAAGGCCGCGCACCGCGGTCAGGAAGACACGAGATGAAACTGACGGAGCTGTTTGCAGGTGTCGGTACGGAGCCGGTCGCGTCAACCCGCGCGAAGGTGGATGTCACTGGCATTACGTCGGATTCCCGCAGCGTGAAGCCCGGCGATCTCTTCGTCGCGGTGCCCGGCACCAAGGCCGACGGCGTGCAGTTCGCGCACGAAGCGGTGCAGCGCGGCGCGGTGGCGGTGCTGGCCGAGAAGACCATCAGCGGGCTGTCGGTGCCGCTGTTCACCACCCAGTCGGTGCGCAAGTCGCTCGCGCTGGTCGCCGGCAATTTCTACGGCAACCCGGCGCGCGAGCTGACGCTGCTGGGCGTCACCGGCACCAACGGCAAGACGACGACGGCGTGGCTGGTCGAGAGCATCTGCGCGGCGGGCATGAACAACACCGGCCTGCTGGGCACCATCGCGGTGCGTTACGCGGGGCAGACGCTGTCGCCGACGCACACCACGCCGGACGCCATCTCGCTGCACAAGACCTTCCGCGAGATGGTCGACGCTGGCGT
>CAYWON010000190.1:0-3314 GCA_964459885.1 uncultured Archangium sp.
AGCCCATCGCCAAGAGCCCCAGCAGCGCCGCCGAGCAGGCCATCGCGCTCACCGCAGCCATCGCGCCGCGCGCCGTCGACGTCGCCGGCTTCGACGAGCTGGTCGCCCACGCCGCGCTGCACCCGCGCCGCGACTGGCGCCTCGTGCCGGCCTTCGCCATCGCCGCGATGCTGGGCGCATTGTTCGTGCTCGCGTGGCCACGCACAGCGCCGCCGCGCCCCGTCGAGCTGGTCGCAACGTCTGGCGCGTCATGGACGCAGCGCGACGGCGTGGTGCGCCTCGAGACGGGTCGCCTCTCTGTGCAGCGCGTGGGCGACGCCGTGGTGCGCCTCGAGACGCCGCACGTGTCGATTGAGGCCACGCGCGCCCGCTTCCTCGCCGAGGTCATCACCGCCGGCACGCAGCTGACCGTCGAAGAAGGCGAGGTCGTCTTGCGCGCTGGCGGCGTCACCCGCGTGGTGAAGGCCGGCGAGCGCGTGGTGTGGCCGCCTGCACCGGAGATTCCCGCCGCGCTGCTGGAGGCCGCCGCGCCCACGGCGGTGCGTTGCCACGAGCTGCCGACCGACGCGCGCCGCGCATGCCTCGAGTCAGAGTCGCGTGGTGACAGCCTCGACGCGCAGGCCGCGCTCTACGAGCTGGGCACGATCCCCTCGCTCGACGAATCGCTGCGCCGGTTCCCCGACGGCGTCTTGCACCCCGAGGTGCGGCTGCGTCGCCTGGTGTTGCTGGTCAACGCGCGGCGCTTCGACGATGCCCGCGCGGCCGCTCGTGACTTCGCCGTCAGCTGCCCCGACGACGCGCGCCTGGCCGACGTGAAGGCCCTCGAGGCCTCGCTGCGCTGACGTGAAGTTTTCCTGAACCCCACATCCACCAACCATCCGTTTCGAGAACGCCGCTCCGTGCGTACCTTCCTGCCAACCCAAGGAGGAAGGTCATGGAGAAACGGAAACTCGGAAGCAGCGGTCTCGAGGTCTCAGCCATCGGCTTCGGCTGCATGGGGTTGAGCTTCGGCCTCGGCAAGGCAGTGGAGAAGGCAGACGGCGTGGCGCTGATTCGCGCGGCGTTCGAACAGGGCGTGACGTTCTTCGACACCGCCGAGGTCTACGGGCCGTTCACCAACGAAGCGCTGGTGGGTGAAGCGGTCGCGCCGTTCCGCGAGCAGGTCGTCATCGCCACCAAGTTCGGCTTCAAGAACGCGCGCAGCGCCGAGGGCACTGACAGCCGCCCCGAGACGATTCGCGCGGTGACTGAGGCGTCGCTGAAGCGGCTCAAGACGGACCACATCGACCTGCTGTACCAACACCGCGTCGACCCCAACGTGCCGATGGAAGACGTCGCCGGCACGGTGAAGGCGCTCATCGCCGAAGGCAAGGTGCGGCACTTCGGGTTGTCGGAGGCCGGGGTGCAGAGCATTCGTCGCGCGCACGCGGTGCAGCCCGTGACGGCGCTGCAGAGCGAGTACTCGCTGTGGTGGCGCGAGCCTGAGAAAGAGATCCTCCCGACGCTGGAAGAGCTCGGCATCGGCTTCGTGCCGTTCAGCCCGCTGGGCAAGGGCTTCCTGACCGGCGCCATCACCGACAAGACCGAGTTCGCGGCGGGCGATTTCCGCAACGTGGTGCCGCGCTTCGCCGCCGACGCGCGCAAGGCGAACCAGGCGCTCGTCGAGCAGCTCTCGGCGCTGGCGACGACGAAGGGCGTGACGCCGGCGCAGCTGGCGCTCGCGTGGGTGTTGTCGCGCAAGCCGTGGATGGTGCCCATTCCCGGCACCACGAAGCTGCACCGCCTGACGGAGAACCTCGGCGCGGTGAAGGTCGCGCTGTCGACCGCCGAGCTGCAGCGCCTCGACGCGTTGTTGACTGACAACCCCGTCACCGGCGCGCGCTACCCGGCGGCGCTCGCGTCGCTGGTGGGGCGCTGACATGTCGCGCGTCATCGTCCTCGGGGCCAACGGCACGGTGGCGCGCCACGCCACCACGTTCCTGCTGCGCGACGCGACGACGGCGTACCGGCTCACGCAGAAGGGCGAGCCGTTTCAAGGCCACGACGTCGCGCTCGACGCGCTGGCCAGCCTCATCACCCACCTCGTCGTCGCGCCCGAGCTGCACGTGCGGGCCAGCCTCGGCGTCAGCACTTCTTGAAGGAGCTCCATGCGTCCCCACGTCATCTGTCACATGGCCTCGTCCATCGACGGCCGCATCGTCGTCGACCGCTGGCCGAAGCTGGACCAGGCCATCGGCCTCTACGAGCGCACGGCGCAGAAGCTGCGAGGCGACGCCTGGCTCATCGGCCGCGTGTCGATGGACCCGTACGCCGGCAAGGCGCGCGTGCCGACCGCGAAGCCGAAGCAGCGCATTCCGCGCACCGACTTCATCGCCAGGCGCGCCGACGGCTACGCCATCGCCATCGACCCGTCGGGCAAGCTGCGGTGGGAAGCAGACAACGTCGACGAGGAGCACTTCGTCACCGTGCTGACCGAGCAGGTCAGCGACGCGTACCTGGCGTTCCTCCGTGAGCGCGGCGTCTCGTACCTCTTCGGCGGCAAGCGCGCGGTGAACCTGCACCGGGTGCTCGAGAAGCTGCACGCCCATTTCGGCATCAAGCGCCTGCTGCTGGAGGGCGGCGGCAAGGTGAACGGCACGTTCCTCGATGCAGGGCTCGTCGATGAGCTGAGCGTGCTGGTGCTGCCCATCGCCGATGGCACCGTCGGCAACGCCAGCCTGTTCGACGTCGGGCCGCGCGGCGCGCCGCGGACCATGAAGCTCAAGGCGTCGAAGACGTTGCCGGGCGGCGTGGTGTGGCTTCGCTACGACGTAGAGACCAATTAAGATTCTCTTCACGATGGCGGTCACTCCCCTCAATTCTCTCAACGGCTTCGTCGCGGTGGCGCGGAAGCTCAGCTACGCGGGCGCGGCGCGTGAGCTCGGCGTGTCGACCTCCGCGTTGAGCCAGTCGGTGCGACAACTGGAAGAGCGCGTGGGCGTGCCGCTGCTGCAGCGCACGTCGCGCAGCGTGGCGCTGACCGACGCAGGCCGCCGGTTGTTGGACCATGCGGGCCCCGCTATCGACCAGGCGCTCGAGTCGCTCAAGTCGGTGACGGCGACGCCCGGCGCGGTGACCGGTCGCATCCGCATGACGGTGTCGGCGATGGCCGCGCTGCACGTGCTGACGAAGGTGGTGCCCGGCTTCGTCGAAGCGCACCCCGGCATCGAGCTCGACATTCGTGTCGACAACCGCCTCGTCGACGCAGTGGCCGAGGGCTACGACGCGGGCATCCGGCTCATCGAGAGCATCGACCGCGACATGGTGCACGTGCG
>CAYWON010000190.1:3414-11387 GCA_964459885.1 uncultured Archangium sp.
CGCCCCACCCCGCCCGCGATGTCGGCGACGACGTAGGTGAGCGCCTGGCGCACCACCACCGGGTCGACGTTGGCGCCGCGCAGCAGGTACTTGCCGATGGGGTCTGGCGGCAGGCCGAGCGGCCACGCCTTCGCGCCGAGCTGCAGCGGGAACACCGGCAGCTTCAGCGTGGGGCCGAGCGCGCCGACGAAGCGCTGCACGCCGGGCTGCTCGGCGAACGTGAGCGGCGTGCCCAGCGTCACGATGGCGTGAATGGGCGCCGTCGGGTTCCGCGCGAGGTGCGCGTAGGCCAGCAAGCCGCCGCGCGAGTGGCCGACCCACAAGACGCCGTCGCTCCCCGTCGAGGTGACGGCCTCAAGCGCCGCGGCGACGTCGTGCTGCGCTTCGGTGTCGAAGGTCGCGCCGACCGCGCTGCCGCCGAGGCCGTGGCCGCGCACCTCGAGCACCCACGCCTCGAAGCCGCGCCGCGCGAGGAAGCGCGCCACCGAGTAGCGCTCGTCGAAGTCGAGGTTGAAGCGGTTGGTGGCCAGCGAGTGACCGAGGATGACGGGCTGCGCGAAGCGGCGCGGGCCGCGTGGGTGGTAGCGGCCGAGCGCGATGGCGCTGCCGTCGGCGGTGGGCACCCGGTAGAGCTGATCAGGCTCGAAGCGCAGCGCTGGCACCGAGCGCAGCGGCATTCAGCCGAGGCCTTCGTGCAGCAGCACGGGCTTGAACTTCGCGGCGTCGCACGAGGCCAGCACGTAGTCGACGCCGTGGTGCGGCCCCACGAAGCCCGCGCTGATGCCGGGGCCGTGCAGGTGGCCGTACACGCAAGTCTTCGGCGCCCACGCTTCGATGGTGCGCGAGAACGCGGTCTCGACGTTGTTCGAATACATCGGCGGGAAGTGCACCGCGCAGATCTTCACGCGCGGGCCGGTGGCGACCTTCAGCTTCGCGTCGGCGTCTTTGAACGAGAGGCCGAGGCGGTTCACCTCGCGCTCGATGTAGTCGGGCTTCTGCTCTTCATCGCCCATCTCACCGCCGGGCATGGGCGGCGCTTCGGGCGCGGTCCACAAGCGTGAGCCGGCGATGACGTACGGCCCCACCTCGACCGCGGAGTTCTGGATGAAGCCGACGAAGCTCTTGAAGGGCTCGAAGAGCTTGCGCAGCTTGGAGCTCGAGTCGCCCCACCAGTAGTCGTGGTTGCCGCGCAGCAAGACCTTCTTGCCGGGGCGAGAGTCGAGCCACTTGAGGTCATCCATCACCTCGTGCGGGCGCGTGCCCCACGAGATGTCGCCGGCGATGATGATGCAGTCGTCGTTGGTGACGGTGGCGTCCCAGTTGCGGCCGAGCGGCAGCGGGTGCTCGTCCCAGCCGAAGCGGTGCATGTCCTTCTTCCGCTCGGAAGGAAGGTGGGTGTCGCCGATGGCAAAGAGACGCATCGGGCGTCCTTTCGCTGAGGCGGCGGGGGCGCGTCAAATACAGAAGCGCGAGTTCGCGTAGGGTGACGGCGTGTCGCGCTCCATCCACGAGACAGGCTCGGACTACCGCTTCGCCGCGAGGAACGGCGACGACAAGGACCGCGTGCTCGAAGCGCTCCGCACGAAGACGGCCATCAGGAGGCGCGTCTCACGAGATCGGCAGCTTGAGTCGGTCGCGAGCACGCACGACGTGGCCACCACCACGCTCAATGCGTCGCTCCGAGAGCTGGCCGACGACAAGAGTCGGGCGTCGCTCGAGCGGGCGCACAGGCGGATCCAGGCGGGCCACGTCGACTACGACACGCTCTACAACGTCGCGGTGTGGACTGAGCAACTCGGCGACGAAGCAGACGCGCTCGAGTTCTACGGCCGGGCCATCAATCACGTGCTCGTCGACGGCGGTACGGCGCACGACGTTGACGCGTGGTTCAACCGTGGGCTGTTGCTGCGCAAGCTGAGGCGACACGAGGAAGCCGACGCTGACTTTCGCTGGATCGTTGAGAACGCGAGGGAGCGCGACGACGTCGATGCTGCGAAGGCGCAGCTTCAGCGGGCCGTCCGCTGATCCGCTGGAGCGTCGAATGGAGAGGCAAGCGCGTTCGGGTATGGTGGCCGCGTGACGACAGAGCATTTCACGCAGGTCGGTTTCGAGAACTTCGGGCCCATCAAGAAGGCGAGCCTCAAGTTGACGCGACTGCATGCGCTCATCGGCCCGAACGACTCGGGAAAGAGTTTCACGCTCAACGCACTGGCGAACCAATCGACCGTGGGTGTCCTCCAGAGACGCCTCGTTCGGAAGATCCGGTTCGATCCCGACGAACTCCGTCTGCCGACCCCGCTGTTTCGCGACGACGAGTCACTGCGCTTCTCCGGCGAACGCGGACGCGGACTCGGCTCCATCCTTGACGCGATCTTCGTTCGCCGCGCGCAGGACTACCTCGACATCGAACAGAGGCTCGTCGAGCGCTTTCCCGTCATCGCAGGGCTTCGTCTGTTCACTCGCGAGGGAGGCCGCGTCGTCGGCATCCGTCTGAAGAACGGCGTCGAGGTCGAAGGTCCGGGGATGTCGGAAGGCATCCTCTACTTCCTCGCGTTCTCCGCGCTGCGGTACCTCGACCCGGTGGATCTCCTTCTCGTCGAGGAGCCCGAGAACGGCCTTCACCCCGCGCGCATCGCCGAGGTGGTCGGCATCCTCCGTGAGATCTCAAAGACCACCCAGGTGGTGATGGCGACGCACAGCCCGCTCGTCGTCAACGAGCTTCAGCCCGACGAGGTCACGCTCGTCACGCGCACGCCCGAGCACGGCACGAAGTTCACGCCCATCGCCGACACGCCCAACTTCAAGCGTCGTTCGTCGGCGTTCGCGCTCGGAGAGCTCTGGCTCGCATATGCGGACGGCAACACCGAGGCACCACTGCTGAGCGAGGACAAGACTGGATGAGAGCGTTCGTCTCTGGGGAAGGGCGTCACGATTTGGGGAAGTGGGACGAAGCACCAGAACGCCGCGCCACATCGAAGCGAACCGACGGCGTGTTCGTCGAACTGGTGCGAAAGAAGGGCACGCTGGTCGAAGTGTGCGGCGGCACGACGTGGCGTTCGGTGCCGAAGTACGTCGCGCGCGGCCACGTCTCGGCTGAGGAGAAGACGCTGCGGAAGCTCGTCGAGTTTGCCCACGATGCAGGCGCAGACACGCTCATCTGGGGCCGCGACATCGACGACGACAAGTCGCGGCAGAAACAGCTCGAAGGCGCGCAAGCAGCGCTCGCCGGCGAAGACCTCGATGGCCTCGCGGTGCGCGGCGGACCGGTCGTGCCCTGCATCGAAGCCTGGGTGCTCGCGCTCTCCGGCGCGGTCAGCCATCCCGAAGAACAGTCTCCGGCGAAGCTGAAAGCGCTCGCAGAGGAACACGGGCTCGCGAGCGAGGACGAGATGGTCGAGCTCATCCGCAGCAAGCCGCTCGACGTCACGCGCTCCGACAGTCTCAGGAACTGGCTCGCGCAGTTCTGAGCGACACCTGCAAGCAGTGATGTTTCCGCGCGGCGTGCGTGACTTGCCCCCGCGCATCGACGAGGAAGCGGCGCCATGAAACGCGCGCTCGCCCTCACCACGCTGTTTCTCGTCGCCTGCCCTGCTCCCAAGCCGATGAGCACCGGCACGCCGCCGACCAACTACTGCCCCGGCGGCCCCGGTTGCCCCGAAGGCAACGACGGCAACTTCAGCGTCGGCATGGCGAAGGTGGCCATCACGCCGCGCAACTACGAGGTCGCGCGCCCCGACTTCCTCAAGAGCAAGGGCGACGTCTGCCCCGAGACCGCGCCGCTGGCGAGCGACGGGCTGCCCCACTGCGCGGAGCTCATCGACAACGCGTTCAAGGACTGCGGCCACGACACCATCTGCTTCGGCGACGACAACTGGGTGGCCGCTGACGCCGACGGCTCCGAGGGCGACGGCAAGAAGACCGACTGGTTCTTCGACTGCGGCAGAGATCAAAAGTGCCCCGGCGACCCGGGCTACACCGCGCCCGACGCCGACGGCACCGAGGGCAACGGCAAGTACGACGGCTTCTGGCTCGCGGGCTTCGGCAACAACATGCCGATGCTGGGCATTCACGATGACACCTGGGCGCGCGCCGTCGTCATGCAAAACGGTGACGTCACCATCGCCATCGTCAGCGTCGACGCCGTGGGCCTCTTCAACGACGACATCGTCAAGATGCGCACGCGCGTCGGCAAGAAGACCGAGACGCCGCCCGATTTCATCATGGTGTCCGCCACGCACAGCCACGAGACGGCCGACACCATGGGCCAGTGGGGCCCGCGCACCGGCCTGCTGCCCGACCGCGGCGTCGACGACGTGTGGTTCGACGAGGTCGTCATCGAGGCCGTCGCGCAGGCCGTCATCGACGCGCAGCTCTCGCTGAAGCCCGCGAAGGTCGCCGTCGCCATGGGCCAGCTCGGCGCGCGCACGCGCGAGGTCGTCGCCGACCACCGCGACCCGCAGGTGATGGACGACCGCGTCTACGTGCTCAAGTTCACCGAGAAGGTCAGCGGCGACGTCATCGGCACGCTCGTCAACTGGGGCTCGCACCCCGAAGCGCTGAGCGACGTGAACAACCACTCGTCGTCGGACTTCCCGTGGGCCATCCGCGAGGCGATGGAGAACGGCGTCTACAACAAGGCAGGTCAGCTGCTGACGCCGGGCGTGGGCGGCATGTGTCTGTTCCTGCAGGGCAAGGTCGGTGGGCTGCTGGGGCCGCTGCGCTCGAACCCCATCAGCGTCGACGGCGAGATGCCCAAGGCGCGCAGCTACGCGAAGACCAAGGCCATCGGCGACATCGTGGCGCAGACCGCGCTCGCGGCGCTCGACTCAGCGCAAGACATCCCCGCGCCGGTGCTGGCGTTCGGCCACCAGCCGTTCCTGTTCCGCGTGGAGAACTCGATGTTCCAGCTCATCTTCATCAACTTCAGCATCTTGAAGCGGCGGCTCTTCGAGTTCGACCCGATGCTGGTGGTGAGCGAAGAGAACTACCCCAAGGTGCGCTCGGAGATTTCCAAGGTGCAGCTCGGGCCCGTGCGCTTCCTCGGCGTGCCGGGCGAGCTCTTCCCCGAGCTGGGCATCGGCTACGACCCGATGCTCGCGTACGGCGTGCCGCAGATTTCGGCCGGCAACCCCAACCCGCCGGACCTCTCGATGGCGCCGCCGCCGCCGTACCTCGAAGAGAAGCTGGGCGGTGAATACAACCTCGTCGTCGGCCTCTCGGGTGACGAGGTCGGCTACCTGGTGCCGTCGTACGACTACAAGCTGCACCCCACGAAGCCGTACGGCGAGCAGGCCGAAGGCCACCACTACGAAGAGACCAACTCGCTCGGGCCCTCGACGGTGCCGACGCTGCTGGAAGAAGCAGAGAAGCTGCTCTCGTGGGAACCCGGTCTCTAAGGAGACGACTCAGGCCCGTCAGATGACCTTCATGTCGGCCGCGTGCGTAGGCGCGGTCTCGACAATCTCGCGACCCGTGCCGTCGCGCAGCCCGGCGATGCGCGCGTCGCGGTTCTCGAGCTGCTTCGTCATGCGCGTCAGCAACACTTCAGCGTTGGCCACGGCTTCCGGCAGGTTCTTCGCGTTGTTCGCCGCAACGCGCGCGGTGTCGGCTTCGTTGAGTGCCAGCGCGTCGTTGGCGCGCGCCGCAGCCGCCAGCGTCACGTTGAAGTCCGGCGCGCGCTGCAGCTGCCCCAGCGTCGCCAGCCACGCATCAGCCTGCGCAGGTTGATTGCGGCGCGCCGCTTCGAACAGGCCACGCACGTCGGCCTCGGCCTTCACGCCAGCGGCGACGATGGCCTCCAGCCCGGCGATCTTCTCGTCCTGCTCCGGCAGCTCGGCGTCGAGGCCGAGCTCCACGAAGCTCTGGCGCAGCTCACGCGCGACGACCAACGCCTCCTTCGCCTCGATGGCCGCGTTGTGCGCCGCCTGAAAGCCAGCCCGCGGAGCGACCTCCGGCGGCATCGACAGCAGGCGGAACACGGGCTCGGCCACGTTGAAGCGGCCTTCCAGGTCAGCTCGCATCGCGGTGACGGCCGCGTTCGTCTCGGCGGCGCGCGCCGCGAGGCCCGCGTGCTCGTCCTGCAGCTGCCGACCGCCGAACCAGCTGCTCGAGCCGTCGCGCAGCCCCGCGACGTCGTTCTTCGCGAACTCCACGGCGCGGACGTCTTGCGCGCGCGCGTCGAGCTCCATGCGCAGCGTCGGCGCCGAGCGGTCGATGCGCAGCGTGTCGGCGTTGAGCTGCAGCACCATCTCAGGCGCTGACACCGCGCCGTCGGCCTGGCCCAGCAGCTCGGCCTTGCCGATGGCGATGGCCATGGGCGAACTCATCAACATGCTCACCGTTGCCTTGTCGGCGGCGACGCGGAGGAACGCGCGGCCGTTCTTCTCGACGAGCTCCACCGGCAACGTGCCCGCTGCGTTCGGCGGCAACGACACACGCATCGCGCGGCCTTCCAGCTTCTCTCGGCTCAGCGGCGGCTTGAAGGCGTCGAGCGCGACCTCTCCGACGAACGACCCTCCGCTGCCGGTCGCGTCCATCGTCACGTTCAGCGGCCCGTCGAAGCGACCGAAGAACCGCGTGGCTTCCTTCGCGGCGCCAGGGATGGTGGTCGACGTGACGCGCGCTGCCGGCGTGATGTTGGGCATGGGCGACGTCCTAGCCCACGTCAGCTGGCGATGACGACGCCCAGAAACACCACGTAGCCCGCCAGCAGCACGCCGCCCTCGACGCGCGAGATGGTGCGCGCCGTGCGCATCGCCACCAACCCTGTGGCCGTCAGCAACCCCAACGCGATGAGGTCGACGCGCGCGTCGACCAGCGGCATCGACACCGGCGCCAGCACCGCCGCGACGCCCAGACACAGCAACACGTTGAAGATGTTGCTGCCCACCACGTTGCCGACGGCCAGGTCACTCGCGCCACGGAACGCGGCGATGAGGCTGGTCGCCAGCTCCGGCAACGACGTGCCCACGGCGACGATGGTGAGGCCGATGAGGCGCTCCGAGAGGCCCAACTGGCGCGCGAGGCCTGACGCGCCGTCGACGAAGAGGTTGCCGCCGACCACCAGGAATGTGAGGCCCGCGAGCGCCGTCAACGAGAGGCGCAGCGGCCCACGCACCTTCGGCGCACCGGCGGCGTCGGCGGCGGCCGCCATCTCCTTCGCGTCGGCGCGGAGCTCACGCAGCGACCGCCGCGCGTCCACCACCATCCACGCCGTGTAGCCGACGGCCACCAGCAACAGGAGCGCACCTTCGACGCGCGAGACGACGCCGTCCCAGAGCAGCAACGGCAACACCGCGGTGGTCAACGCCAGCACCGGCAGCTCGCGCACGCGCAGCGCGCCATCGGCCTGCGGCGGCTTCACCAACGCCGTGAGGCCCAGAATCAAGCCGAGGTTCGCGATGTTGCTGCCGATGACGTTGCCCAGCGCGAGCGCGCCGGAGCCCGCCAGCGCGGCCTTCGCGCCGACGACAATCTCCGGCGCCGACGTGCCGTAGGCCACGACCGTGAGCCCGATGAGCAGCTGCGGCACGCCGAGCCGCGCCGCGAGGCCCGACGAGCCGCCGACCAGCCACTCGGCTCCGAAGTAGAGCAGCACGCCGCCGCCCAGCAGCATCATCAGCGCCATCAACATGCGCAGGTGTCTACCGCAGCACCCACAGCGTGCGCGCGATGTTCACCATGAGGATGACGGTGAAGCCGACGATGCCCACGCGCGCGAACTCCGAGAAACCGAAGCGGATGCGCTGCCCGTCGGGCGCGGCGAGGCGCGCGCGTTCCACGAGCGACTGCGTCAGCGGGCCGCTGGTCGCCGCGGTGAGAAAGAGGCTTGAGCCGGCACACACCGACAGCGCGAGGCCGACGTAGATGGGCTCGGCCGGGTGCTGCTTGCTGAGCGCGTCGGCGACTTCCAACAACGCGGCCATGCTGGGCCCGGCGGAAAACAGGCCCGTGAGCACCGCCGCCACGATGAG
>CAYWON010000191.1:0-11360 GCA_964459885.1 uncultured Archangium sp.
GTCTTCTTCTTCAAGTCACGCCCTCAAACCGCAGCTCGCCCGACAGCATTTCCACGCGCACGCGATCACCTTCGGCGAACTCACCCGCGAGGATGCGCTCGGCCAGCGGGCCTTCCACCAGCCGCTGCACCGTCTGACGCATCGGCCGCGCGCCCAGGAGCGGGTCGAAGCCGCCGCTCTTGAGCAGGTGCTCGATGACGTCCTCGCCCGCCTCGTACGCGATGCCCTTCTCGGTCTGCAGCCGCTTGCTCGACTCGGCCAGCAGGAGCCCGGCGATCTTCGCGACCTCGATCTCCTTGAGCGGCTTGAACGCGCAGCGCTCGTCGATGCGGTTCCACAGCTCCGGCGGCAACGCCTTGCGCGCCTGATCAGCCGCCGACTTGTCAGCCGACACCGTCACGCTCTCAGAGCCAAAGCCCATTGAGCGCGTCTTCTGCGAGAACGCCTCGGCGCCGAGGTTCGTGGTGAGGATGACGATGGTGTTCGAGAAGTCGATGTGCCGGCCCTTGCCGTCGGTCAGGCGGCCCTCTTCGAGCACCTGGAGCAGCAGCATCAGCACCTCGCGGTTCGCCTTGTCGATCTCGTCGAGCACGACGACCGACGAGGGGCGGCGGCGCACCGGCTCGGTGAGCTGGCCGCCGTCGCCGTAGCCGACGTAGCCGGCCGGCGCGCCGATCAACCGCGACACGCCGTGGCCTTCCGACAGCTCCGACATGTCGATGCGGATCATCGCGTCGCGCGAACCGAACACGACCTCGGCCAGCCCGCGCGCCATCTCGGTCTTGCCGACGCCCGTGGGGCCGAGGAACAAGAACGAGCCCATCGGGCGCCGCGACGAGAAGCCGGCGTAGTTGCGGCGGATGACCTTCGCCACGCGGTCGATGACCTCTTCGTGGCCGATGACGCGCTTGCGGAGATCTCCCTCGAGCGACAGCAGCCGCTCGGAGTCGTTCATCAACAGGCGCTCTTCAGGCAGCTGGGCGATCTTCGCGACCACGCGCGCGATGTCGGTGGGCTCGACGACGGCGCGACCCTCGCGGTGACAACGCGAGCCCGCGAGATCGAGCACCGAGATGGCCTTGTCGGGCAGGAACCGGTCGGTGATGTACTTCGACGACAGCGCCGCCGCGGCCTGCAGCGACTCGGGCGCGTACTTGAGCCGGTGGTGCGCCTCGTAGCGGCCGATGACGCCGCTCAAGATGTAGACAGTGTCGGGCACCGACGGCTCGTTGACGAACACCGGCGTGAAGCGGCGCTCCATCGCGGGGTCGTTCGCGAGGTGCTTGCGGTACTCGTCGTGTGTCGTGGCGCCGATGCAGGGGAACTCGCCGCGCGACATTGCGGCCTTGAGCTCGTTCGCCGCGTCTTGCGGGCCGTCGCCGGTCGAGCCCGCGCCCATCAGCGTGTGGATCTCGTCGATGAAGACCACCACGCGCTGCGCGTTCTTGACCTCGTCCTTGAGCGCGTTGAGCCGCTCGCTGAACGAGCCGCGCAGCTGCGTGCCGGCCACCAGCGTGCCCATGTCGAGCTCAAGCACCAGGCGATCTCCCAGCGGGCCCTTCAACATCGCGAGCTGCTGCGCGACGCCTTCGACCACGGCGGTCTTGCCGACGCCCGGCTCGCCGAGCAGCACCGGGTTGTTGGTGCGGCGCTTGCCGAGGATGTCGATGATCTCGTCGATCTCGCGCGCGCGGCCGACGACGGGGTCGAGCTTGCCCTCGCGGGCCAGCGCCGTGAGGTTCTTGCCCAGCTGCGTGAGCAACGGGAAGGTGCGCGGGTCGAGCTGCCACTTGCCCGACATCACCGAGGGCTGCGGCGCGGTCAGCGGCGTCGTGGCGACGGGCGGCGGCGGCATCGCGGCGAGCTGAGAGACTTCTTCATCGCTCACGTCGTCGACGAGGTCGCGCACCGAGAGCGGCGGCTTCAACGTCGCGGGCCTGGGCGGCGGCGGCGGCAAGACGGCGGCGGTGTTGCGCGACGTCGGTGGCGCGAAGGGCAGGGGCGGCGCACCGACGGGCCGGCCTGACGACGCGCGCGGCACGTTGGGCGGCAGCTCGCGCTGCAGCATCAGCCGACGCGGCATGCGACCCGACGTGAAATACGAGAGCGCCTTGTTGCGCAGCGCCGTCAGATCCATGCCCGTCTTGAAGAGCAGGTCTTGCGCGGCGCAGCGCACGCGCGTCATCGCGATGAGCGCGTGAAGACAGTCGGCCTCGGGCGAGCCGCAGTTCGCCGCGATCTCCTTGTTCTTCTCGCGGAGCTCCTTGACGAGGCCATCGGGCTCCGACGGCGCGCGCGTCAGCAGCTCGAGCAGCGTGTCTTCGGTGACGCCCTTCTCGGTCAGCAGCATCGCCGCGCGGTTCTCGACGGTGAACATCGCGAGCAGCACGTGGGCGGTGGTGAGCCGCTGGCTGACGCTCTGTGCGATGTCCTCGGCTTCCGTCATCACCTGCGCGAAATCCGTGCTCTCGACCATGAGCGGGTTTGTAGTCCCGCGAGATCCTTGGCTCAAATTTCTTGCTACAGGTCGCCACAGACTCATCGCAGCGAGTGAAATCAACGGGTTGTGAAGAAATATTCGGTGACCTGTTTTCCCTAGCGAATCCACAGTCTTGGTGAAATCAACCTGCGGCGCGTGCGTTGTGGGCCCGCTGCAGAAAACCGCCCATGGAAGCCATCACACTGCCGCTGCGAACGCTGTTGGATCCCGTGGGCGCGGTGCCTCGAGTCGTGTCATCGCGACGCTGGGTGGTGCCGCTCTTCCTCGTGATGCTCCTCACTGCCCTTGCAGGTGGTGTCGTGGCCTCACGAATCGACGCGTCGCGTGTCGTCATCCCCAAGATGCAGATGTCGGGCGAGTTGGCGAAGGCGAGTGAGCGCGAGGTCAGCGAGGCCATCGAGCAGGCAGAGCGCGTGATGCTCGTCGGCAGCATCGCGAAGGGCGTGCTGCTGATGCCGCTGCTGGTGTTGCTGCTGGCCGTGGCGCTGAAGATCGCGGCGTGGCTGGTGGGCCGCAGCGCGCTCTTCGTGGAGCTCTTCACCGTGGCCGCGCTGACGATGCTGCCGGTCGCGCTGTTTCATTTCATCGAGCTCATCGCAGCGCTGCGCGTCGACGTCTTGACGCCGACGGCCGCGATGACGCTGGTGCCGAGCTCGGTGCAGCAGCTCGTCACGGGCGCCGGGCCGGGGCTCACGCGCGTGTACGGCGCCATCGACGTCGTCAACGTGTGGGCGTCGTTGTTGATGGGCCTGGGCTTCGCCGCCGCGTCGAAGTGGAGCCCGTGGAAGGGCGCGCTGTTCGGGTTGTTCCTGTACGTCTTGTTCGCTGCGGCGTTCATGGTGGGCCTGCCGGGGCTCGCTCCGCCGCCGGGCGCCGGAGGTCCGTGAAGTATGAGTCCACTCTCTCTTGCGCTCGCGCTGCAGGTGGCCGCTACGCCGCTCACGCTGGACGAGGTGCGCGACGCGTCGAAGCAGCAGCTCGACGCGATCCGTTCGCAGATCGCCTATGAGCGCGCCGGCACCCAGCAAGACACCGCGCGGGCCGCGATCCTCCCTCAGGTGAACCTCACCTTCGGTCTCGGCGCCGTCTTCGTCGGGCCGCAGCGGCAGTTCCTCTCGTTCCCCGACCCGAACACCGGCGACCTCGTGCAGACGGTGCGCGACGTGAACAACTCGTTCCTCCGCGGCAATTTCAACCTCGGGCTGCAGGTGCAGCAGCTCTTGTACGACGGCGGCCGGTGGTGGACGCAGCTGGCGTTGACGGGCGCGCAGACCGAAGCCGCGGAAGGGCAACTCAAAGAACAGCAGCTGGCCAGCGAGCTCGAAGCCACGCGTCGTTTTTACTCGCTGGTCAAGGCGCAGCTGGCGCTCAAGGTGCTCAACGAGACGGTCTCGCGCAGCCGCGAGCAGCTCGAGCGCGCCAAGGCGCTCTACGAGGCGGGCCGTGGCACGCGCGGCGCCGTGTACGACGCCACCACCAACCTCGGGAACGACGAGATCAACGTCGTGCGCCAGAAGCAGTCGATCGTCGCGGCGCGCCTGTCGTTGCTGCAGTGGATTGGTCGAACCGACGCCGACGTCGAGGCCGTTCCGCCCACTGAGTTGACGCAGCCGGGGCCCGCGATCGCGGTCGATGAGTCCGTCGAGCAAGGCCGCAAACAGCGCCCGCTGTTCAAGTCGTTGCAGGCGACGGTGCGTGCGTCGGAGCTCGCCATCACCTCGGCCCGCGCTGACTACTTTCCTTCGCTGTCGGTGAGCGCCGGCTACACGCGCAACTCGCCGTCGGCCGACCCGTTCTTCACTGATTTTTCGCGGCAGCATCAGCTGTCGGCGGGCGTGAACATGTCGTGGAACCTGTTCAGCGGCCTCTCGCACCTCGCCAATGAAGATCGCGCCAAGCTCGATCTGCGCCGCGCGCAGGCCGAGCAGAAGCAGTCGCTCATCGACCTCGAGACGGAAATCCGCACGGCGGTGCAATCAGAGGCCACCGAGCGCGAAGTACTGTCCATCGCCGAGAGGAACCTCGGGCAGGCCGAGGAACAGGCGAAGTTGGAAGAAGAGCGCTTCGCAGCTGGCAGCGGGAGCTCGCTGGAAGTGCGCAACGCGCAGATCAAGTACACGCAGGCGCAGCTGTCGGTGTTGCAGGGCCGCGCCGATGTCGCCACAGCCCGCGCCGCGCTCAGCCGCGCCGTCGGAGGAACCCAATGACCTGGTGGAAAGGTGTCATCGCCGCGCTCATCGTCGCTGCCGTTGGCGCCATGACGTTCGCGGGGCTTCGTGAGAAGCCGCCGCCGGCGACCGAGGTGCAGTTCGGCAAGGTGAAGAAGGGCCCCATCGTGCGCACCGTGACGGGCGCCGGGAAGGTCGAGGCCGCCACCACGGTGAAGATCAGCTCGAACCTCTCGGGCGACTTGCTGGAGCTGCCGGTCAAGGTCGGCGACCAGGTCACCAAGGGGCAGGTGCTGGCGAAGCTGGACCGCCGCCGCTTCGAGGCCAGCGTGAAGCAGTCGGCCGCGGCGTACTCGGCCGCGCGCGCCGAGATGACGACGATGCAGGTGGAGATCGACCGCCTCGACCGCGAGCTGACGCGCGTGAAGGGCCTCGTCGAGAAGGGGCTGACGTCGAAGGCGGAGGAAGACAAGGCGACCTCAGACCTCGCCGCCGCCAAGGCCCGTCAGGCCGCGCAGGGTGACCGCGCCGCGCAGGCCGCCGCCGCGCTGGAAGAGGCCCAGAACAACCTGTCGAAGACCACGCTGTTCTCGCCCATCGACGGCAACGTCATCGAGATGACGCGCGAGGTCGGTGAGCGCGTGCGTGGGTCTGACTTCAATGAAGACGTGGTGATGACGCTGGCCGCGCTGCACGCCATGGAAGTGAAGATCGAGGTCGGCGAGCACGAGGTCGTGCACCTCCGCAACGGCCAGAAGTCCGACATCAAGCTCGACGCGTTCGACGGCCAGACGTTCGACGGCACCGTGGTCGAGATCGCGCAGAAGGCGCTGATCAAGAACCCCGGCACTGAGCAGGAGACGACGTCGTTCCCGGTGACGGTGGCGCTCATCGCCAAACCGGACGGCGTGCTGCCGGGCATGAGCGCTGAAGTGCGGGTGACGGCGGATCAACGTGACGCGGCGCTCATCGTGCCGGTGCAGGCCGTCACCGTGCGGCCCGAGCGCTCGCTGGCCGACGCGGCCACGCCCATCGAAGGCGCGAAGATCGCGGCGCCGCGCAAGGGCGAGCAGTTCACCAAGGTGGTCTTCGTGGTCGACAGCGAGAAGCGCGTGCACGCGCGCCGCGTGAAGACCGGCATCTCGTCAGACACCGACGTGGAGATCCTCGAAGGGCTGCAGGAAGGCGATGAGATCATCGAGGGCCCGTACCGCACGCTCGCGAAGGACCTGAAAGAGGGCGACCTGGTCGAAGAGCAGAAGGCTGGCGGTGGTCGTGGCCCGGGCAAGAAGCGCGGCTGACATGCTGATCGAGCTCACCGACATCCACCGCGAGTACACCGTCGGTGGCGAAGTGGTGCGCGCCCTCGACGGCGTCAGCATCGGCATCGAGAAGGGCGAGTGGGTCGCCATCATCGGTCAGTCGGGCTCGGGCAAGTCCACGCTGATGAACGTGATCGGCTGCCTCGACACGCCGACCGCGGGCTCCTACCGGCTCAACGGCAAGGACGTCGCGCGCATGGACGACGACGAGCTCGCCGGCATCCGCAATCAGGAGATCGGCTTCATCTTCCAGAACTTCCAGTTGCTCCCGCGCGAGACGTCGCTGGCCAACGTGGAGCTGCCGTTGGTGTACCGCGGCGTGCCCGCGAAGGAGCGCCACGCGCGCGCGGTCGAGGCGCTCAAGAAGGTGAAGCTCGATCACCGCATGTCGCATCGGCCGACGGAGCTGTCGGGCGGTCAACGGCAGCGCGTGGCCATCGCGCGCGCGCTGGCGGGCGAGCCCTCGCTGCTGTTGGCTGACGAGCCGACCGGCAACCTCGACTCGGCGACGGGCGAAGAGATCGTGCGGCTCTTTGAAGAGCTGCATCAGGCGGGGCACACCATCGTGTTGGTGACGCACGAGCCGAAGCTCGCCGCCCGCTGTCCACGCGCGGTGCGCTTGTCTGACGGAAAGGTCATCGGCGACGGCGTGGGCTCGGAGATCGCGTACCTCGACGTGGCGAAGGCGGGCTGAGGCGATGGGCTTCCGCGTCGACTTCATCGAAGGCGCGCGCATCGCGCTCAAGTCGTTGGCGAACCACCGCCTGCGCACGGTGCTGACGACGGTGGGCGTGGGCATCGGCGTGGCGACGCTGTTGGCGATCCTCGGCATCACGCAGGGCCTCGACACCAGCTTCCAGGCGCAGCTGGCGAGCCTCGGTAGCAATTCGATCTACGTCGCGCGGCAGCCCTGGGTGCAGATGGGCAACTGGTGGGAATTTCGCGGCCGCAAACACCTGACCCTCGAGCACTACGAAGCGGTGAAGGCGCAGTGCACGCTGTGCAGCGCGGTCGTGCCCATCCTCGACGACGCTGACGACGTGGAGTTCCTCGACCGCGCGCTCAACTTCGTCAACGTCACCGGGTCGACGGCCGAGTACCTCACGGTGAGCGGCTTCGAGGTGACGCGCGGCCGCTTCGTGACCGACGCCGACAACGAGTCGCGCCGGAAGGTGGTCGTCATCGGCGCTGATCTCGCTGACAGCTTCTTTCCGAACGGCGCCGACCCGCTTGGGTCATCGGTGCGCATCGCCGGCAAGCCGTTCACCGTCATCGGCGTGCTGTCGCGGAAAGGGAAGCTGCTCGACCAGAGCCAGGACCTCGTGGCGGTGATGCCGTTCAACACCTTCAAGGCCTTCTTCCGCGGGCGGCGGTCGATCGAGATCGGCGTGCAGGTCGCCAACGCCGAAGAGCTCGACAAGGCCGAAGATCAGCTCGTGGGCATCTTGCGCCGCGCGCGCCAGACGCCGCCCGAGAAGCCCGACGACTTCGCCATCAACAAGCCCGACCAGCTCGCGTCGACCTACGAGCAGCTGACCGGCGCGCTCTACGCGGTGGCGTTGGGCATCGGCTTCATCACGCTGCTGGTCGGCGGCATCGGCATCATGAACATCATGCTGGTGTCGGTGCGTGAGCGGACACGGGAGATCGGCATTCGCCGCGCGCTCGGCGCGAAGAAGCGCACCATCATCACGCAGTTCGTGCTCGAGGCCACGCTGGTGTCAGCCGTCGGCGGCGCGATGGGCACCCTCATCGGCCTCGGCGGCGCGAAGTTGGTGAGCCTGGTGACGCCGCTCGCCGCGACTGTACGTCCGGGCACCGTCGTCTTCGGCATCGGCTTCGCGGCGCTCGTGGGCCTGGTCTTCGGCATCTGGCCGGCGGCGCGCGCAGCCAACCTCGACCCGGTCGAGGCGTTGAGAGACGAATGATCTCCGCGCTCTTCGACAACCTGAAGCTGGCGTTCGGCACGTTCGTCGCGCACCCGCTGCGCACCATGTTGACGCTGCTCGGCATCGTCATCGGCGTCGCCACCGTGATGACCATGATGGCGCTGCTCGAGGGCCTGCGCGTCAAGGTGAACAAGGACTTCAGTCAGCTCGGCGCCAACGTGTTCCGCATCGACAAGTGGCCGCAGGGCTTCCGCTTCGGCGGCGGCGGCATCGACTGGAACAAGATCTCGCGGCGCAAGTCGCTCACCGTGGCCGACAAGCGCGCCATCGCCGAGCAGTGCCCCAGCGTGCTGCGCACCGCGGCGTCGTCGTGGCAGCCGGGGCAGAAGGTGCGCACGGCGAACTCCGAGACGCAGCCATCGGTGTTCATCATCGGCGCCACCGTCGAGTACCCCGAGACGTCGGGCATCACCGTGGCCAGCGGCCGCATGTTCAACGACACCGAAGAGCTCGACGGCCGTCGTGTGGCCGTGTTGGGCCCTGACGTCGCCGACAAGCTGTTCCCGTCGTTGGACCCCATCGGTCAGGAAGTTCGGCTCCGCAACCGGCCCTACACCGTGGTCGGCATCATGGAACGCCGCGGCAAGTTGATGGGCATGTTCAACCTCGACAACCAGGTGCTGGTGCCGATGTCGACGTTCCTGTCTCAGTACGGCAAGCGCCGCGGCGTGTCGGTCAGCATCGAGGCCATCGACCGCGATCACCTCGAGAAGGCGATGGAAGAGGCGACGCGCGTGATGCGTCAGCGCCGCGAAGTGCCGCCGATGGACGAGAACGACTTCGAGACCTCGACCAACGAGTCGATGGCCAGGTCGCTCAACGATCTCTCGAACGTGGTCACCGCGGCGACGTTCGGCGTGTGCATCTTGTCGCTCATCGTCGGCGGCATCGGCATCTTGAACATCATGCTGGTGTCGGTGACCGAGCGGACGCGCGAGATCGGCATCCGCAAGGCGCTGGGCGCGAAGAAGAACCGCATCTTGATGCAGTTCGCCACCGAGGCCGTGGTGCTCTCGCTCGTGGGCGGCGTCATCGGCATCGCCATCGGGTTTGGCCTGGCGTTCCTCGGCCGGTGGACGTTCGGGCTGTACACCTCGGTGCCGGTCTGGTCGGTGGTGCTCTCGCTGGGCATGTCGAGCGGGGTGGGGCTGGTGTTCGGCATCTACCCAGCCGCCCGGGCTGCGAAGCTCGACCCCATCGAAGCGATGCGCGCGGAGTGAGCGCCGCCGTCAGCGCGCGACGCCGAGGTGCTCTTTGCGCTCGGTGAACTGCTTCCAGAACTGCTCGGCGATGGCGGCCGCTTCAAGCGTGGCGCCGCCCTGGTCCCACGCGGTGCCCTTCACCGTGCCTTGCACCATCACTTCGCCGCAGAACACGCCTTCGCTCGCCAGCCGCTTGTTCAGCAGCCGCACCGTCTTGTGCTTCGCCGAGTTGGCGATCGCCAGGCCCATCGACTTGTAGTCGACGCACGCGCGGTCGACGCCGTCGTCGAACGCGCCGAAGCCACCATCGGTCACCAGCACGGCGCCCTTGTGCTTCTTCAAGTCGGGCAGCGCTTCCTGAATGGCGATGACGAGGCCGGTGATGCCGGTGTCGAACGTCCCGCGCAGCTCGGCGGCCGTCGCCGTCAGCAGGTCTCCCGCGCCGTAGCCCGCCGCGTTCCAGTGGATCGCGGTCAGCTCCCCGAGCGACGCGCGCGCCTGCTTCACCGCGTTGCGAACCGCGGCCTCGTCAGAGACGTCGGCGCGCACCGCGACCGCCTTGATGCCGGCGGCCTCGAGCTTCTTCACGCCCTCGTTCAACTTGTCTTGGTTACGCGCCGCGATGGCGACAGCGAAGCCCTGCTTGCCGAACTTCTCGGCCACGGCGTGTGAAATGCCGGAGCCGTACCCCACAACGAGAATGGTCTTGGACATGCGCCGAGTTAACGCCGCGCCCAGGTCCTGACACGACTTTTGCGCCGGGGGGGCGTCACGCCGGGGGGCCGAAAATGACGGAAGACATGCAGTTCAAAACGGCTTGAACTATATGAACGGGCATGGACCAGTTCGCCGCGTTCAAGCCGTTCCTGTCAGTCGTCGAGGGGCAGATTCTCGAGCTGTTGGGTGGCGAGAAGCCGAAGCCTGAAGACTCGCTCGTCGCCGCGGCCCGCCACCTGTGCCTGCAGTCGGGCAAGCGCGCGCGGCCGATGCTGGTGAAGATCTTCGGCGACACGCTGGGCGTGCCCGAGGGCAAGTTGGTCGACCCGGCCGTGTCGGCCGAGCTGATTCACGCCGCGTCGCTGCTGCACGACGACGTCATCGACAACGGCATGTACCGCCGCAACAAGCCGACGGTGAACGCCCGCTGGGGCAACATCGTGGCGGTCATGGGCGGCGACCTGCTGCTGTCCAACGCGCTCCTGCGCCTCGCGAAGTTCGACGCGCGCGTCGCGCAGCATGGCCTCGCCGTCGTCTCAGAGATGACGCGCGCGGCGATCAACGAAGTGCAGGCGCGCGGCAACCTCGACCTGCCGCTCGAAGAGCTCAAGGCCATCGGCGCCGGCAAGACGGGCTCGCTGTTCGGCTTCTGCGGCGTGGCCGCGGCCATCGTCGCGGGCAACGAAGACGCCGTTCGCCGCTTCGACGCGTTCGGGCGCCGCATCGGCATCGCGTTCCAGATGGCCGACGACATTCGCGACATCTCGGGCACCGACGAAGGCAAGCCGCAGTACGCCGACCTGCAGTCGCGCACCATGAACCTGCCGACGCTGATCGCCGTGCAGCGCGACCCCAAGCTGAAGAAGCGCATCGCCGAGGCGTGGAGCTGGAGCGCGCTGACCGCCGACAAGGCCAAGGAGCTCGGCACCGCGGTGCTGGTGACCGGCGCGCTCGATGAGGCCGCCGCGATGATGAACCAGGAGCTCGACGCCGCCGTCGACGCGCTCGGGGCCTACGCGCAGCACGAGTCGGGCGCGAACCTGATCATGTGGGCCCGCGCGCTGGCGCAGGGCATGGCGCTGAAGGGAGCCGCATGAAGGGCTACCTCTGGCAAGCCGAGTCAGGACGGGCGGCGGGGCAGGGGAACCGCGCGGAGGTCTCGTGGGAGACCGCCGCGATTGATGCTGTCGGCAACGTCATCGAGTTCTGGGGCTTCAAGCGCAACCAGGGCCGCGTGTGGGCGCTGCTGTACCTGCGCGACGTCGCGTTGACGGCCGCAGAGATCGAGAAGGAGCTGCACCTGAGCAAGGGCGGCGTCTCGATGCTGCTCCGCGATCTGGAGCGCTGGGGCGTGGTGCTGCGCGTGCGTCAGCCGGGCGACTCGTCGTGGCGCTACGGCGCCGAGACCGATCTGCTGCAGATGGCCCGCCGAGTGATCGAAGAGCGCGAGTTCTCGTTCATCGCGCGCATTCGTGCGGACCTCGAGTCGGCGCGGAAGCTGG
>CAYWON010000192.1:0-11285 GCA_964459885.1 uncultured Archangium sp.
TTGTGGACCGCTTCCCCCTTGGAGCTCACCGCTTGAAGAACACGGTTGCTCTCCCACTTCGCGGGAGAGGGGGCTTCATGGCTCGGGCGTGCTGCTGGTGTTCTGTGGCTGGCGCATCGCGCGCGGCACGAAGTCGGTCGCGTTGTCTTGCGTGTCGCGGCCGTTGCCTGCGTTGGCCTCGCCGCCCGACATCGACGCCTCGGTCGACGACGCTGACGCTTTTCGCTCGAGCGACGCGCCCACGTACGGCGCGCTGCCGCCCCACCCGCCCGCGGGCGTCGACGTACCTTCACCGTGTGTGCTGGTGCCCCAGCCCGCCTTGTCGCTCCACAGCGGATCGCTCACCGGCGTCGAAGACGTCGCGCCGGGCAGCCCCAGCCGCACCGCACCACCCGCGTTGCCGAGACTGAGCGTCTTCGGCGCACCAGCCCCCGTGAGCGCCACGAAGTCGGGCGTGGTGGTGCCGGTGTACCCGTTGCTCACGACGCGCGAGGTGATGAGGAAGAAGCCGCGCGCCGGCACCGACGCACCAGCCGGCAACACGTTGATGGTCTGCGCGCTCCCGCTCGGCGCGACGTACTGCAAGACCCAACCGGCGACCGACACCGGCTGCGCCGACGCGTTGAACAGCTCGATGAACTCGTCATCGGCGCCGCCCGGGCCCGCCGCCGCGAACTCCGAGATGACGATGTCGCAGACGTCGCCGCGCCCATCGCCGTCGGCGTCGGTCTGGTTGCCCGGCACGCTCGCGCAGTTGTCGCACGCGTCACCGAAGGCATCGCTGTCGGCGTTGGCCTGGCTCAGGTTGGCCGTGGCCACGCAGTTGTCGCAGACGTCGCCGCGGCCATCGCCGTCACCGTCGACCTGCGTGGGGTTCGCGGCCATCGGGCAGTTGTCACACGCGTCACCGCGGCCGTCGCTGTCGGTGTCGAGCTGGCTCGCGTTCGCGACGTTGACGCAGTTGTCGCAGGCGTTGCCCTTACCGTCGCCGTCGCCATCGAGCTGGTTGGCGTTGGCCACCATGAGGCAGTTGTCGGTCGCGTTGGGGACGCCGTCGTTGTCGGCGTCGGTGTCGCACGCGTCGCCCTGCCCGTCGTTGTCGCTGTCGGCCTGCGTGGGGTTGGCGACGTTGGCGCAGTTGTCACACGCGTTGCCGCGGCCATCGCCGTCGCTGTCGGTCTGCGGCGCGCCGGCGGTCATCGGGCAGGTGTCACACGCGTCGCCCACGCCGTCGCCGTCAGCGTCGGCCTGCGTGGGGTTCGCGAGGTTGGGGCAGTTGTCACACGGGTTGGCGGTGCCGTCGGCGTCGGGGTCGACCTGGCTCGCCACGCACTCGGTGCCGTCGCCCGCCGCGTTGCACGCCGTGAGGCCGCAGCCGGGGCCCGACAACGTGCAGCGCACGCCGAGGCCGGTGACGTCAGGCTGGCCACACGCGTTGCAGTTGTTGCGGCCGGGCCCGCCGCAGACCGTGCCGTTGCCCGCAGCGTTGCAGCTCAAGGTGCCGCCGCAGCCGCCGGTGGTGCAGCCGTCTCCGACGCCGGGCACCTCGGTGAGGCCGCACACGCCACAGTTGTTCCGCGGCGGCGCCACGCAGGTGGTGCTCACACCGCCATCGGCGCACGCCGTCATGCCCGCGCAGCCGTCGTCGTTGGTGCACGCGACGCTCAAGCCCGCGACGTCGGGCTCACCGCACGCGCCGCAGTTGTTGAGTCGCCCGCCCGTACACGCGACGGCTTCGCGACCACTGCACGTCCACGTTCCACATGGAGGGCAGGCCTCGCCCGGCTCGTTGACCAGCGATGTGCAGCCGCCGCAGGCGTTGGTGACGCCTTCGTCTATCTCCGCGTCACAGTCGTTGTCGGCGCCGTCGCACAGCTCGGGCTGCGGCACTGACTCGCCCACGCACGTGCCTAACGCGCCCGCCGCGCCGCACAGCGCCATCCCGGCGTGACAGCCGCCGACGCCTTCGGTGCCGCTCGCGCCCGAGTAGCAGGGGTACGACTTGCCCGGCTCACACTCGCCAGAAGACGACCCACACGCCGCAGCCAGGCTCAAGAACGCCACCCAGGTCACGCGACGGATCAGGAAATGCACGAACAGAGATCCGCACAGCATCAAACTGGGCGCAAGTAACGGGCCTGTCTCGGCTACCCTTGGGGTTGCACGTGGCAAGTCCCGGGGACGCGCAAAAGCTCATGAAGCTGCCGACCATCGAGGCGCTGCTCTCGGTGGCGCGGGGCCGTGTGTCCGCGAACGGCATCTCTCAGCTCGCCGACCTCGGGCTTTACCTCGACGGCGAGCCCGAGCCGACGATCGAGGCCGAGAAGTGGGGCCGCGCGGTGAAGGTGCTGTGCAGCGACCTGTTCCCCGACCTCGAGCCCATCGAAGCGCAGCGGCGCATCGCCTACATCGCGCTCGAGTCGTTCACGTCGACGCTGGTCGGCAAGGTCATGGTGACGGTGGGGCGGATGATCGGCCGCGAGCAATCGCTCAAGCGCCTGACGCACAACTTCCGCACCGGCACCAACTTCATCGAGTGCACCATCACCGAGCGCGTCAACGGCGTGAGCGACGTGTGGATCAACGACGTGAGCGACGTGCCCGGCTTCTACCTGGGCATGCTCGAGTTCCGCACCGTCAACGCGGGGCCGCTGTCAGACCGCGTCGAGATTCACGCGCGCGAAGGTGCGTCGTGCACGTTTCGGCTCACGCGCGTCGGGTGACGGCGTGCCCGGCGCACAATGAAGAGCGGGTGTGTCATTCCGACACGGTCCGGTCTGCGCCTCGGCATCGGGGCTTGAAACGCGCCCGCGGGGCTGTTTCTCAAGCGGGTGAATGCGCCTCGTCACCCGGCTCACCGTCGCGTACCTCGTCGTCGTCATCTTGATGTTGGCGCTGCACGAGCTGCGGCAGCTCGACGAGGCGCAGACCGACTTCGAGCACGACATGGACCGCGCGCACTTCCTCGTGGCGTCGACGCTGGCCGACACGGTGGAGCTGCTCGCCGCGCGCGATGGCCTCGACGCCGCGCGCCGCACCGTCGCAGAGACCGCCGCGCGCCACGCCGGTGACGTGCGCATTCGCTGGGTGTGCCTCGAAGGCGAGGTCGACACGCCGTCAGCGCCCGTGCACTGCAGCGCGCTCGAGACCGAAGCGTGGACCACGAGCCGCACCACGCCAGAAGGCGCGACCCGTCGCTTCACGCTCGCGCCGGTGCGCCTCGATGGAAAGGCCGCGGGCGCCATCGAGGTGTCCGAGTCGCCGGCGCACGAGGGCGACTGGGTGCGCCAGCACGTGAACGCAGCCGTGGTGCTCGCGGTGATGACGGCAGCGGGCATGGCGCTGGCGGCGTTCGTGCTCGGGTGGTGGCTGGTGGCGCGGCCCACGCGCGCGCTCGTCGAGAAGGCCCGCGCCGTCGGCCGCGGCGAGCTGGAGCCAGACCTCACGCTGCCCGGCAACAACGAGCTCTCGCAGCTGGCCAACGAGATGAACGCGATGTGCCGCAGCCTCGGCGACGCGAAGGACGCCACGACACGTGAGACCGCTGCGCGCCTCGCGGCGGTGGAGCAGCTGCGCCGCGCGGATCGCCTCGCGGGCGTGGGACGACTCGCGTCGGGGCTCGCGCACGAATTGGGCACACCGCTCAACGTCATCGAGGCGCGCGCGGGCCTCATCATCGAAGACACCGACGCGGGCTCCCCGGCGCAGAACTCCGCGCGCGTCATCGTGCAGTGCAGCGAGCAGGTGACGAAGCTGGTGCGCCAGCTGCTCGACTACGCGCGCCCGCGGAAGCTGGAGCGCAGCAACCTCTCGCTCGACGGCCTCGCGCGCACCGTCACCGAGCTGGTGGAGCCGCTCGCCGGACGGCGGCGCGTCACGCTCGAGGCCGCGTCTCCCGCGCCGGTGCGCATCGACGGTGACGAGGGGCTGTTGCAGCAGGCGCTGACCAACGTGGTGGTGAACGCGCTGCACGCCTGCAGCGATGGCGGCCACGTTCGCGTGAGCGCGCAGGTGAAAGACGAGTGGGCGACGGTGTCCGTCACCGACGACGGCGTCGGCATGACCGACGACGTGAAGAAGCAGCTGCTCGAGCCCTTCTTCACGACGAAGGCGGTCGGCGAAGGCACCGGCCTCGGCTTGCCCATCACCGCCAGCATCCTCGAGGACCACGGCGGGTTTCTGGGCGTCGAGAGCGCGCCGGGGAAAGGCAGCACGCTCACCCTGCGCCTCCCGCTTCGTGGCATGAGGGCGTCATGAGCGGTCGCGTGCTCCTCGTCGACGACGACGCCAACCTCACCTCGACGTTGGAGCTGGGCCTCGCGCAGCGCGGCTACCGCGTGGTGACCGCTCAGCGCGCCGAGGCAGCGCTCACGCAGCTCGACGCTGAAGACGTCGACGTGGTGCTGACCGACCTGAACATGCCGGGCCTCGGCGGCCTGGAGTTCGCCGAGCGCGTCGCGCAGAGCCACCCCGACACGCCGCTCATCGTGCTGACGGGCTTCGGCAGCTACGAGACAGCCGTCGCGGCGATTCGTGCGGGCGCTTACGACTTCCTCTCGAAGCCCGCGAAGCTGGACACCATCGTCATCGCGTTGGAGCGCGCGGTGCAGCACCGCAACCTGCGGCGCGAGGTGGCGCGGCTGCGCACCGAGGTCGGCCGCGGTCAGCGCGTCGAAGGGTTGGTCGCCGCGAGCGACGCGATGCAGCGCGCGCTGGACCTCGTCAGTCGCGTGTCGTCGTCGCAGAGCTCCATCCTCATCACCGGCGAGTCGGGCACCGGCAAAGAAGTGCTGGCCCGCGCCATTCACGCGCGCAGCGGCCGCAGCGGCCCGTTCGTCGCCATCAACTGCGCGGCGATGCCCGAGACGCTGCTCGAGAGCGAGCTGTTCGGTCACGTGCGCGGCGCGTTCACCGATGCGCGGGAAGCGCGCGTGGGGCTCTTCACTGAAGCGAACGGCGGCACGCTGTTGCTCGATGAGATTGGCGACATGCCGTTGGGGCTGCAGCCCAAGTTGCTGCGCGTGTTGCAAGAACGTCGCGTGCGGCCGCTGGGCGCGCGCGCGGAGCACCCCATCGACGTGCGCATCATCGCCGCCACCAACCGAGACCTCGACGCGCGCATCGAGAAGGGCGAGTTCCGTGAGGACCTGTACTTCCGCGTGAACGTGGTGAACGTGCCGCTGCCGCCGTTGCGGGAACGCAGCGCAGACATCTTGCCGTTGGCGCAGCGCTTCTTGGGTGAGTTCGCGGCGCGCGCGGGAAAGACGGTGAAGGGGCTGTCAGCGCCGGCGGCCGCGCGACTGCTGGCGTGGGACTGGCCGGGCAACGTGCGCGAGCTGTCGAACGTGATGGAGCGCGCCGTGGCGCTCACGCGCTACGACGAGATCGGCGTCGACGACCTGCCCGAGAAGCTGCTGCAAGACCGCCCGGCGCGGCTGGTGGTGTCGGCGAACGACCCGAGCGAGCTGGTGACGCTGGAAGAGCTCGAGAAGCGGTACATCTTGCGCGTGCTCGAGGCGCAGCACGGCAACAAGACCGCCGCGGCGCGCACGCTGGGCATCGAGCGCAAGACGCTGTACCGCAAGCTCGAACTGTGGGGCGTCAGCGGGAAGGACTGAAGCGGCGGCGCAGCCACACGACCAGCGCGCCGGTCGCGAGGAGTGCTTCAGCCGGCACGGCGGAGCACCCTGACTGGTCCGGCACGCACAACGCGCTGCTGCAGATCTCGCTGTCGCGACACACCTTGCAGACGATGCCTTCAGCCCCGCACGCCGAAACAGCGTCGCCGTCCACGCAAGAGCCGTGGAGGCAGCAGCCCGCGCAGCTCTGCGGGCCACACGCGAAGGACCCCGGGCCGCCGTTGCCGCCGCCGCTGGCCGCCCACGTCGTCGCCGCACCCAACAAACACATCACCACCACCACGCTCCGCATCGCGCCATTGAACATCGTCGCAGCGTAGATCGTTCCCGGCCCTCGCGCGTTCCCGTGGTCTCATGCGCGCCTACACCCGAGGGGGACTCTCCATGCGATTCACCTGTGCGCTGCTGAGCCTGACGCTCGCGTCTTCCGCTTTCGCGGCCGGCTTCGACGACGCCAACCGCTCGTGGCTCGAGCGCTCGTACTCGCGCGCGTGTGACGGCTTCACCGAGGTCGTGAAAGCCGACCCCACCAACCGCGAAGCCATCGTCAAGCGCTGGGCGGCGTGTCAGCAGGTCGGGAAGTCCGGCGGCGAAGACGTCTCGAAGATCGCCGACGGCGCCGAGAAGGACTTCGCCCGCGCGCTTGCACTGCACGCGCTGTGGAACCGTGGCTCGCGCAGCTTTGACGTCATGGCGCCCGCGCTGAAGTCGCAGCTGGGCGCCGAAGGTCGCCGCGGCACGGAAGCGCGCTCGCTCTACGACGCCGCCGTCCTCCGGGAGCTCGACAACAACGCGTGGAACGCCGCGCGCGCCGAGAAGGTCGCCGCCGACGCGCTCGCCACCGAGCCGTCCGCCGAGCTGGTCGCGGCCATCCGCTTCCGTCGCGCCAAAGCGCGGGTGAACTCCGGCACGAAGGTGTCTGAAGGCGAAGCCGAGCTGCTCGACGTCGGCAAGGGCAGCAGCGACCTCGCCGACGACGCGCTCTTCATGCTCGGCCAGCGCCGCGAGAATGACGGCAAGTACGTCGCCGCGCTCGAGCACTACGACGAGGTCGTCAAACGCTTCAGCTCGACCACCAGCAACGTGCGCTCGAACGCCGAGTACGCGGCCCGCAACATCCGCGCGCCGCAGCTCTCTGTGTATGTGCCCAACAACGAGCTGCCCGGCATGAAGCCGCAGGTCTCGGTGAACTTCCGGAACCTCACGACGACCTCGTTCACGCTGCGCCGCACCGACCCGTTCACGCTCTCTGCTGGCACCTGGCCCGATGACCCGTCGGCCTTCGGCGGCGCCGTCATCAAGACCTGGACGACCACGCTCAAGGAGCCCTCGCGCCACGCGCCGGGCACGCTCAACTTCGAGCTCGACGACGTCGGCCCCGGCATCTTCGCGCTCGAGGCGAAGAGCGGCACGCAGACGTCGCGCGCGTGGGCGTTGGTGACGCAGCTCGCGGTGGTGACGAAGGCCGACGCCAAGCAGGCGGTGGTCGCTGTGTTCGACGTCGAGACCGGCGCCGCGCAGCCCGACGCCGAGGTCGTCATCTTCGAGCACCACAACGACGGTCGACACACGAAGCAGCTCGGCCGCACCGACGCCAACGGCCTCGCGACGTTCAAGTACGAGAAGAACGACGACTCGAAGCTGGTGTTCGTGCGCAAGGGCGCGCACCTCGCGTGGAGCGGCGTCGCCGCGGCGTGGTGGGGCTCGTACAGCCGCGAAAACCTCGCCTACGTCCTCGTCGACCGGCCGCTCTACAAGCCGGGTGAGACCGCGGGCCTCAAGCTGTTCCTGCGCTCGCGCGAAGGCGGCCCGTCGGTGCCGGTGAGCGGCAAGAACGCGTCGCTGCGCGTGTTCGACCCGACCGGCAAGGAGGTCGTGAAGAAGCAGCTCACCACCAACCGCTTCGGCACTGCGCAGCTCGCCGTGCCGCTGGCGAAGAACGCGACGCTGGGCGCGTGGCGCATCATCGTCGAGGTCGATGGTGAGTACTGGCAGCAGCGGCAGTTCGATTTCCGCGTCGAGGAATACAAGCCGCCTGAGTACGTGGTGAGCGTCGAGCCGCTGGGCCAGGCGAAGCCCGGGCAACCGGTGCGCTTCAAGGTGAAGGCCTCGTATTACTCGGGCGGCGCGGTCGCGAACGCCAACGGGCGCGCGCTGGTGAACGTGCGTGGCTGGTCACACCAGTTCGGCAAGTGGCCCGACGACCCGACCGATGAAGCGAGCTCGTCTTCTCCGTACGGCTACGACGACGACGAGTACCCGCGTCGAGGTCGCTACCGCGGCTACGGTTACGACTATTACCGGCCGAACTACGCGCAGCACACGCTGCAGTTCAAGACGGGCAGCGACGGCACCGCCGAGGTCGAAGTGCCGGCGATGCCCGCGCCCGAGCAGGACCTCGAGTACGCCGTGCAGGTCTTCGTCACCGACAGCTCGCGGCGTGAAATCAACGGCAACGGCTCCATCAAGGTGTCGGCCTCGCCGTACTTCGTCGACGTGAAGACGGACCACCTGCTCTACCGGCCCGGCGAGCGCGTCACGGTGTCGCTGCGCAGCGAAGACGCCAACGGGCGCGCGGCGAACCCCGACGTGGTGGTGCGCTTGATGCGCCTGAGCGACGACGGCGGCGCGCACCGCGTGATGGAAGTGCGCACGCGCCTGGTCAACGGCGTGGGCAAGGCGATGCTGGACGCCGACGTCGTGGGCCGCGCGCGCGTCGAGGTGTTGGACGGCAGCGAGACGACAGAGAAGGTGCTGGCGTCGACGGAGCTCTGGCTCACCAGCGACAGCAAACCCATCGTGCCGGGCCCCGGCTTTCAGCTGCTCGTCGACCGCGCGCCGCTGAACGTGGGCCAGCCGCTGCGCGTGTTGGTGGCCGGCAACCGCCCCGGCGGTCACGCGCTGCTGGCGCTCGAAGCCGAGAGCATCGCGCTCCTCAAGATGGTGGAGCTGAAGGGCCGCGCGCGCTTCGTCGAGCTGCCGATGCCCGCAGACGTCGCGCCCAACGGCTGGCTCTCGGCGGTGCGCGTCGAAGACCTCTACGTCCAGCAGCGCATGGTGCCGGTGCGCGCGCGGGGCAGCGAAGTGGAGTTCGGCGTGTCGGTCGACTTCGGCCGCGCGTCGTCGGAGCCGGGCAGCCAGGTGACGGCGTCCATCAAGACCACGGGCGCGCCCAACCTCGCGAGCGAGACCGCGCTCACCATCGTGGACGAGTCCATCTTCGCCATCGCGCCCGAGAAGACGGACTTCTTGAGCTTCATCGGCCGCACCAACCGACAGCACATGGTGCGCACCCAGAGTTCGCAGGACTACCGGCACCACCGCGCGCGACCGACGACGAAGCCCGAGCCGCAGCGCCGCGACAACGCGGGGCCGACGCCGGACGCGTCACCGAAGGACGCCGCCGCCGAGACCGCCGCGCCAGCGCCATCGGTCGCTCGAGGTCGCGCCCTCGACGACGCGCCTGCTGAAGAGAAGTCGAAGAAGTCAGCCGAACGAGAGCAGGCGCCCGGCGGCGATGAAGACCGCGGCGGCGCTGACCCCATCAAGGTGCGCAGCGACTTCAGCACCTCGGCCGGGTGGTTCCCGCAGCTGGAAGCGAAGCTGGGCACCACGCTGACGCAGTCGGTGAAGCTGAAGGACTCGCTGACCTCGTGGAAGGCCGTCGCCACCGTCGTCACCGAAGGCCCTCACGTCGGCCAGGGCTCGACGAAGTTGAAGACGGCGAAGCCATTGATGGTGCGCCTGCAGGCGCCGCGCTTCTTCATCGAGGGCGACGAGGTCGTCATCTCGGCGCTCGTCGAGAGCCACCTGCCGAAGGCCGCAGACGTCGAGGTCAACCTGAGCGCCGACGGCTTCAAGGCGTTGACGCCGACGAAGGTGAACGTGCGCGTCGAGCCCGAGCAGGTGCAGCGCGTCGACGCGAAGTTCAAGGTGGTCGCGCTGGGCGACCGGCAGCTGCGCGCCACCGTGCGCGCCGGCAGCGCCACCGACGGCATGCAGTGGACGCTGCCCGCCCTCGTGCACGGCTCGGCGCAGCGGCAGTTCTTCACGGGCCGCGTGAAGGACACGCAGAGTGTCGAGTTCGAGCTACCCGAGAAGAGGAAGGCGTCGCTGACGAAGCTGGAGCTGAACCTCACGCCCACGCTGCTGTCGGCGATGTTCGACGGGTTGCCATACCTCGCGCAGTACCCGTACGGCTGCGTCGAGCAGACGTTGTCGCGCTTCGTGCCGGCCACCATCGCGCGGCGCGCGGTGAAGGACCTCGGGCTGCCGGCGTCGCGCGTGCCGGCGAACCTCGACGACATGACGCAGCAGGGCCTCGAGCGGCTCTACAACTTCCAGCACGCCGACGGCGGCTGGGGCTGGTGGCAGAGCGACAACACCAACCTGTGGATGACGGCGTACGTGGTGTCGTCGCTCTCGCTCGCGAAGTCCGCCGGGCTCGACGTGCGCGCGGCCGTCATCACGCGCGGCCGCGAGTACCTGGTGAAGAACCTCGGCGCGGCGCTCGATTCGCCCGAGACGCACGCGTACGCGGTGTACGCGCTGGCCAGCACGGGCGGCGCGCCGAAGGCCGCGTTGGACACCGTGTACGCGCGCCGCACGCAGCTCACGCCGCGAGCCCGGGCACAGCTGGCGCTCTCGCTGCTGCACGTGAAAGACGCGCGCGCCCGCGTGGCCGTCGAGAACCTCGACGACGTGGTGAAGGCCGCGCAGGCGCGCCCTGACGCTTCGGTCGGCGACGCCAACGACGCGTGGAGCACCTCGGCCGCCATCGAAGCCACCGCGTTCACGCTGATGGCGTACGCCCGCTACGACCTGAAGTCGCCGCTCATCGCGCCGCTGACGGACTTCCTCGTCTTGCGTCGCAACGGCGGCAAGTGGCGCACCACGCGCGACACCGCGTTCGCCATCTACGCGCTCGCCGACCTCGCGCGGCGCGAGAACGCTGGCGCGCGCGCGGGCACGTTCGTCATCTCGGTCAACGGGAAGGAAGTGCAGCGCGTGCGCTACACGAAGGGCGGCCTCGACCTCACGGCGCCGGTGACGCTGAGCGACACCGCCTTCGCGCCCGGGAAGAACGTCGTCACCATCAGCCACGATGGCGGCGCGGCGACGGGCTACTTCGGCGCGCAGCTCGACGTGTTCAACATGAACGACTTCATCCGCGGCGTAGGCGGCGACGTGAAGGTGAAGCGCACGTACACGATGCTGGGCAAGCCCAGCACCGACGCAAAAGTGCCGGTGAGCGCCGAGTACGGCATGCCCGTCAAGTCGGGCGTGCGGGTGCGCGTCGATCTCGAGGTCACCGCGAACAAGGCGGTGGAGTTCGTGATGCTGGAAGACCTGAAGCCCGCCGGCTTCGAGGCCGTGCAGCTCACGTCGGGCCCGGCGGTGTGCAACTACCAGTGCGCGCACGCCGAGCTGCGCACCGACCGCGTGGCGATGTTCCTCCCGTCGATTCCAGTGGGCGTCACGAAGCTGAGCTACGAGCTGCGCGCCGAAGTGCCGGGCCGGTTCGCAGCCCTGCCCGCGCGCTTCGAGGCGATGTACGCGCCAGAGATCCAGGCCACCGCTGACGAGATGCGCTTCGAGGTGCGCGACGCGCCGCCCGCCAACGCGTCGAAGTAGCCGACGACGAAC
>CAYWON010000193.1:0-11019 GCA_964459885.1 uncultured Archangium sp.
TTGCAGGTCGGCGACGGCCACGAGCTGTACTTCGAAGAGAGCGGCAACCCGAACGGCAAGCCCGTGGTGTTCGTACACGGCGGCCCGGGCGGCGGCACCGAGCCCAAGCAGCGTCGCTTCTTCGATCCTTCCGCGTACCGCATCGTCCTCTTTGATCAGCGCGGCTGCGGCAAGTCGACGCCGTTCGCGTCGCTCGAGCACAACACCACGTGGCACCTCGTCGCCGACATGGAGCTGCTGCGCACCCACCTGAAGATCGAGCGGTGGCAGGTCTTCGGCGGCTCGTGGGGCAGCACGCTGGCGTTGGCGTACGCGCAGACGCACCCGCAGCGCGTCACCGAGCTCGTGCTGCGCGGCATCTTCTTGCTGCGCAAGTGGGAGATCGACTGGTTCTACCAGGACGGCACCAGCCACCTGTTCCCCGACGCGTGGGAGAAGTACCTCGCGGTCATCCCCGAAGCGGAGCGCGGCGATCTCGTCGGTGCGTACTACCGCCGGCTGACCAGCCCCGACGCGAAGGTGCGCTCCGAAGCGGCGCGCGCGTGGAGCCAGTGGGAAGGCCGCACGAGCTACCTGTTGCCGAACGAGTCGTACCTCTCGAAGACCGGTGAAGACGCGTTCGCCGACGCGTTCGCGCGCATCGAGTGCCACTACTTCGTGAACGGCGGCTGGGTGACGGGCGAGAAGGCGTTGCTGAACCCGGCGAACATCGCGCGCATGAAGCAGATCCCCGGCGTGATCGTGCAGGGCCGCTACGACGTGGTGTGCCCGATGGAATCAGCGTGGGCGCTGCATCGTGCGTGGCCGGAAGCCGACGTGCGCATCGTCGAAGATGCGGGGCACGCGGCGCATGAGCCGGGAATTCTCCACGAGCTGATCGAAGCGACAGATCGGTTCCGTTCGCGCGCGTGATCGGAATTGCGTCGCTGTAACTTGTTGACCTTCCACTTCGAAAGAAAGTAGCGAGCCCGCCCTCATGGCATCCAAGCCTCTCGTGATCGTCGAGTCTCCGGCGAAGGCCAAGACCATCGGCCAGTTCCTGGGCGACAAGTTCAAGGTGATGGCGTCGGTTGGTCACGTCGTCGACCTCCCTTCCACCGGCCTCTGCGTCGACGTCGAGAACGACTTCAAGCTCACCTACGAGGTGACGAAGCCCGAGGTCATTCGTGGCCTCAAAGAAGCGCTCAAGTCGTCGAGCGACCTCTACCTCGCCACCGACGAAGACCGCGAAGGTGAAGCCATCGCGTGGCACCTCGAGCAGCAGCTCAAGCCGAAGGTGCCGGTGCGCCGCATGGTGTTCCACGAGATCACCAAGCGCGCGATTCAGGAAGCCGTCGACAACTCGCGCGACCTCAACATGGGCCTCGTCGACGCGCAGGAGACGCGCCGCACGTTGGACCGGTTGTACGGCTACGAGGTCTCGCCGGTGCTGTGGCGCAAGGTGAAGGGCGGCCTCTCGGCTGGCCGCGTGCAGTCGCCGGCCATTCGCCTCATCGTGCAGCGCGAGCTGGAGCGGATGAACTTCCGTTCTGTGTCGTACTGGGACGTCAACGCCAGGCACCCGACGACGCCGGCGTTCGAGTCGACGTTGTGGTCGGTGAACGGGCAGCGCGTCGCGAGCGGCAAGGACTTCAGCGATCAGGGCCAGCTCGAGTCGGCCAACGTCACGTGGGTCGACGAAGCCAGAGCGCGCGCCATCGCCGCCGGCCTCGAAGGCAAGAGCTTCACCGTCAAGAGCCTGGAGACGCGGCCGTACCGCAGCTCGCCCAAGCCTCCGTTCATGACGTCCACGCTGCAGCAGGAAGGTGGCCGCAAGCTGGGCATGAGCGCGCAGCAGGTGATGCGCGTGGCGCAGGGCCTCTACGAGCGCGGCTACATCACGTACATGCGCACCGACTCGACGAACCTGTCTCAGACGGCGCTCGACGCGTCGCGCGCGCAGGTGACCGAGCTGTTCGGCAAGCAGTTCCTGCCGGACGCCCCGCGCCAGTACTCGCGCAAGGTGAAGAACGCGCAGGAAGCCCACGAAGCGATTCGCCCCGCGGGTGAAGCGTTCCGCACGCCGACGGAGCTGGCCGGGGAGCTCGGCTCCGCGGAGCTCAAGCTGTACGAGCTCATCTGGAAGCGCACGCTCGCTTCGCAGATGAACGACGCCGAAGGTGAGTCGGTGTCGCTCAAGCTCGCGGCCGACGCCGGCGGCCTGGCCGTCGAGTTCTCGGCGAGCGGCCGCACCATCACGTTCCCCGGTTACCTGCGCGCGTACGTCGAGAGCACCGACGACAGCGGCGAGAAGACCGACGATCAAGAATCGCCGCTGCCGCAGCTGAAGGAAGGCGACACGGTGCCGGTCTCCGCGCTCGAGGCGCTCGGCCACACCACGTCGCCGCCGGCGCGCTTCACCGAAGCGTCGCTGGTGAAGAAGCTCGAAGAGCTCGGCATCGGCCGCCCGTCGACCTACGCGTCGATCATGGGGACGCTGCAGGCCAAGTACGTCTGGAAGAAGGGTCAGGCGCTCATCCCCAACTGGGAAGCCTTCGCCGTCGTGAAGCTGATGGAGAAGCACTTCGGCGACCTCGTCGACCTCGCGTTCACCGCGGAGATGGAAGAGGACCTCGACCAGATCGCCAGCGGCGAGCGCGAGAAGGTCGTCTACCTGAAGGACTTCTATTTCGGAGACGGCAAGCGCGCGGGCCTCAAGAAGCTCGTCACGCAGAACCTCGAGAACATCGACGCCGCGGAGATCAACTCGATCTACATCGGCGGCAAAGAGAGCGGCATCGTCGTCAAGCCGGGCCGCTACGGGCCGTACATCAAGCGCGGTGAAGACACGGTGTCGGTGCCCGACGCCATTCCGCCCGACGAAGTGACGGTCGCGAAGGCCGAGGCGCTGCTCGCCGCGCCCAAGGGTGACACGCCCATCGGCGTCGACCCGGCGACCGGCCTCAACGTGTACGCGAAGAACGGTCGCTTCGGGCCGTACGTGCAGCTGGGAGAGGTCTCCGACGACTCGAAGCCCAAGACCGCGTCGCTCTTCAAGACGATGAAGCCGGAGACCACGACGCTGGAGCAGGCGCTGGAGTTGCTGCAGCTGCCGCGCGTGCTGGGTACGGCTGACGACGGTGAGGAGATCACCGCGCAGAACGGTCGCTACGGCCCGTACATCACCAAGGGCAAGGACAGCCGTAACCTCGGCGTCGAGAACGAAGCGAAGCTGCTGACGATGACGCTCCAGGAGGCCGTGGAGATCTTCAAGCAGCCCAAGCAGTTCCGCGGCCGCGGACCGGCGAAGCCCGCCATCATCGTCGGTAAGGACACCGCGAGCGGGAAGGACATCCAGCTCAAGGAAGGCCGGTTCGGTTGGTACGTCACCGACGGCGAGACCAACGCGTCGCTGCGCAAGGGTGACGATCACTCGGAGCTGACCGCCGATCGCGCCTCTGAGCTGCTCGCGCAGCGCCGTGAGTACATGGCGTCTCCGGAAGGTCAGGCCAAGGCGAAGGCGCGCGGCGACAAGAAGGCCGCCAAGGCTGCGAAGTCGGCGAAGCCGAAGAAGGCGCCCGCTGCCAAGAAGGCTCCGGAGGCAGACGGTGTCGCCGCTGCGCGCGCGCTCGTCGAAAAGGCGAAGAAGGCCGCGCCCGCGAAGAAGGCTGAGAAGAAGCCGACCGAGAAGAAGGCGGCAGCGAAGAAGCCCGCGGCGAAGAAGGGGAAGAAGTGAGCTCCGCGCGACGGGACAGCGCCGACGAGCGCCAGTTCCTCGAGCGCTACCGGGCGAAGGACTACCCGCGGCCTTCCGTCGCGGTGGACCTCGTCATCTTCACCATCATCGACGCGCAGCTGCGTGTGCTGCTGGTGAAGCGGCAGGAGCACCCGTTCAAGGGTGACTGGGCGTTGCCCGGAGGCTTCGTGCGCGTGGGCGAGTCGGCGAAAGACCAGGGCGAGGATCTCGACGCCGCCGCGCGCCGCGAGCTGCAAGAAGAGACGGGTCTCGAGCCCGACCGCGTGCACATCGAGCAGCTGTACACGTTCGGTCGCGCGGGCCGCGATCCCCGCATGCGCGTCATCACGGTGACGTACTTCGCGCTGGTGCGCCCCGACCTCGCGCCGTTCGTGAAGGCCGGCGGCGACGCCAGCACCGCGCAGTGGATGACCGTCGAGTCGCTCAAGAAGGCGGACCTCGGGTTCGATCACCGCGAGATCATCGAGACCGGCCTCGCGCGCGTGCGCGGCAAGCTCGAGTACTCGGGCATCGCGTTCGACCTCGTGCCGCTGACCTTCACCATCCCCGAGCTGCGGCACGTGTATTCCATCGTGCTCGACAAGGAGATGGACCCCGGCAACTTCCGCCGGAAGTTCAACCGCATGGTCGACGACGGCCTCATCGAGCAGGCGCCGGGCAAGCGCATCACGGCGTCGAAGCCGGCGACCGTCTACCGCTTCAAGAGGCGCTGAATGCGTCGCTTCGCGCTGCTGTTGCTGGTCGTCATCGGTGGCTGCAAAAAAGACGTCGCGACCACCGACGCCGCGTTCTGGGACTGGGTTCGCGCGCACACCGAAGAGCTCAAGGAGATCCGCACCGGCCAGGAGCCGATCGCCGACGCGCTCTCGGCCGAGCTGCAGAAGGCAGCGCCAGGGCTGGTGTTCGAGCTGGGCGTGGGCACCGACCCGTTCGAGTTCATCATCAGCGCCGATGGCATCGAGGGCCGCTTCGCCGACGTGAAGCGTTTGACGGCTGCGGCCGGTCAGGTGCCGGGCATGAAGGTCATCGCCTTTCGACCGCGGAAGCACGTTGCGGGCTTCGAGATGCAGTTGGGCGCGCTGAAGCTCGCGGCCGCTGACGTGAAGTTCACCTCGGCGCCCGATGAGCGCCCGGGGAAGCTGGCGCTCGTGCTGTACGTAGAGGGCTTCACGCCCGCGACCAGTCAGGCCATCGAGAAGGCCGGCTACGTGCTGCTCGACGCGGCCATCGGCGAGTACGACATGGAAACGAAGATCGGCACCATCGACTTCAAGGCGCCGCCCGCGCCGGAGGCCGCGAAGCCGTTGCCTGAACTCCCGTCGGTGGTGGACGCGCACAAGAAGTAGGCTCGCGCGTCATGCACGCGCTGCTGCTGGGTCGCTTTCACGCGGTCACGAAGTCGCAGTCTGACTGGCTCGCCTCACTCGCCACCGCGCCGGTCGAACGCATCGTGTGCATCGTCACCAGCGCCAACCAGTCGGGCACCCGCCGCAACCCGCTCGACGTCACGACCCGCGAAGCGATGTTGAAGCCCGCGTTGGCGCGCAGCGGGAAGCCGTTCGAGGTGGTGCGCATCGACGACATCCCCGACTCCACGCAGTGGGTCGAGCACGTCATCGCGCAGGTGCGCGGCCAGCTCGGCGTGGAGCTCGCGCCCGGCAACACGCTGCTGTTCTCGGCGAACCGCGACGTCGACGCGCTGTTCCGAGCGGGCGGCTTCACCATCGTGACGCAGGAGATCAGCGGCCTGACGCCGCACGAGCTGGTGCAGCGCGTGGTGGACGGGAAGGGCTGGGAGGACGCCGCGTCGCCTGAGGCTCGTGAGGTGCTGAACCGACCCGCCGTCGTGGAGTCGCTGCGCGGCATCTTCAGACAGACGCTGCTCAATGATGACGGCGAGCTGGGCCACTTCCGCGACTTCCTCTCGTACGGCGCGCAGATGGACGCGTCGCTGGTACAGAAGCTGGAAGACCTCATTCGCTGGGTGAAGCCGGGGTGTGTCGTCGACAAGGGCTGCGGTACCGGGAAGCTGTTGGTGGAGCTGTCGCGGCTCTTTCCGACCTCCAGGTTGGTGGGTGTGGACCTGTCGCGCGAGTTCCTTCGGCTGTGCGACGAGAACACCTACGCGACGGAAGATGTGGCGCTGGTGTTCGGGAACATCATCGAGCGCAACGTGGCGCCGGGCAGCGCGTCGACCGTCATCTACTCATCGGTGATGCACGAGGTGCACTCGTACTCGAACTACCAACGCGCGGAGATCGATCGCGCGTTGTCGAACTGCTTCGAAGAGCTGCAGCCGGGTGGGCGGGTGTTGATTCGTGACGGCGTCAGCCCGGAGCCGGCGACGTGGCGGCTGCGTTGGCTCGATGGCGCGCTCAACGAGCGCTTTGAGCGCTTCGCGCGTGAGTTCTGTCACGGCCGCGGCGCGAAGTTCGAGCGGCTGGGCGCCGACACCGTGCGGCTCTCGTCGCACGACGCCAACGAGTTCCTCTGCAAGAAGGACTACCTCAAGAACTGGCACATCGAGGTGCACGAGGAGTTCGGCCCGCTGACGCTGCGCGAGTGGGGCAGGGCGCTGGAGCGCGCCGGCTTCGTGGCGAAGCACCTGAGCGAGTACGCGAACGGGTGGATCGTGAAGCACCGCTACGAGGGGCAGGTCGAGCTGCTCGACGACGCTGGCGCACGGTTGCCGTGGCCAGCGACGAACATGATCGTGGTCGGCGAGAAGCCGTGACGGTCAGTGCACCAACTGGCCGCGCAGCGAATCAGCGAAGCGCACGAGGTGATCGAAGAGAGCGCGCGCGGTGTCGTTGAGGCGTTGCAGCCGCGTGCGCGTGTCGTCGATGCGGCGGTCGAGGTGGAGCACTTCGCGCTGCACCTGAACCACGATGCTCGCGAGGTCGTGCCAGCCGCCGTCGAGGAGCGTGCCGTGGAGTTCCTGCGCAGCGAGCTCGTCGGGCCGGCGCACGAGGCTGGGTGGACGCGTCTTGAGCACGCCCATGCCTTCGAGGCGCTCACGCAGTCGGCGCAGCCGTGCGCGCGCGGACCTGCGCGTGTGGCGCAGCACCGCCAGCTCGGTCTCGATGCGATCGCCTTCGCTCAACATCTGCACCACCGCGATCTCCGCCTGCTGCTCGACGTCGGTCATCGCGATCGGTGATCTCCGCAGCCTCACCGCCAACTGCCGGTACGCCTTCCGCACTCGCCAGAGTTCCATTGTGTGCTGCCTCCCGAAGGTAGGTGGATGCACACACTCTGCCACCCGTCCGAGCGTGTTTCTGAAGGGTTGCCGTTTGCGCCAGTCCGCGAGTTGAGACGCGGCCTCGCGCTACGAGACCCAATCTTGAATGTTGTAGAGCCACGTGAAGTGACCCAGGAGCAGCGTGTCGAACAGGAGCAGCGCCTGGAGCGCGAACGGCCGGCGCCGCAGCAGCACGGCCATCGATACGTAGAGCGGGAACAGCGTCAGCACGTAGCGCGACGCTGAGAACCACACCCGCCAGTACACGCCGAGCGTCAGCAGCGAGAAGATCACCAGCGCAAGCCCGATGCGCTTGCGAGAGGTGACGGCGACAACGGTTGCGAGGGTGAGCAGGATGAGGTGCGTCGTGTTGGCGATGTCGACGTGGCCGCTCCGCCAAGCCACCGGGTTGAGCGCCACGCCGAAGGCGTTGACGAAGTGTTCCCAACTCGCGCGTTCCTTGCCCCAGCCAGCGACGTCGCTTGTTCCAGTGAAGAGCCACGCGTTGCCCAACTGGAAGTGCAGGAACGCCGCGAAGCCCAGAAGCCCCGTCACGCCGAGCGCCAACCACAGGACGCGCGGCGAGAGTTTCCTGAGCGACCAATTCGCCTGCTCCAGCGCCACCAACCCGACCCCGGCGATGGCCACCACGCCCACCAGGCGCGTCGCACCGGACAGCGCGATGAAGACCGCCGCGGTGAACCAGGCCCGTCGGTGCGCGGCGTAGAACGCCGCCACCCACATCAGCAAGAAGACCGACTCGGTGTAGCCGGCGCTGAAATAGAAGGCGTGCGGGGCGGTCGAGAGCAGCAACACCGTCGACAGCGCGGTACGCCGGTCCCACTGCTCGGAGACCCAGCGGTAGAGCACCAACGCCGCCGCGATGAAGCACACGTTGGACACCAGGAAGGCGCCCCACATGGGGTCTGTCTGGAAGAGCCACGCCACGCCACGCGACAACATGGGGTACAGCGGGAAGAACACCGTGTTGTGTTGCCCTGGTACCGGCTCGTGCAGCGAGTACCCCTGCCGGATGATGCTCATGTACCAGCCGGCGTCCCAACGGAACCACGGGTCGAGGTAGGGCCGGTGCGGGATGTCGGGGTACGCCTGACGTGCGTGCCGGGTGGCCACGAGGTACCCGAACACCGCCAGCGCCAGGCGGCTGCCGAGCGCGATGTAGAACGGTCGCCGCGCCCAACTCCAGAACGAGGCCCACCGCTGCTTCAGTATGTTGGCAGCCCCTGCGCTGCGTCGAGCGTCGGTGCCGCGGCGTCCTTCGTCGACAACAGTGGGGCCCGGGTCGGCCAGTCGATCGCTACCTTCGGGTCGTTCCACAGGACGGAGTGCTCACAGGAAGGGGCGTACAGCGTGGTGCACTTGTAGGTGAAGTCGGCCTCATCTGACAGCACGTAGAACCCGTGCGCGAAGCCGGGCGGAATCCACAGCTGGCGCTTGTTCGCCTCCGAGAGTTCCACGGCGTACCACTGGCCGAAGTGCGGTGAGCCCACGCGTACGTCGAGCGCCACGTCGTACACCGCGCCGCGCGCCACGCTGACGAGCTTCCCCTGCGGGTTGGGGTTCTGGAAATGAAGGCCGCGCAGCGTGCCCCTGGTCGAGCGGCTCCAGTTGTCCTGCACGAAGGGGCCGGTGATGCCGTGTGGCGCGTAGCGTTCGGCGTTGAACGTCTCGAGGAAGAACCCGCGCGCGTCGCCGAAGACCTTCGGCGTGACCAGCAACAACCCGGGGATCGGCGTGGTGTCGACGTTCACGTCAGCGCTTCCGCAGCAGTGACAGGAGGTACTGCCCGTACTCGTTCTTCTTCATGGGCTCGGCCAGATTCTCGAGCTGCGCGTCGTCGATGTACTTCATGCGCCAGCAGATCTCCTCGAGGCACGCCACCTTGAGCCCGGTGCGCGACTCGATGACATGAATGAACTGCGAGGCCTGCATCAGCGACTCGTGCGTGCCGGTGTCGAGCCACGCGAAGCCACGCGACATCACCTCCACGGTGAGGTCACCACGCTTGAGGTACGCCTCGTTGACCGAGGTGATCTCCAGCTCGCCGCGCGCCGAGGGCTTGATGTCCTTCGCGATGCGCACGACGTCGTTGTCGTAGAAGTACAGGCCGGTGACGGCGTAGTTCGACTTCGGTGCCTTCGGCTTCTCTTCGATGCTGAGCGCCTTCCCGGTCGCGTCGAGCTCCACCACGCCGTAGCGCTCGGGGTCTTGCACCTGGTAGCCGAACACCGTCGCGCCCTTCGTCAGCTTCGCCGCGCGCTGCAGCATGGTGCTGAAGCCGTCGCCGAAGAAGATGTTGTCGCCCAGCACCAGCGCGGCCGTGTCGTCGCCGACGAATTCCCGGCCGATGATGAACGCCTGCGCGAGGCCATCAGGCTTTGGCTGCTCGGCGTACGAGAACGACACGCCCCACTGCGAGCCATCTCCGAGCAGCTCGCGGAAGCGCGGCAGGTCTTGCGGCGTCGAGATGATGAGGATCTCGCGGATGCCCGCCAGCAGGAGCGTGCTGATGGGGTAGTAGACCATCGGCTTGTCGTGGATCGGCAGGAGCTGCTTCGAGACCACGCGCGTCAGCGGGTACAGCCGCGTGCCGGAACCTCCGGCGAGGACGATGCCTTTCATGGAGGGCTCTTTCTGTATTCGTCGTGGAGCGCCGCGAGCGACGCGTCGAGGCCGAGCGGCTGGTGCGTCAAGGCCGCGCTGGTGCGCGTCACGACGAGGCCGCTGCGGGCGGGGCGGGGGCTGGGCAGGTTCACCTGGGCCATGCTGCTGGGCTTGATGAGTGCCGGGTCGAACCCGAAACGTTCACACAGTCGAAGACCGAAGGTGACGCGGTCGACCACCTCGGCTCCAGACGTGTGCCAGACGCCGCCGAGCCGTCTGGTCGCGAGCTCCGCCAGCATCGCGGCCACGTTGTCGGCGTGGCTCGGCGAGACCCACTGATCGTTGAAGAGGTTGACGGGCCTGCCGGCGCCCAGCGTCGACAGCAACCACGAGCCGAAGTTGTTCTTGCCGGTCGAGGGCCAGCCATAGACGACGGCGGTACGCGCGATGGTCCACGCGTCTTTCGGCAGCAGCGCGCGCAGCGCGAGCTCGCCGGCGTACTTGCTGACCGCGTAGGTGCCGCGCGGGTTGGGCGTGGCGTCGACGTCGTAGGGGCCCGCGTCGCCGTCGAACACGTAGTCGGTCGACACGTGCACGAGGTGCGCGCCGAACTCCCGCGCACCGCGCGCGAGCGTGGCGGGTGCGTCGACGTTCGCCGCCCAGGCGCCGAGCGGGTCTCGCTCGCAGCCATCGACGTCGGTCATCGCTGCGGGGTTGATGATGACGTCGGGGCGCGTCTCGCGCAGCGCCTGCGTCACCGCGTCGGCGTCGACGAGGTCGAGCGAGACGTAGCGCGCTCCGGGCATCGCACTGCGCGCAGCCCCACGACCCCACGCGATCACCTCGTGGCCCTGCGTGGCGAGCAGCCGCGTGAGGCGGCCACCGACCAGCCCGTTGGCTCCCGTGACGACGACGCGCATCGCCATCAGCTCAGCCGCGCGGCGTACTGCGTGTCGAAGTACGACTGGTACGCGCCCGACGTGATGCGCTCCCACCACGGGCGGTGGTCGACGTACCACTTCACCGTCTCGCCGAGCGCCTTCTCGAAGACGTACGACGGCGCCCAGCCGAGCTCGGCTTTGATCTTCGACGCGTCGATCGCGTAGCGCTTGTCGTGGCCGGGGCGATCGGTGACGTACTTGATGAGCGACTCGGGCTTGCCCAGCGCCGAGAGGATCGCCTTGACGATCTGGATGTTCTGCCGCTCGGAGTTGCCGCCGATGTTGTAGACCTCGCCCTTCTTGCCCTTCTCGAAGGCCAGCGTCAGCGCGGCGCAGTGATCTTCGACGTGCAGCCAGTCGCGCACGTTGGTGCCGTCGCCGTACACAGGCAGCGGCTTGTCGTTGAGCGCGTTGGCCACCATGAGCGGGATCAGCTTCTCGGGGAACTGGTAGGGGCCGTAGTTGTTCGAGCAGCG